>JAEZED010000137.1 GCA_023417885.1 Planctomycetota bacterium
CCGGACATGAACACGCCCATCGGCTATTCCCTGCCCTGCCCCCCCCGCGGCCGGCCTGGCGGGCGGCGGATGGACTGGCGCGAGGCGGCGACCCTTCATTTCGAGCCGCCGGACGAGGTGCGCTTCCCGGCGCTTCGCCTGGCGCGGGAAGCGCTGGCGGCAGGGGGGACGGCCCCCGCGATCCTGAACGCCGCCAACGAGGTGGCCGTGGAGCGATTTCTGGCGGGGCGGTTGGGGTTTGGTCGAATCAGCGAGGTGGTCGAGGAGACGCTGCAACAACTGCCGGTCGAGCCGGTGACCTCCCAGGAGTGCCTGCTGTCGGCCGACGCCCAGGCGCGCCAGCGGGCGGGCATGCTGGCGGATCGCTCGTAGAGAGGCCCCTGTTCCGGGCCGCCCCGGCTGCCGGTGAAACCTAGAATCGAGTTCCGATGGACGTCATTTTCATCCTGAACCTCCTGCTGGTGGCGCTGGGCTTCGGCTTCGTGATCTTCTGGCACGAGCTGGGGCACTTCCTGGCCGCCAAGTGGGCGGGGGTGCGTGTCGAGCAGTTCGCCGTCGGCTTCGGCAACGCCGTCGTCGCATGGCGAAAGGGGCTGGGCGCGCGCTTCGGCACGACGACGCCGGAGTATGAGCAGATTCGCCAGACCGACCCCCAGCGGGCGGCGGGCATCAGCCCGACCGAGTACCGCCTCAACTGGATCCCCCTGGGCGGCTACGTGAAGATGTACGGGCAGGAGGACATGGTCGCCTCCACGACCAGCACGGAGCCCGATCACTACATGAACAAGAGCGTCGGCAAGCGGATGGTCATCATCTCCGCCGGCGTCGTCATGAACGTGATCCTGGCGGCCATCCTCTTCACCGTCCTCTTCTTCTGGGGCTACCACCCGCCCGCCGCGATGGTTGGGACCGTGATCCCGGGCGGGCCGGCCCACGAAGCGGAGATCAAGGTCGGCGACACCATCCTCGCCATCAACGACGAGCCGCAGTATGCGTGGACAAACGTCGCGATCTCGGCGGCGCTGCTCCGGCCGAACGAGCCGGCGACGTTCACCATCCAGCCTGCGGGAACGGAAGACCCGGCGGCTCGCCGGACGGTTGAGGTGACGCCGCGTTCGGACGCCGGGCCGGCCGGCATGGTCGGCGTCGGCATCGGCGCGACCCCCGCGCTGCAGGGCGTGGATCCGAAGTTCGTGACCGAGGACAGCGAGGCCCTCCGCAAGCTCCTTTCGCCCGACCAGCTCGTCGTCGGCCCCGGCGAGCAGATCGTCGCCGTGCAGGGCCAGCCGGTGGAGCTGGACGACTTCTACATCTTCAACAAGGCACTGGCGGATTCGGACGGGCGGCCGATCGACATTTCCGTCCGGACGCTGGGCGGACAGGTGGAGCAGCGGCAGGTGACGCCGCGCCTGCTGGCGATCGACGAGAATGCCTATGCCGGCCTCCTCCCGCTCATCGAGGTGCTCTCCGTCTCCCGCAGCTCGCCGAACGTCGGCAGGCTGATGCCCGGCGACGTCATCGAGCGCATCACCGTTTCCGGCACCGCCGACTCCGTGCGCTTGCCCTCCTTCGACGCGATGCGCAGCATCCTCTCCGCCGCCGGCAAGCGCGGGCAGAATGTCGATGTTGTCGTCCGTCGCGGCGGGGCCACGCAGACGCTCGAAGGGCTGGAAGTGACCATGGTCAACCCGGCCGAGGATCAATACGGGCTGGGCTTCCGACCCACCGTGGACACCGGGCCCGCGATCATCGGTGGAATCGAGGACGGAAGTCCGGCGGCCCGGGCCGGTGTCCCGGCGCAGGGGCGCGTGACGGCCGTCGACGGAGAGCCGGTCGAGACGTGGTTCGACGTGCACGAGCGGCTCCAGGCGGCCGTGAGCGAGGGGAAGACGACGGTCGAGGTTGCTGTGGCCTCGGCGGACCAGGAGCCTCGGAGCGTCGCGCTGGACCTGGACGAGGCGACGCGGCAGCAGGTGTCGTCGCACGAGCCGATGGCGCAGCTCCAGTTCATGTTCGACCCGGAGCTGGGCGACGCGGTGCTGCTGAAGACGGAGCTGAAGACGCGCAATCCGCTCCAGGCGCTCTGGTGGGGCGTGCGCGAGACGCGTGACCAGATCGTGAAGCTCTACATCACGCTCAAGCGCGTCACGGTGGATCAGACCGTCAGCCCGCGCAACCTGACCGGGCCGGTGGGCATCTTCCACTTCGGAACGGTGCTGGCGCAGAAGGGGCCGGACTGGATCGTCTGGTTCCTCGCCATGATCTCCGCGAACCTGGCCGTCGTGAACTTCCTCCCGATCCCGATCCTCGACGGCGGGCACATGGTCTTCCTCGCCAGCGAGAAGGTCACCGGGCGCCCCCCGAGCCCGAAAGTGCAGACGGCGGCCCTTTACACGGGCCTGCTGCTGATCGTCGGCCTCGTGCTCTTCGTGACGTACAACGACATCCAGCGGTTGTTGCTCTGAGCAGCCGTTCGCTCACGCGCCGGCAGTTGCGCCGTCCTTGCGCCGCAGTTGCCGGGCCGCCTGCATCAGCGGAAGGCGGCTCGGGCAGACATAGCTGCACAGGCCGCACTCGATGCACGCCTCCAGCCCGAACTGCTCGGCCAGGGCGGCATCGCGCGTTTGCGCCGCCTCGAGCACGCCGGCCGGATGAACGTGCGTCGGACAGATGTCCAGGCACCAGCCGCAACGGATGCACGGATCGGGCACGACCGGGAGCCCCTCCGGCTCGCTGACGTGCAGCAGCAGCTCCCCGCCATCCAGCACGCAGTCGGGCGGGAGGCGCTTTTCGCGCAGGAAGTCGCCGGCGCGGAGGCTGATGGCTTCATCCGGCGCCGCAAGCACGCCGAGCGACCGCAGCACATCCGACGCCGTCGAGCCGCGCCAGACCTCGGCAAGGAGCGATACGTCGCGCCGGTGGTCACGCACAGCAATCGGGTCGCGGCGGACCACCCGCGCCCCCCGCGCCACGCTCCCCACCGCGACCGCGGCCACCGCATCGAGCACCAGGACGCCCGAATCCGTCGGCAGTCGCCCCGGCGACAGCCGTCGCGACAGCAGCGCCCAGAGAAGCAGTGTCGGGTCCGCCTGCGGATAGGCGTTGCGCACCGGGACGATCCTCAGCCCCAACGGCTGCGGAGGAAGCGGTGCGGGACGCCCGGTGCTCCGCATAGGCACCTCAGCCTCCGTGGGCACAGAACCCGGCGAGGACGCAGGCGAGGGCTCGAAAGGAAGGATCACGCTCTCGGCCTCCCCGATGTCCGCGAGCGAGATGCTCGGCGGCGGGGCGTCGGGACGCTGGTCGGATCGCAGGGAGCGGCGAAGGTGCCGGTAGAGTCGGCGGTTGTCCCCCTCGGCGACGGCCAGGGTGGTGCGGCGGGCGCCGGTGAGCCGTGCCAGCAGGCGCAGGCCGTCGCGCAGCTCCATCGGGTGACGCAGCGCCCACTGCACCTGCACGGGGAGGGTGGGGTCGGCCTCCAGGGTATGGCAGATGACCGCGTCAATCGGTCGCCGGATCGCGGACAGGAGCTGGCCGATGAGGTCCGGACTGTTCTGCCGGTCCGCCCGGACACCGGCGCGCTCAAGGCGGTCGATCCAGGCGGGAAGATCTTCCTGCCGAACGGCGCCGAGCTGAGCCGGGCGGTCGTGCTCCGGTTTCTCCGTCTCGGCATCGTCGGCCACCAGGACCGCCACCGCCTCGCGCCGCCGGCCGCGGGTGTCGGTCACGCGCCGCGCCTGGCCCACCTCGCCCGCCAGCGGTGTGACGGCGAGCGTGCTGGTGTGCTCGAGCCCCGCGACGACAGCCCCGGCCTGCACCGAGGCGCCGGCACGTGCCTGGGGCACCACGCGCGGCGCATCGCCCCCGGCGCCGTGACCGGCAGCCAGCCAGATCACGTCGGGCGCGGGGACATCGACGAAATGAACTCTCTGGGCCATCGCTGCTCATCCGCCCGTCGCGGGCGCTCCTGCGGGACCGGACGGGCTAAGCTTCCGGCCTCAACGATACCCTGTAGACTGCCACGCCGCGAAATGCCCCACGTCCTGCAAATCTCCGATCTCGACCCGGCCTCGCTTCGAGCCATCCTCGACGAGGCGGCCCGCCTGCGCGCCGAGCTTCGCTCCACCGGCCGCAATCGACCCGTCCTGGAGCGCCGAACCCTCGCGATGATCTTCGAGAAGCCGAGCCTGCGCACGCGCGCCAGCTTCGAGGCGGGCATGACGCAGCTCGGTGGGGCGGCCATCAATCTACAGCCGGCGGAGATCGGCCTGGGCAGCCGCGAGCCGCCGCGCGACGTGGCGCGCGTGCTGGGCGGGATGTGCGACGCGATCATGGCTCGCGTCTTCGCCCACGAGACCGTGGAGGAGCTGGCGGCGCAGTCGCCGGTGCCGGTCATCAACGGCCTCTCGGATCTCGCCCACCCGTGCCAGGCGCTGGCCGACCTGCTGACGATCCGCGACGAGTTCGGCGACCCCGCCGGCCGGCGCGTGGTTTACGTGGGCGACGCCAACAACGTGATGCGCTCCCTGGCGGTGGCGTGCGGCATGCTCGGCATCTCCTTCGTCGCCTGCTGCCCCCCGGGTTACGATCTGCCGGAGGCGGATGTCGCGCGCCTGCGCGCGGGCACCCCGGGCCTCGACTACACCGCCGTCCCGGATCCGCGCGAAGCCGTGCGGCAGGCGGACGTCATCTACACCGACACGTGGACGAGCATGGGCCAGGAGGGGGAGAAGGAACAGCGGATGCGCGCGTTCAGGGGGTACGAGATCAACGCCGAGCTGCTCGCCTGCGCCCCGTCACACGCGATCGTCCTTCACTGCCTGCCCGCCTATCGCGGCCTCGAGATCAGCGATGAGGTCATGGAGGGGCCGCAGTCGCGCATCTTCCCGCAGGCCCACAACCGCCTGCATGCCCAGAAGGGCCTGCTCGTCCGGCTGCTCGCGACCGATTGAGCCGGTGGCGTCGCCAGGCGAGGCACTCGGCGCGCGCCGGCGGGCCGAGTGATTACACTTCGACCCGGCGTCGCGCGCCCTCCCCGGAATGACCCTCTCGCTGTCGCAACGATTCGCCAGCCCCGCACGCCAGTTCATCGGCGTGCACATGGCGGGATTGCTGGTGCCGGTCGCTGCCGGCGTCGTCGCCTTCGGTTGGCGGGCGCTGCTGTGCATACTGCTCCTGATGCTCGGCGCCGCCGGAGGGTGGGCGGCATGGCGCCTGGTCGGCCGGCGGGGGCGCCACGTCCACCTGCTGCACACGCTCTGGCTCGCGCTCCTGCTCGCGGCGTTGCTGCCGGCTCACCTGGCCGCCGACTTCATCCCGGGCGTGGAGGGCCCGGAGCCAGGCATCCTCTGGCCCGTCCTGCCGGCGGCAGGCCTGGCGCTGGCCGCCCTCAACTGGCTTCTCGGCGGCACGGCGGGGGGGCGGATCAACCCGGCGCTCATCTGCTACCTGCTGGTCGTCGTGCTCGTCGGGGCGGCATCGCTCACGCCGCACCTCGTGCTGCGACGGGAGGCGGCCGCGACGGGCGACCTGCTCCAGTACCGGCGGGAACCCGTCGCCGAGCTCGCCGCCAAGCCCTGGGTATCCCGCGGCGCGGCATACGAGACCTCCGCCATCTGGCAGATACCCGCCTCCAGCCGGCTCTCGCTCTACACCGTCGGCCTCGAGCAACCGGAGCGGCGGCGCTTTACCCTCGAGTCGCTCATCCGCGACCGGATGCCGCCGATGGAAGACCTGATCGTCATGGGCCAGCCTGCGCCGATCGGCATGTGCAGCGCCGCGGCCCTGATCACGGGTGGGCTCTTCCTCATCTTCCGCGGCGTCTCCGATGCACGGATTCCCGTCCTGTCGCTCGCTGGGGCGTACCTGGCGCTGATGATCGCGCCGATCCCGGCGGCGGTGACGCAGGAGGGGCCGGCCTGGACCTGGTTTCCCGGCCTGGGCGGGCTGCTCCCCTCCGGGCGCTTCCACGCGGTCGGGTGGGACGTGGGGCTGACGTTTGTGCACTACGAGCTGCTGGCGGGGCCGATGCTGTTCATCGCCTTCTTCCTGGCGCCGCTGCCGAGCCTGCGGCCGCTGGCGGGGCATTGGCGAGCCTGGTACGCGCTGCTGCTGGGGGCTCTGATGGCGATCGCCCAGCTTTACGGGAGCGTCGCATACGGCCCCTTCATCGCGCTGCTGGCAGTGAGCCTCCTGACGCCTCTGGTGGATCGCTACACGCATGCCGAGACGCTGGTCTGACGGCTTGGGGCCCGGCCTACCATCTCCACGTGCATTTGTCCGACCCGCATGCCGACTCCGGCAACGGCGCCGCGCCGCCGCAACGGATCCTGATCGCCGTCCCCATCTACAACGAGTTCCGCTACGTCGGTCGAGTCCTGGAGCTGCTGCGCGAGTACCCGTACGACAAGCTGTTCGTGGATGACGGCAGCACCGACGGCACGCTCGACATGCTCGCCGCAGCCGAGGCGCGCGGGGAGATTGCCGTGCTGCGGCACGAGCAGAACGCCGGCTACGGTCGCAGCCTCATCGACGCCTTCGACTATGCCCATGCCCGCGGCTACGAGTGGGTCATCACGATGGACTGCGACGAGCAGCACGACCCGGCCCACATTCCCTGCTTCGTCGAAGAGATCGCCAGGAACGACGCCGACATCATCAGCGGCAGCCGCTACCTCCGCCCGGCACGCGGCGGGAGCGATTGCTACGCCGCCAGCTATCCAGGCGACGATCTGCCCCCTGCGGAGCGGCGGGCCGTGAACCTCATCGTCACCGAGACGCTCAACCGCCTGTTCGGCTGGAACCTTACCGACAGCTTCTGCGGCTTCAAGGCGCATCGGGTGGAGCCGACGGTGGCGCTGCGACTCTCGGAGCCGGGCTACGCCTTTCCGCTCCAGCTCTGGCCGCGCGTACAGGCGGACGGCCTGCGGGTGCGGGAGATTCCGGTGCGGCTGATCTACAACGACGTCGATCGCACCTTCGGACACGACGTTCGCGCCGGCGACCTCGACAACGCGCGGGTCCGGCTGGAGCACTACCTCGACGTGCTGCGTGAGGAGCTTTGCGACCGCAACCTCCCGAAGCTCCGCGAGGCGAAGCTCGATGTGCTCCAGACGCTGCCGGAGACCGTGCCCCTCGCGCTGCGCCAGGCCCTTCGCGACAGCTTCGAGACCGCAGCCGCCGTGCCGTGTCCGTGAGCGTCACGTCCCCTGTCGGGCCCGTCCCCGGGCCGCCTGAGTTGGAGGCGACAATGGAGGACAAGGCCCCACCGGCAACCGGGAGTGAACAGCAGTATGGCCAGTGGGCCGCGCCGAAGGTGGACGGCGCCCTGCTCATCTGGCCCGACGCCCGGGACCTGCCTCGCCTCATCCGCGAGAACGCCGCGCACCTGGAGAGCGCCGACGTGCGCGTTTACGGCCGCCCGCTCCCGGAACTCCGCCGGTCGGCGCGCAGCTTCATCGGACATACCGTCGGGCCGCTCGTTGCGACGGGACACCAGACCGAGCTTCATCACCCGGGCGTCTGGATCAAGAACGCGGTGATCGCCGCCGCCGCCGAGGCGTGCGGCGGGGCGGCCCTGCACGTGGCGGTCGACACCGACGCGCCAAAGCACCTGAAGCTGAAGTGGCCCGGCTTCTCCGCGCCATTCACCGACGACCCGCACATCAACGGCGCCGCGTGGAGCGGCCTGCTCGATCCGCCGACGCCGGCGCACCTGGACCACCTGATCTCCGCCGCCGCAGACGCGGAGAGCGATGGCCGGGCCTCCGAGCAGGCGCGGATCTTCCTGGAGAGATGCCGGGCGTTCCTCGTGGATCAGCGCGACGCGATCGCGCCGCTGGATCTGCCTTCCATGCTCGCCAATGCCCAGCACGCGCTCGACTGGGATCTGGGGCTGCGGTATTCGTCCCTGACGCTGTCGGGACTGCTGATGAGCGAGCCGTGGAGCGCCTTCGTCTGCGGCGTGGCGTCGGACGCGTCCGGCTTCGCCGCGGCATATAACAGAGCGTTGGCGGAGCACCGCCGCGAGGCGGGTATCGACTCGCCCGACCGGCCGATGCCCGACCTCGTGATCAGCGGGCAGCGCGTCGAGCTTCCGTTCTGGCTGGACGACATCCGTGCCGGGCGCCGCTGGCGCGCCGAAGTCGAAGCGGGCGGCGATGGTTCGTTCGAACTGGTAGCCGCCGGCGTGGCGGATCGCTTCGGATTCACTAGCTACGCCACCGCGCCGGACGCGCCGGAGCAGCTTGTCGCCTGGTTGCGGCGTCACGGGCTGCGCCTGTCGCCGCGGGCGCTGTCGCTGACGATGTTCCTGCGCCTGGCCGTCTGCGACCTGTTCGTCCACGGGATCGGCGGGGGACATTACGACCAGGTGACCGACCGGCTTATCCGCGACTACTTCGGCCTCGAGCCACCGACGTTCGCGGTCTCCACCGCCACGCTCTATCACCCCCTGTCACTCGGCCGCGAGCGCGTCTGCATGCCGTGCCTGAAGCACGAGGGGCACGAGCTGGCGCACCGCGCCCTGGGCCAGGAGAAGCGCCGCTGGCTCGCGGAGATCGAGGCCGCGGGCGACTTCCACGCCCGGCGCGCCGTCTTCGATCGCATGCACGACGCGCGGCGGGCGGCGATGCAGACGGACACCGCCTACCGCGACTGGCAGCACCGGATGTCCGAAGCGGCAGCTCGGCTGGAGGAGGAAGCGGAGCTTTTCGACCGGGAGCTCTTCTACGGCATCCAGCCGCGCGATCGCCTTCTGGCGATGATCGACCGCGTCAACGATGCGATCGGCGGGTAAGGGCGGGTCGCGGTGCGTATCACCGGCGCTCCGGCTCCTTCGCATCCGTGGCGTGCATCACGGGGCCGTCGCCGTTGGTCGGGGCGCCGTTGGTCGAATCCCCCTTCGGCGTGACGACTTCTCCCCGCACGCGCATCGGCACCGGCTTGCGATCCGGATGGCCCCACCAGGAGCGCGGAACGACCTCACCGTTCTCGCCGTACTGCGCCTTCAGCGCCGCCGCCACTTCCTCCATGTTCCCGCGCGAGTCGATCCAGCCGTTCTCGATGTCCGGGAAGTCGACCGCGCAGTTTGCGCACTTGGCGGTGTTCGAGAAGCGAATCGGGCACCAGAAGCTCTCAACGTTGCGCAGCATCTCGCTGCCGAGCGACCAGATGCCCGTCATCCAATCGCAGTAGAGGCACCAGATGCGGTCGTGGCCGACCAGCCCCTCGAACTTGTGACGGCTCACCGCCACCCACTGGCGGTGGTCATATTTCGGCAGCTTCGCCGTCCAGGTCAGCGGCGCGTAGACGAAATACTCGCAAACGCGCACGCACCAGAAGAGCGGCACGCACCAGCCGGTCCAGAAGACGGCGAACAGGTTGTTGCCGGTGCCCGCGATCCGGTTGGTGGCCCGCAGGATCATGGCCCGGCCGCGCGTCCGCCGGTGCCGCGCCTCGTGCGCCAGCGTCCAGACGATGAGCGCCGTGAGCTGCCCGAGCACCGCCCCGAGCAGCCCCGCCCACCCGGCAACCGCCGGGCCGACGAAGAGGGGCAGCACCGTGAAGTAGGTCACGAGAATGTCCAGCGGCAGGCCGGCGCACCACCAGTCGGCGAGGCGCCGCCCGGCGGGCCCCAGGCGCGGAACGAGGTGGAGCAGCAGGGCGCCCGCCAGTAGCGCGGCCGCCGTCAGCGCCCAGGCCGCCAGCAGGCGTTCGGCGAAGGTGTCGATCGTTGGCATGTCGCGCCCGAAGCTAACGCCGGCGCGCCGCGGCCGCAACGAAATCCCTTGTCGCCCGCCATTTGCCGGCGCGCGCGCTCCCCTTATACTGCCCGCGACGGCGGCACGGATGCCGTCCCTGTCCGCGGGTGCCCCCGCGATCTCCATGGAGGGAGTCGCATGATCACGCCAAGCACACAGCGCCGCCTCTCGTGCCGGTTCCCCGCCGGCGTCCTCCTCCTGTGCGCAAGCATCGGCCTGGCCGTTCCGACCGGCTGCGGC
Source organism: Planctomycetota bacterium (assembly GCA_023417885.1). GTDB lineage: Bacteria > Planctomycetota > Phycisphaerae > Tepidisphaerales > Tepidisphaeraceae > JAEZED01. Next base: position 10,002 of record JAEZED010000137.1, read on the forward strand.
GGGACGTCCCAGGAACCCACCGCCCACCGCTACACGGAAACGCCGCCGATCACGTACGGCACGGAGAGTGAGCCCGCGGAAGTGCCCGAGAATCCGCAGGCGCGCGTCCTGCTCGAGCGGCTCCAGCAGCAACTGGCTGCCCTGGAGGAGGCCCGCCGCGCCGATGCGGCCCGCGCCGCCGAACCCGCGGACACGGAAGCGGGAATCGTTATCCGGGATCTGCCAGTCGCGCACGAGCCTGCGCCGCGGCAGCCCGTTGCGGAGTCGGTCGTCCCGCCGCTGGAGGCCGGCGCGCCCAATGCCTATCCCGTGCCCGGCGTCGCGGCCGAACACGCGCAGCCGCCGGCCGCCCTGGTCGATCCCCTGCTGGATTCGTGGGACACCGCCGCCCCTCCGGTTGCTGAGCCGGCGCCGGCGGATCTGGAAGCCGAGGTCCTCCAGCGGCTGAACGAACAACCCACCAGCGCCGCCAGCGTGCTGGACTACGAGCTTCTGCGGCTGCTCGAGGGAGACGTCACCGCCGCGCAGCTTGCCGGCGGCGCGGACGATGCTGAACCCGTCGCGACCGCAGGCGATCTGACGGAGGAGGACCGTCGCCTGCTCGGGACGGTCCGCGAAGGGCTGCTCGCGTTCCGCCAGACGTTGCGGCGCGCCGAGGCGGGCCCGGCCCCGCTCCCGTCGGAGAAGATCGAGCCGCTCATGGCGATGGCACGCGAGCTTCGGCGGCAGGTCGGCCTGACCCTCCCCGAAATCGTCCTGTGCAGCAGCGTGACGGGATTCGGCGCGTACGAGTCGCTCGCGCCCCAGTTTCCGGCCGGGCAGCCGCGACGCACGATCCTGTACGTCGAGGTCGATCACTTCGCCAGCCGAGCCTCGGGAGGCGGGGGCTGGGAGACGAACATGACCCTGTCGGCGGTGCTGTACGACCCGGAGGGAAGGCCGGTGATGACGATGCCGGAGACGCAGATTGTCGATCACTCCCGCCGCAAGCGGCGCGACTTCTTCATCAGCGGCTACCTCGATCTCCCCGCGGCGGCGGAGGCGGGGGAGTACGTCCTGAAGGTGAGCGTGCGCGACGACCTCTCCCAGCGGATCGCGGAGCAGAGCCTGAAAGTGGAGTTCGTCAGCGCCCCGGCGCGCTGACCGGCCAGGCGATGGGCTGCGGCGTCGTCAGATGCCGGCCCCTTCGCCCTCGATCTTCCCCGGCTCGGGCGGGAGGGCGTCGACGCTTCGTCGCTCCTCGATCTCCGCCTTGAGCTCACGATCCTCCTCGTCGAGCTGATACGTCGGCACCGGGGCGATCTCCCGCTCCTCCGGCAGCGGGCCGCTGCGAATACCCAGCTTGATGAAGTCGATCTCCGAGTTGATCTCCGCCCCGATCAGCAGGAAGAGCGCGTACAGGTAAAAGAGCAGCATGAGCACCGCGACGCCCGCGACGGCGCCGTAGGTCTTCTGGTAGTTCTCGGCGGCCCCGAAGGAGTCGAGGTAGAGCCGGAAGCCCCACGCCAGGAGCACCCACATGATCACGCAGAAGACGCTGCCGGGTGAGAAGAGGTGCAGGCGCGTCCTCAGACTTGGTCCCCAGCGGTACACCAGCGCCAGCACGCCCAGCAGCAGCAGCACCGCCAGCGCGTAGCGCAAAGGGTCGAGCAGCCACATGAACGGCACGAGCACCACCCCGCCCAGCTCGCGCCGCGCCATGTAGCCCAGCAGCGCGTTGGTCACCGGGATCAGGATCACCGCCATCAGCACCATGGCCGCCACCACGACCGTCAGCAGCATCGCCACCGGCCGCGACTTGTAGAGCGGACGCATCTTTTCGAGTCGAACGTCATAGCACTTGTCGAGGCCTGCCATCGTCATGGCCATTCCGCCGCTGGCGGTGAAAAGGGCGACAAGGATGCTGAACGTGGCGAGGCGCGCGTTGGGCTGGTTGAGGATCGTCTCGATGATGTCGCTGATGGTGCGCGTGATGGGCGCGGCCTGGAGGCCCGGCTGTTCCGGCTGCACGTCCGCCGGCTGCGTCTGCGGAAAGGCCTCCCGCGTCGTGGGCGCGAAGGGGGGCTGCACCTCCTCCTGGAGGTCGCGCCGATCCTCGGGGGCCGCCTCGCGGGCCGCCCGCCGCGGGCTTTCCCCGGTCACGAGGGCGGCGTCGATGTACTGCCGGACCTGGGCGGGCGTGGGCTTCAGGGCGACCCCCGCGATCTCAGTCGGGAGCAGCGGCAGGAGGGAGAGGCAGAAGATCAGGAAGGGGAAGAGGGCGAAGAGCCACGAGTAGGCCAGGGCGGCCGCCCAGACGAGCAGGTTGTCGTTCCAGGTCTGGTTGTAGAGCCGCTTGAGGAAGCTCCAGGGCCCCACGGTCGTCCACACATGCCCGATGTCACGCAACCTGGCCACGCCGCGATGGTACGGATGCCACCAACCGCGGGGAGGCGGCGAAGTCAAGAGCGGGGCTCGGATCGGTCGATAGGCGCTGGTGAGGCCTTATCGGACATCGCCGATGGCCGGCCTCCGCGCATGCGACCCGGATCCCGACGCATCCTCCCGCTGCTTGCCTGCCTGCTCCTGCTCACCGCAGCGCCGGCGCGGGCACAGGATCCGGCGCCGCTCCCGACCGAGCCGCCGGGGCGGATCCTCCACCGCTTCGACTTCGAGGAGCGCGACGACGGCAACTTCGAAGACCTTCCGATGCACTGGTCGAAGGTGACGGGACCGGGCCTGCCCCACTATGTTCGCGGCACCCTCGCCACCGACCGCGCATTCGAGGGACGCTACAGCTTCCGGCTCGACCTCAACGGCGCCAGCCTCATCTACCGCCTCATCCCCGACCTGCTGCCGGCGGAGCCGGGCGCTCATTACCGCGTGAGTGGCCGCGTCCGCACGACGCAGCTCGACTTCGCGCGCGCACGCATCACCGGCTACTTCGTGGACGACAAGGGTCGCATGATCCCGGGCAGCGTCCGGCACAGCCGGCTCCACGCCACGCGCCAGGGGGAGCGGCCGGGGTGGGTGACGCTGACGATCCACCTTCCGCCGCCCGGGCCGGAGGCGCGGGCGATCGTGCTCGAGTTGGGGCTGCTCCAGCCGGCACAGCTTGGCTCCGAGGCGCAGAACCTGCGCGAGGGACGCACCGACCCGCGCGTGGATCTCACCCGCTTCCGGCAGGATGTCCGGGGCAGCGCCTGGTTCGACGACGTCGTCGTCAGCCGCGTCCCCTCCGTCACGCTCCTGAGCCCGGAGCCGGGAAACGTCTTCCCGCGATCCCGCCCCGTCTGGTTCACCGCCGCCGTTGATGACAGCCTGCTGGCCGACCTCAGCGCGGCCGCCGCCGTGCGCGATGCCGACGGCAATGAGGTGGCGCGTGTCGCCGGCCGGTTCCTCGGCGAGCAGGCGGCGGGAATGCAGCAGGTGCGCTTCGACCTTCCGCCTCTGCCGCCCGGCTGGTATCGCGCTACTGCCGTCGTGACCGGTGGCCTGAACCCCAACCACGCCTCGGCCAGTTCCGGCGAATGGGACACGCCGATCTTCCACGACCCCGGCAATCCCCCCGCCCCGGCAGCGACGCCGGAGGTCGCGACGGTGCGGGAGATGAGCTTCGTCGTGCTGGCCGACGAAGCCCCGGCGGCCGCACCCGACAGCCGGATCACGATCGACGCCTCGCCCCTTGCGATGGAGCATTGGGACGAGCTTCCGTCGCTGCTGCCGGCGTTGGCGGCGGGGCGGGTGAAGCTGAGTGTCTGGTCGCGCGCCAACAACCTCGACCCGGCTCAGGCGGATGCCTTCGACGCGCTGGCATCGTCGCTGGATGCACAGGGGACAGAGATCACAGCCGTCTTCGCGCAGCCGACGTTGGAGCTTGCGCAGGTGAGCGGCGCCGGCGACTGGCCGGCACTACTGCCGATGCTGGAGTCGGCGGGCGAGCCCACGAGCGAATCCGAAGCGGAGGGGCGGCTGCTGTTCGGGTCGTCGCTGGCTTACCTTGCGGCGCGGCACGCGCAGCAGGTGGACGCATGGCAGGTGGGAGTGGATGCCGACGCCGAACTCTTCGCGGGCGACGAAAGGCTCGCCTCGCTCCCCGGGGTTTTTGACAGGGCACTGGAAGACCTCATCGCCCGGCCGGACGTGGCCATGCCCTGGCCCGTGCAACTGACTGCCGAGCCGGGGCCGCGCCTGTCCCTGCTGATCGACTCCGACATCACTCCGCGGCAGATCCCGCTCTACGTGCAGGAGGCGATGCTCCGGAGCGGCGGGTCGCTCTCCGTGAGCCTGGAGGCGCTGTCGCCCGAGCGCTACGGCCGGTTGCCGGCGTTGGCGGACCTCGCCCGCAGGCTGACGCTCTGCCTGGCGAGCGGAGTGGACGAGGTGAGCGTGCCGCTGCCGTTCGAGGCGATCTCGGCGCCGGGTGCGGCGGATCACAAGGTGGATGTCGGAGACGCCGACGCGTCGCTCCAGCCGACGGAGGCGTATTTCGTCCTCCGGACGATGATGCGCCACCTGCACGGCGCCGAGTATCGCGGGCGCATTCCTGCCGAGCCGGGCGTGGAGGCCTACCTCTTTGTTCGCCCCCGCGCGGGCGGGCGCGAGGGGGTGCTGGTCGTGTGGGATGAGCTGGCTCGCGCCGGCGCGCTGGGAACCAGCGCGATCGACCTCCCCCTCGACTTGGCGGGCCGGGCGACGCAGGTGGATCTGTGGGGCAACACCCGGCCGCTCGGGCAGGACGAAGCCGGGCGGCAGGAAGGCCGTGCGGCCGTGCCGGTGGGGGCGATGCCAACGCTGATCGTCGGCGTCGATGCCGACCTCACGCGCCTGCGCTCGACGGTGCGGCTGGACCGGGAGGCGATCGAGAGCGCCTTCGAGCCGCACGAGGTGCGCATCCTGCTCCAGAACGTCTTCGAGACGCCGGTCTCCGGCACGATCGAGCTGCGCCCGCCCGAAGGGTGGGAGGCACAATTCGTCGAGCAGGGGGGCGAGCGCTTCACGCTCCTGCCCGGGGAGCGACTGGCGGTGCCGGTGCAACTTCGCTTTCCGTACAACAGCTACGCCGGCGTCAAGACGCTGGAGGCGCACGTGACGCTCCGAACCGGCGACCGCGAGCATCGCCTGCGCATTCCGCTGCTGCTGAAGCTGGGCCTCGAGGGCGTGGGGCTGCGGACGACCGCCTACCGCGACGGGCAGGACGTCATCGTGGAGCAGACGGTCACGAACTACGGCGACGCGCCCATCAACTACAGCGCGTTCGTTCTCGTTCCGGACGCCCCGCGCCAGGAGCGGCTCGTCGCGGAACTCGCGCCCGGACAGACAACGACAAAGACCTATCGCTTCCCGCATGCCGGCCGCACCAATGGCGCCGTTACGATCCGGAGCGGCCTGCGCGAGCTCCAGGGAACGCGCATCCTGAACGACCGCGTGGAACTCGCCGGCGCCACGCCCGAGTGAGCGGACGCGGATCTGCCCGGCGATTTGCGGGCGTCGGAGTACCTCGCTGTGCACACGCCGATCCCCCGGGTTTGCACCATGACCGGCTCGTCGCGATGGCGTATAACGGCAGCGGAGAGTCAGCCATGCCCATAATTCCAGACGAAAAGAAGCGAAACGAGATCGTCTCCCTCCTCACGCAGGCCTACTGGATGGAGATCGAGACGACCATGAACTACATCGCCGCCAGCGTCAATCTCGATGGCGTGCGCGCGGAGGAGGTCAAGAAGAGCCTCGCCGCCGACGTCACGGAGGAGCTCGGACATGCGCAGCAGTTCGCGCGGCGAATCAAGGAGCTCTACGGCCTAACGCCGGGGAGCATGGAGTTCAAGGCGCAGCAGACGTCGATGCAGCCGCCGAAGGAGACGACGGACGTCGTGGCGGTCATCAAGGGCGTCATCGAAGCCGAACAGGGGGCGATCAACCACTATCGCAAGATCATCGAGGCGTGCGAGGGCGTCGACTACGTAACGGCGGACATGGTCACAACCATTCTTGCCGACGAGGAAGGGCACCTTCGCACTTTCGAAGGGTTCCTGAAGGAGTATGAGCAGGGCGGCCGCTAGGCCTCGGCCGGCTTCGGGCGGTGCCAGGTCTGCTGGAACAGCAGGCCCACGATGCTCAGGGCCAGCAGCACGATCGGCAGCAGGGCCGGCTGCTCGGTTGTCCAGCGCACGACCGCCTCGTCCACGCTCGGATACTTCAGCACGAGCCCCAGCAGGCCGCCCACGATCATCACCGCCCCCTGGATCGCCGTGAACGCCAGGATCGAGAGCTTCAAGAGGCTGAAACTCAGCATGAACAGGAAGATCATCCCGATCAGCCCGCCGGCGGGGGCATAGGCGTCGGCCATGCCCAGCGCTCGCCAGACTGCGACGCCCACCACGAAACCGACGAGCCCGGCGCACAGCGCCACCGCCACGCGCATCGTGGGCCAGGCCAGCGCGGCGAACAAGAATCCTCCGACGATCATCCCGGGGATCCGCGCGTCGAACTCGCGACCGACCAGGAACCCTGCCCACACACCCAGCCCCGCGACGTTCAGCGTCACCGCCAGCTTGAAGAGCGTGTAGCCGAAGGCGCTGTAGGCAAGCCCCGCGAACAGGAGTACCGCCGCCAGGATGCTGTCGGCTTCACGGCAGTAGTGGAGGAGATCCGCGCGGTCGGGCCAGTGCAGTTCGCGGCCGCTGACGGTCTCGATCGTCTCGACCACCTCCTGCCCGACCTTCTGCCCGGCGGCGGAAAGGTCGTTTCCCCGGGAGGCATGCAATTCGGCGACGTCGACCCCGCCCGCCTCCTGCCCCGGGCGGGTAGCCTGGAGCACTTCCCAGCCTTCCGAGGCCGGTGGTGCGGGCGCAGGAGCATTGGGCGCTGCCTTCATACGTATCTGGAACTATCGGCCTGCTCTCGGCCGGCGCTTGATCCAATCCCGTCGCACGGCGGGCGACCTAAGGTGCAGCGATGGCCGACGAAGGCGACCCCGGCAACCTCGAAGCGCAGCTAGCCCCCCTGCGCGCCCGCATCGACGAGATCGACGAGCAGCTCGTGCGGCTGATCAACGAGCGTGCCCAGGTCGCCCTGCGCATCGGCGAGGCCAAGCGCGAGGCGGGGGGAATCGATGCCGCCGTCTACGTGCCGCACCGCGAGCGGGCCGTACTGGAGAAGATTCGCGGGCTCAGCGCCGGCCCGCTGCCGGCGGGGACGCTCGAAGCAATCTGGCGCGAGATCATGAGCGGCAGCGTGCGCCTCCAGGCGCCGCTCCGCGTTGCCTATCTCGGCCCGGCGGGCTCGTTCAGCCACGCGGCGGCGATGGGGAAGTTCGGGGCGAGCGTGCAGTACGTGGACAGCACCGACATCGCCAGCGTCTTCGAGGCGGTGGCCCGCGGGCACGCGGATCACGGCCTCGTGCCCGTCGAGAACAGCACGCAGGGGGGGATCGCCGAAACGCTTGACGCCTTTGTGTCCACCGCTGCGCGCCTGTGCGGCGAGGTGGTGATCGCGGTGCATCATCACTGCCTCTGCCGCGGACCCTGGGAGGACGTGAAGATCGTCGCGAGCAAGCCGGAGGTCTTTGCGCAGTGCCGGCGGTGGCTCTCGAGCGCCGCGCGGGAGAAGGAGGTCCGCCCCGTCGCCAGCAGCAGCGCCGCCGCGGAGCTCGCGGCGCGCGATCCGACGGTCGCGGCGCTGGCGGGCCGGCTGGCCAGCGAGATTCACGATGTGCCGATCCTCTTCGAGGAGGTGGAGGACCGGCCGGACAACCTCACTCGTTTCCTCGTGCTCGGCCGCGAGCCCGCGGGCCGGACGGGCGATGACAAGACGGGAATCCTGTTCGTGACGGGCGACGAGCCGGGCGCGCTGGCGGCGGTCCTGGCGGCGTTCCAGGCCGAAGGAGTGAACCTCACCGACATCGAGAAGCGCCCCAGCGGCCGGACGAACTGGGACTACGCATTCTTCATCGACGCGCAGGGGCACACGGACGACGAGGCCCTCCAGCGCGCCATCGCCGCGGCTCGCGCACATTGCCGGGAGCTGCGCGTGCTGGGGAGTTATCCGCGAGCGGTGGAGGTGCTGTGAGGGTCTTCGTGCTCCGCGTGAGCGTTTTGCTTGTCCTGCGCTCCGCGTGAACGTTGCCCTCACGGGTTAGAACTCCGCGGCGATGATGTATTCCATGTCGAAGAGGGGGTAGCTCAACTCGAACCGGTAGCCGGTGAAGCGCTCCTGCTCCCAGTTCATCGCGCCAAGCAGGTAGCGCGTCAGCTCGCCGAGACGCGGATAGGCCGCGGAGGGGCGATCGCCCGGCTCCCCGCCGAGCAGCAGGAGGTCACACTCGATTGGCAGGCGGTCGAACCATCGCGACTGCGGGCGCGCGTCGCCGAGAGATCCCTGGGTGCCCGGCCGCAGGACGTGCGCCGTGACGGCGGACGGGGCCGGGAGCGAGCGGTGGAGGTAGAGGTCGAAGACGAGCTTGCGCGTCGGTGGGCCGATGATGCGGCCGACGGAGTAGTAATTCGCCGCGGGGTCGCGCGGGTTCTCCCACGACCAGGAGAAGGCCAGCGCCGCGGTGATGTCGATGGGTGCGTCGGTGCCGTTCTCGATGTTGAAGATCTGGAGGAGGAACTCGCCCTCGGTGCGCGTGGTGACGCGCGGCGGGGGGTTGCTCGTGAACGGCTTGAGAAGCAGGTCTGGCGTGAGCCCGCTCTTTGCCTGCGGCGCGCCGGTGTCAGACGGCTCCGGCACAGGTGTGAGGCCGGCGAGGCGCGAGCGCCGCGTGAGCGGCATGGCATAGGGCGCAGACTCCACGCCGATCATGCCGGTGGCGCTGACGGTCGTCACCTGCCCCGGCTTGCCGTCGCGCCCGGGACCGAGGATGACGACCTCCACGCGCGCGTCACTCGAGAGCCCCGTGAGACCGACGGCCGACTCGTAGTTCCGCCGGCGCCAGCGCTCGAGGTCCGCCGCGCCCGGCGCGCCGCGGTGCGCGCCGTTTCGTGCGCGCAGGCCCTCGATATGCTCGACGAGGCGCGTCTGGCTCCCCCCGGCGTCGCTGACGAGCTGCGCATACGCCTCCAGCGCCTTGCGCGCTTCGCGCGCCGCCTCGGCGGAACAGCCGCGACTCTCCGCCGCCTCCACGAACTGCTCCAGCCCGCGCACGCCGGGGAATCGCTCCAGGACACCCAGGCCGTCGGCGGCGTCGCGCACGCCCATGACGACGCGCTGGCAAATGGAGCGATCCAGGTCCAGCCACCGCGCAACCTGAGCGATCTTCCCCACCCGCGCCGGGAGATGGCGCAGCAACTGCCCGAATGCGAGCTGGAGCATTCGCCCCACCTCGTCCGCCCGCCCGACGTCCGGCCGGATCGCCTCAAGCCGCGACACGCTGGGCGAAGACGCATCCGGCAGCGTCCGCCACTGCGCCGTTCCCTGCGCGGGCGCCGCCCCGTCAGGCCGCTTCTTCGCATTCGCAGCGGCCCGCGATGACGCGGGAACCTTCCTGGCGACGTGTTTCCGGCGTTTGCCCTTTGTTTGCACGCAGGCGCCTCCTGGCGTTGGGCGGGAGAATTTTCCCGCGATGTCACATTCACCCCAAGTATGCCTTGACAGGCCTTCGCGCTCAAGCTAGTTTCGGAATGATCTCAGATCAGTTTCCGGTCAGCGCCCTGCGTGGGCCGTGCCGTTCATCCCAGCCACCCGTGTGAGGTGAGAATGCGATCTTCTTCGATACTCCGCCGGGCCGCCCTCGTCGGCGGCATCTCGCTCATCGCCGCCTCGCCGGCTGCGGCGCAGGAGCTCTTCGTCCCCTACCTCGTCAAGGACATCAACCCCGGGGCCGGCGACTCGCCCGACTCCCTCACCCAGGTCTCAGGCGTGCTCAACGGCTCGGTCTACTTCCGCGCCGACGACGGCGTCCATGGCCTGGAGATCTGGAAGACCGACGGCACCGCCGCGGGCACCCAGATGCTCACCGACCTGCGTCCCGGTCCGGACGGCAGCTTCGCGATGAACCTGCAGATCGCCGGTGGACAGCTCTACTTCCACGGCGTCACGAGCCTCCCCACGGGCTCCAAGGTCTTCACGAGCGACGGCACCGCCGAGGGGACGACGATGCTGGTCGACACCTGGCCGGCGGCGAACATCGGCTTCTTCGGTCCGGAGCCGCCCGGGGCCTTCACGACGTACGGCGACAAGGTCATCTTCCGCGCGACGTCGGAGGCGGAAGGGCTGGAAATGTGGATCACCGACGGCACGCCGGGCGGCACGTCGCTTCTCACAGATCTGCACCCGGGCGAGCAGGGCTCGGTGCCCGTGGCTCCGACCGTGTTCGACGGGAAGGTCTACTTCGGCGCCGATGACAAATTCACCTCGACGGGAGGCCCCTTCGGCGTTTTCGACCGCGAGCTGTTCGTCACCGACGGCACCGCGGCGGGCACGGTTCGGCTGAAGGACATCAACCCGGGCCCTGAGCCGTCGCGGCCGGAGATGTTGCAGGTGCTGAACAACAAGCTGATCTTCCGCGCCGACGACGGCACGCACGGCACCGAGCTCTGGACCAGCGATGGCACTGAAGCAGGCACGCAACTGCTCGTCGACATCAATCCGACCGGCGGATCCGGCTCGCAGTTCCATACCGTCGTGGGCGACCGGATGTTCTTCACCGCGGACGATGGGACGCACGGCTCGGAGATCTGGCTGACCGACGGCACCGCCGCCGGGACGGGCATGATCCGCGACATCAATGCCGCCGGCGACTCGACCGTGCTGTACGTGACGGCGGCGGGGGATCGCGTCTTTTTCTCCGCCGACGACGGAACGCACGGCTCGGAGCTGTGGGTGTCGGATGGCACGTCGGAAGGGACGCGCATCGTGAAGGACATCAACCCCGGCAGCGACGGCGCCAGTCCGATGAGCTTGGTGAGCGCGGGGGAGCTGGTCTTCTTCACGACGCTTCTGGCGCTCGATGAGGGCGCGACGCAGACGATGCTCTGGATGAGCGACGGCAGCGAGGACGGGACCCAGATGCTCTTCGCCGAGCCCGGCCGGTCCTTCGGAGTCTCGATCGACGACATGGCCGTCGTGGGCGACAAGCTGATCTTCTTCGCCCCGAGCGAGGTGGACGGTGATGGCTTCAGCTTCAACCGGGAGCTTCACGCCGTGCTGATCCCCGAACCGGGTGCCGGCCTCGCGCTCGCAGGGCTCGGGTCGGTGGCGCTGCTGCGTCGCCGGCGCAGGTAAACGCGATTTTCCTCCTCCGCCCGAGACGGGAGCCGATTGTGGGCTCCCGTCTCTCGTGTTGGTGACGAATGCGTTGGACGGCGCTCAGGCAGAAAGCCCCGCCGTCAACGGCGGGGCGTTCGTTCGCGCTGGTTGCATCAGCCGGTCGCTCACGCGTCGACCAGCTCTCCCTCGACCACCGGCTCTCCCTTCTCGAAGGTGAAGTGGCCGCTGGCCTTGTCGACGTCGATCTCGATCGTGTCGCCGGGCGCGAAGCCTCCTTCGAGGATGCGGCTTGCCAGCGGATTCTCGATCCGCTGCTGGATGACGCGCTTGAGGGGGCGGGCGCCGTAGAGCGGGTCGTATCCCTCGTCCGCGACCTGCTTCTTCGCCCCCTCGGTCAGGCGGAGGGAGAGGTCGCGGTCTGCTAGGCGCTTGCGCAGGCGCTCGAGCTGGATGTCGACGATGTGCGTCAACTGCTCGCGGCCCAGTGGGTGGAAGACGATGATGTCGTCCACGCGGTTGAGGAACTCGGGGCGGAAGTGCCCCTTCAGCACATCCCGCACCGCCGCCTCGATCTCGACCTCCGGCGCGCCCTGCTGGGTCAGCGTCTGGATGCGATCGGAGCCGAGGTTGCTCGTCATCACGATCACCGTGTTCTTGAAGTCCACCGTCCGCCCCTGCCCGTCGGTGAGGCGGCCGTCATCAAGCACCTGGAGCAGCACGTTGAAGACGTCCCGATGGGCCTTCTCGATCTCGTCGAAGAGGATCACGCTGTACGGGCGCCGGCGCACCGCCTCGGTGAGCCGCCCGCCCTCCTCGTAGCCGACGTAGCCAGGCGGGGCGCCGATGAGCCGGGCCACGGAGTGCTGCTCCATGAACTCGCTCATGTCGATGCGCACCATCGCGTTCTCGTCGTCGAACATGAACTCCGCCAGCGCCCGGCAGAGCTCGGTCTTGCCCACCCCCGTCGGCCCCAGGAACATGAAGCTGCCGATCGGCCGGTTCGGGTCGCCCAGGCCGGCCCGGCTGCGGCGGACGGCGTCCGACACGGCGCGCACCGCCTCCTCCTGGCCGATCACGCGCTTGTGAAGCCGGTCCTCCATCCTCAGCAGCTTCTCGCGCTCCCCTTCGAGCATGCGGCTGACGGGGACGCCCGTCCAGCGGGAGACGATCTGCGCGATCTCGTCGGCGTCGATCTCCTCCTTCACCATCGCCTGGCCGCTCGCCGACAGCTCGTGGAAGCGCTTGTCCGCCTCCTCGATGCTCCGGCGAAGCTCCGGCAGCTCGCCGTACTGGATGCGCGCCGCCGTCTCCAGATCGCCGCGGCGCTGGGCCTGCTCGAGTTCCGTCTGCTTCTGATCGAGCAGCTCCTGGGCGTTCTTGACCGTGTCGAGCACCTGCTTCTCATTCTGCCAGCGGGCGGTCAGCTCGCGGTCCTTTTCCTGGAGATCCGCCAGCTCCGCCTGAAGCTTCTCGAGCTGCTGGCGGCTGGCGTCGTCCTTCTCCTTCTTCAGGGCTTCGACAGCGATCTGCGTCTGCATGATCTTGCGGCGCAGCTCGTCGATTTCCGCCGGCATGGAGTCGTTCTCGATGCGCAGGCGGCTCGCCGCCTCGTCGACGAGGTCGATCGCCTTGTCCGGCAGGAAGCGGTCCGTGATGTACCGATCCGAGAGGACGGCGGCCGAGACGAGGGCGCCGTCGGTGATGCGGATGCCGTGGTGCGCCTGGTAGCGGTCCTTGATGCCGCGGAGGATGCTGATGGTGTCCTCGACGCTGGGTTCGCCGACGTAGATCGGCTGGAACCTTCGCTCGAGCGCCGCGTCCTTCTCGATGTACTTCCGATACTCGTCGAGCGTGGTGGCGCCGATGCAGCGCAGCTCGCCGCGGGCCAGCGCCGGCTTGAGCAGGTTGCCGGCGTCGGGGCTCCCCTCGGTCCGCCCGGCCCCGACGATGGTGTGCAGCTCGTCGATGAAGAGGATGACCTGGCCGTCACTGCGCGTGACTTCCTGGATGACCGCCTTCAGTCGCTCCTCGAACTCGCCGCGGTACTTGGCGCCGGCAAGCAGGGCCCCCAGGTCCAGCGCGATCAGGCGCTTGTCCTTGAGCGTGTCAGGCACGTCGCCGTTGAGAATGCGCACTGCAAGCCCCTCGACGATCGCGGTCTTGCCGACGCCGGGCTCGCCGATCAGCACGGGGTTGTTCTTTGTCCGCCGGGCCAGCACCTGCATGGTGCGCCGGATCTCCTCGTCGCGCCCGATGACGGGATCGATCTTTCCGCGCCGCGCCAGGTCGATGAGATCCTTGCCATACTTCTCCAGCGCCTGGTACTTGGCCTCCGGATCCTGGTCGGTGACGCGCTGCGAGCCGCGCACGTCCTTCAGCGCGGCGATGAGCGCTTCGCGCGTGACGCCTGCCTCCTGAAGCAGGCTTCCCTCGTCGCTCCGGCCCTTCGTCAGCGCCAGCAGGATGTGTTCGGTCGAGACGTAGGCGTCCTTCATCGCGTCCGACTCCTGGTGGGCGACGCGAAAAATCTCCTGTGCCCTGGAGCTGATGCCCGTCTGCGTACCGCTGGCGCTGGGGAGCCGGCCCAGCGCCCCCCCGACGCGCCGGTCGAGGTCGCCGATGTCGGCGCCGACCTTCTGAAGGACGGGCCGCACCACTCCCTCCGTCTCCGACAGCAGCGCCGCCAGCACGTGAAGCGGCAGGATCTCCGGGTTGCCCCGCTCCTGGGCGATCTCCTGGCTGCGCAGCACCGCCTCCTGGGCCTTCACGGTGAACTGGTTGAGATTCAAAGCCATGCGTTTCGCTCCTTGCTGACGCAGTAAGGGCAAACAGCGTGCCGAAATGTCGGGCCTGCAGCGGCCCTCAGGAGCGTCTTGGACCATGGAAGCTGCCAGTCTGGCAGAGACGGCCCGGGGCACGGCAGCTTGTTCCTCGGCGCCAGCAGCAGGGGAGCGTCACACAGGGGGAGCACGATCGTCCGGGCGCAGGCCGCGGACGTCGAGAAGCAGCTCCTTTCGGAGGACGTAGCGGATGAGGATCGCCACGAGGAATGGCACCGTGAACTCCTCGATCATCGGCCTGGGGCTCCCCTCGAGCTGCTCCAGGTACCAGGCGACGGCCACGAATGCGGCGAGTTCCCATCCGGCCGAAAGCAGGAAGTCGCGCCAGGGCGTGGGACGAACAAGGAAACGTCGTTGCGTACGGACGTACCGCCAATGAAAGGCCGCAGTCAGGATGATCGTCGCTGCATACGAGAGGCCGAGCGCGACCACGCCACTCGCGAAAAGTCGGGTGAGGCCCGATCCGTACGACAGCAGGCCCACGAACCAACCCAGCACAACGACGATCGCGAACTTCGCAATCGGGCTGGCGCGTGGAAAGGTGTAGTCGTAGAGGCGGGAGAGGTGCTCGAGATAGCGGAACTGCTCCTTCAAAGTGAGCTTGCTCTGGCCCGCATGGCGCTCGCCGAAGTGGATCGGCACCTCCGCAACGCGCTCCGGGTGGCACTTGCAGAGCAACTCGAGGAGGATCTTGTAACCCAGCGGCGAGAGGTGACGCCCGCGCTCGTAGACGTCGCGACGCAGCGCGAAGAACCCGCTCATCGGGTCGCGCACGCGCCCTGCAAACGGCCGTGCCAGCAGTGTGGCGGCCAGGCTGTTGAGCTTGCGAAAGATCCCCCAGCGTTCGCCGACGCTCCCCCCCGGCACGTAGCGCGAGCCGACGACGAACTCGGCCCTCCCGGTGCCCGCGCCCGCCGGCGAGCCCGCCCCGGACGGCGCGGCTGCGCTCGCGGGCGCTCCCAGTGCCTCGACCAGCCGGGGCAGCGCTTCCGGCGGATGCTGGAGGTCCGCATCCATCACCGCGAGGATCTCCCCACGCGCTTCGGCGAAGCCCGCCAGCACCGCGCCGCTCAGGCCCCCCTCGGCGCCGCGACCCCGGTCGATGAACCGGATCGGGAAATCCGCCGCCAGCTCCACAACCACCTGCTCCGTCCCGTCCGTACTGCCGTCATCCGCGAGGATGATCTCGTAGTCGATGCCCGCCCCGCGCAGCGCCGCGTCGGCCCGCCGAACCAGCGCCGGCAGGTTCTCCGCTTCGTTCAGGGTGGGGATGATGATCGAGACGGCGGGGTTCACGGATCGGAGATCGCAAAGGCGCAAAGAGGACGACACCGCGCCCGTGTCGGCAAGTCGGGCAGACCCGCCGACAGAATCTAAACCAACTTCCTCTTCTTTGCTCTCTCTTGGCGCCTTGGCGTCTTCACGATCCCAACCCCCGGTTCACGGCATCGGCAGGTCCGCCTGCACCAGCTTCCTGCCTTCAGTCTCTTCCACGCGCGTCGGGTAGACCTTCACCTCGAAGCCGGGCATGTCGTAGTACTCCCCGTCGTCCAGCCGGAAGGGCCAGCAGTGCATCGGGCAGACGGCGCAGGCGGTGCCGCCCATCTCCTCCACGTGACCGCTGGCGAGCGATCCGCCGGCATGGGGGCACGTGTCGTCCATCACGTGCACCTCTCCCTTGTGCAGGAAGACCGCGAGTTCGCGGCCGTCGATGTCCACGTAGTGCCCGCGCCCCTCGACAAGGTCATTCATTTCGCACAACGTCGTCCACGCCATGCGCGATGGTAGCGCCGGCGCACGAACCGCCCGTGCGTCACACCGTCGCGAAGGCGGCGTGGTAGCGGACGACGCCGGCGGCGGGGCGGTCCTGCGACAGCGGAAGGGCCATGAAGACTTCCGGCGGCACCTTGAACTCGCACGTCCAGCCGCAGACGTCCGCCCGGCGGAAGCCGAAGCGCGGGTAGTACCGGGCATGCCCCAGCACGACGGCCGCCCGCTCCCCGGCGGCGCGCATCGCCGCGATCCCGGTACGCACCAGCTCCGAGCCGATGCCGCGATGCTGTTGCTCCGGCAGCACCGCCATGGGGCCGAGGGCGGCGACCGGCACCGCGCCGGCGTCCGTTTCGATGAATGCGCGGGTGAAGAGGATGTGCCCGACGATCTGGCCCCTGTCATCCTCCGCGACCAGCGAGGCCAGGACGGCCTTCTCGCGGCGGAGCGCCTCCACCAGGTCCGCCTCCGCCGCCCGGCCGAACGCCGCGACGTTCAAGCCGTGAACGGCGGTGATGTCCGCTGGCTCTTCCGGGCGGATCCTCATTGCCGGCAGTGTACCGAACGTCCCGGGACCGGTGCCATCTCAGACCTGGATGCTCTCGAGCGCGCGGCGGATCCTGGCTTCCCGCCCGCGATACCGGCTGGCGTTCGCCGTCACATGCCTGAGCAGTTCCTCGAGCGCTTCGGAACCAATGTGGTACGAGAACGTCTCCCGCGCCTGCTGCAATTCGGACGCGAGAAACCAGCGGGGCATGTCCTCCCGCGCAGCGTCGTGGGTCGGGATGTGCTCGTAGAACGCGACGGCCACGGCCGTCAGCGGATCGTGTGCAGCATCCGCGTGGCGCGGCGCCCGCACGCACCAGTCAGAGTAGTCGTAGATGCGGGCGATGAGGGACTCGTCGGGCGGCTGACGCTCATAGGCCCTTTCGAACAGCGGTACGAGTTCAACCCAAAGGCGCATGACACAATCGGCCGACGCGATGATCTGCCGCAGTTCCGGAAGTCGTGCCAGTGCTTCAGCTCGCCATCGGGCCATGGAAGCTCCAATCGCGTCTACTTCACCTCGCTCACCCTCACGGGCGTTCATTCTCTTAGCCCCGTGACCGAAACAGGAGGAACATGCTCCAGATGATGGCCGCAGGCGCATAGAGAACGAGGCTCACAATCGCCGTCACCGCGAGGAACGCGATGTCAATAGCCACTTCTCCCTCGAACTAGGTCATCAGCCAGTACAGGAGGGCAGCGCCCAGAGGCGCGCCAAGCCCCGAGAGCAGCAATCCGAGCCCCTTTCGTCTATCAACCGCCCGCGCATCCGCAGGCCTCGATTCGTAGTCGAGCATCATCCCACATCACTCACCTTCACCGCCGCCCGCTCGTTCGCGCTCACCAGCGCGGCCTCCAGCACCTGCTGCGTCTTGTAGGCATCCGCGAAGTCCGGCATCGGGACGACCGGCTGGCCGCCGGCGATGATGCTGATCATGTCCGCCGCCTGGTTCACGAACGTGTGCTCGTAGCCGATGATGTGGGCGGCGGGCCACCAGTTGCCGGCGTAGGGGTGGCTGGCGTCCGTGCACATGATGCGCCGCCAGCCCTGTTCTCGCTTCGGGAGCCCGGCGTCGAAGAAGTCGAGCCAGTTCATCTCCTCGAAGTCGAAATGGATCGACCCCTTCTCCCCGTTGATCTCGAGGCCGTTGCGGTTCTGCCGGCCGGTCGCCAGGCGCGTCGCCTCGAAGCTGGCCACGGCGCCTCCCTTGAACGTCGCCAGGAAAAGCACCGCGTCGTCCACGTCGCTCCGGCCCTTCTTCGCGCCGCCTTTGCTTCCTTCGGCGATGCCCCCCTTGCTGCCGGACTCGGGGATGGTGCGCTCCCTGATGAACGTCGGGGCGAGGGCCCCGTTGACCTCCACGATCTCGTCGCCCGTGATGAAGCGGGCCATGTCGATGATGTGCGCGTTCAGGTCGCCGTGCGCGCCCGAGCCGGCGAGCTTCTTCTGGAAACGCCAGAGAAGGGGGGTCTCGGGGCCGCCCCAGTCCTGCAGGTAGAAGGCCCGAACGTGATAGATCCGCCCGAGCCGGCCTTCCTTCACGAGCTGGTGCGCCAGCGCCACTGCCGGAACGCGGCGGTAGTTGTACCAGACGAACGTCTTCTGCCTGCGCGCCTTCTTCGCCGCCTCCATCATCTCGCGCGCGTCGGCGAGCGTTCCGGCCAGCGGCTTCTCGCAGGCGACGTGCTTTCCCGCCTCCAGCGCGGCGATCGCCTGCTCCCGGTGGACGTGGTTGGGCGTGCCGACGTCGACCAGGTCGATCTCCGGATCGCGCACCGCCGCCTTCCAGTCGGTGTTGGCGTTGCGCCAGCCCCACTGCGCCGCAAACGCCTCCAGCTCCGCCCGGTCGCGGGCGCTGATCGTGTGCATGACGGGCTGCAAGGGGACATCGAAGAACTTGTCCACCTTCAGGTAGGCGTTGGAGTGCGTGCGGCCCATGAACTTCTGGCCGATCAGGCAGATGTTCAGCGGCTTCTTCTGGTTGTTGGGCAAGGCAGGTCTCCGGAGAACGTCCAGTTCGGGGTTTGGAGCGCGAAAGCTAAGCCGTTAGCGCCGCCTGTGCAACCCCGGTCATGCCCCGACCTCCTCGCCCGGGAAGATCCAGCGCCCGGCGAGGAAGATGCGCATCACCTGCTCCGCCGCCTCCGCCAGGTGGGCGTGCGTCCGGGGGCGCGCCTCGTCGGCGGACATCGGGCCCGGCAGGATGCTCTGGAAGCTCGTCACGCCATGCTCGTGCGCCATCACCAGCCCCGGCTGCACGGAGCCCGCCAGCACGAAGCAGGGCACGCCCGCGAGGCTGCATCGACGCGCGACCGATGTCGTCACCTTGCCGCCGAGCGAGGTCGCGTCGAAGCCCCCTTCGCCCGTGAAGCAGAGATCGGCGCCGCGCAGCTTCTCGTCCAGGCCGATCGCCTCCGCCACCACCTGCGAGCCGGGACGCAGCCGGGCGTTCACCGCGTAGTGCAACCCGAAGCCGAGCCCGCCCGCGGCGCCCATGCCGGGCGTCTCGGCGACGATCCAGCCGTCGAGCTTCTCCGCGAGGTTGCGCAGGCGGACGTCGAACTGCTGCACCTGCCGGGGCCCGGCGCCCTTCTGTTGGCCGAAGACCGGCGCCGCGCCGCGCCGGCCGTGCAGCGGGTTGTCCACGTCGTAGAGACAGACCACCTCGGTCTCCCCGACGCCGGCGGGGGCGAAGTCGATCGACTTCACGTGCCCGAGGTCGGCCCCGGTGAAGGGGCGAGTGAGGGGGCCGTCCTCCAGTTCGATCTTCGCGCCCAGCGCCTGGGCAGCGCCGATGCCCGCGTCGAGTGTGGCGCTGCCGCCCAGGCCGATGATGATGCGCGCCACGCCCTGCTCCGCGGCGTGGCGGATCAGTTCGCCGACGCCGTACGTCGTCGTGCGCAGCGGGTCGCGCTGAGGATCTCTCAGGAGCGAGTGGCCGGCGGCGCTGGCCATGTCGAGCACCGCCGTGTCGCCGTCGAGCAGGAAGATGCGGGCGATGGCGCGCAACTCCGGGAGCGGCCCGGTCACCTCGATATCCATGACACGCGCATCGGCACGCGCCGCGGCCAGCACCTCGGCTGTTCCCTCGCCCCCGTCCGCCATCGGAGCGAGGATCGTCGTCGCCCGCGGGGCGACCTGGAGCACCCCCTCGGCGATGGAGTGGGCTACCGACTGGGCGGCCAGCGACCCCTTGAACTTGTCCGGCGCGATGACGATTCGCATTGCCCGGAGCATAATGCCTCGGCATGCCCGGCTCGACCTCCACCTTTTCGCTCCGCACCGCCCGCCTCCTGCTCCGCCCCTGGCAGCCGGACGACGCGGAGGCGGCCCTGGCCATCTACAGCGAGGCGCGCGTGATGCGCTACCTCGGCAGCGCGGGCGCGACGGGCGGATCGCCGCCGATCGCGGATCTCCAGACGATGCGGGAGCGGATGCAGCGGTGGTTCGACGCGCCCGCCGATGCGTCGGGCCTCCCGGGCCGGCTGGCGATCGTGGAGAAGGAGACGCAGCTTCCCGTCGGCACGGTCATCCTGAGCCGGCTGACGGACGGGGAGGGGAAGCCGACGCCGGACGTGGAGGTGGGGTGGCACTTGCGCCCCGACCGCTGGGGGCGCGGTTACGCGACGGAAGCCGCGCGGGCAATGCTGGCCTATGCCTTCGAGATCCTCCGCCTGCCGGAGGTGTACGCGGTGGTTTACAAGGAGAACGCGCCGAGCATCCGCGTCTGCGAGCGCCTGGGGATGGAGCACCTGGGAACGACCGACCGGTACTATGGCGTGAAGGTCGAGCTGTTTCGACTGAGACCAGAGAGTGAGCCACGGATGAACACAGATGCACGCTGATGAAGAGATCAATCAGGTGACGGAGCCTGTCATCGGGTGCGCGCTTCGAGTGGTGAACACGCTCGGATATGGGTTTCTCGAGAAGGTGTACGAGAACGCCCTGGCCCACGAGCTTCGCAAGGCTGGCCTGAACGTGAGGGCGCAGATGCCAATTCCCGTCTGGTATGATGCTGTACAGGTGGGCGACTACTGCTGCGATCTGCGGTCGAGGCTTCCTGCTCATCGAACTCAAGACCGGAAAAAGGATTGACGACGCCCACACGGCCCAGTGCCTCAACTACCTGAAGGCCACCGGCCTCACGATCTGCCTGCTGATCAACGTAGGACCGCGCGTGGAGATCAAGCGACTCCGCCGCTGATCCGATCTCTGCTTATCTGTGTGAATCTGTGTTCATCTGTGGCTAAGTATTTCCGGAGCGATTTCCATGGCGTTCACCCTTCAGATCGGCGATTCCTGCCCGGACTTCTCGCTGCCCGGCGTGGACGGGAAGACCTGGTCGCGCGACGACTTCCGCGATGCGGCGGTACTCGTGGTCGCCTTCACCTGCAACCACTGCCCCTACGTGATCAACAGCGAGGAGCGGATCATCACCTACGCCGCGGACTACAAGGACCGGGCGGGGGGTGGCGTGCGGCTGGTGTGCATCAACGCGAACGAGACGGACAATCATCCGACCGACGACTTCGAGCACATGCAGCAGCGGGCGCGGGAGAAGGGGTTCAACTTCCCTTACCTGCGCGGCGAGACGCAGGAGATCGCCCGGGCGTTCGGCGCGCTCAAGACGCCGCACTTCTTCCTGTTCGACCGGGAGCGCAAGCTCCGCTACACCGGCCGCATGGACGACTCCCCCCGCGAGCCCCGCGGCGCGACGACGAAGGAGCTGCGCGACGCGACGGAGGCGGTGCTCCGCGGCGAGGCGCCCCGCGTGCCGCTGACCAACCCCATCGGCTGCAACATCAAGTGGAAGGGCAAGCCGGAGAAGTGGATGCCGCCGGAAGCGTGCGACCTGGTGTGATACGGATCACGAGAGGCACCCGGCCGGCATACCGGCTGCCCGATCGGGAAGGTGACCCGCCCGCGCGGGCCCACCACCCGCCGGCACCGGAAGGTGGCTGGTGCGCGTCACCTTGTTTCCGTACCCTCCCTCGCTTCATCCGAACTCCTATACATCCGTACACGACCTCGGGAGGTGTGTTTGCCGGAACCGTCTGCGACCAGGATGGATCGTCCCGCCGTGCTCGCGGCGGTGTGTCTCTTTGCGCTTGTCTCGCTGGGGCTCAACGTCACCTCCTCCGGCTTTCTCGAGGCGGACGGCATCACGCATTACCTCTACGCGCGCTGGGCGCTGGCGGAGCCGCACCTGCTGACCAACGTCTGGGGGCGCCCGGTCGTCACGATCCTCCATTCGCTCCCCGCGCAGCTGCCGGGCACCTTCCTCGGCCAGCCGTGGGGGCTCATCGGCGTGCGCGCGATGAGCATGCTCCTGGCGATCGGCGCCGCGCTCCTCACCTGGCGCGTCGCTGCGGCGCAGGGTTCGGAGCATGGCCACGACCGCCCCGGCGTGGCGGCGATCTTCCTGCTCTGCATGCCGCTGGTCGTGCTCCACTCGATCTCCGAGCTGACGGAGCTTCCCTTCGCGTTCCTGGCGATCTCGGCGCTGTGGGCTTACCAGCATCGCAGGTGGTGGGTGTTGGCGCTCCTGGCGGGCCTGCTTCCCGCGGCGCGACCCGAGGGATTCGGCTTCGCCCTCATGGCGGCGGGGGGATTGCTGCTGCACCGGCGGTGGCTGGTGCTGCTGCTGGTCCCGCTGCCGCTGATCGTGTGGGATCGCGTGGGGTGGTGGCAGTACGGCAACGTGGCGCCTGGGCAATGGTGGGAGCTGTTCCAGTGGCTGCGCGAAAACTGGCCTTACTCCGAGGAGAGCACCTACCAGAGCGGCCCGCTGCTGAAGTTCGTGGGGATGCTGCCGTCGGTGGTGGGGCCGATGATCATGCCGTTCGTGATCTTCGGCGTGATCGCGAGCTTCTCCCGCCGTGATCCGGGCTGGCAGGCAGCCGGTGGTACTGCCGATGCGATCGCGCCAACGCTGGGCGATGAGGGAACACTTGCTTACGCGTCGCGCGACACGCTGACGCCGGCAAGAACCGGCGGATGGCGTGATCACGGGACGCGGGTGGCATGGCTCGTCGCCTTCCTGCCGCTGTTCGTGCTCGCGGTGCACAGCGTGCTGCACTGGCTCGGGAAGATGGCCAGCAGCGGCGACGTGCGTTACCTGGTCAGCGTCGCCCCGTTCTGGGCGCTGCTGGGCGCGCGGGGATGGGACTGGCTGAGCCGGCGCCTGGCGTGGCGCTTCGACTACCTCCTCGCGACGGCGGCGGGGGCGCTGCCGCTGGTCGTCATGCAGATCGCCTACCCGATCGTGCCGCTGGAGTCTGACCAGCCCGGCCGGGAGGCGCGGCAGGTGGCGTCGTGGTACGCGCAGAGCGCCTGGGCGCGCTCGCACCCGCGGCTGCTGACGGATCATCCGATCGTCTGGCTGACGCTGGACATCAACCCGCAGGCGGGCGGCGGCGGGAAAGCGCGAATCATCGACCCGCCGCCCGGGGCGATCTTCCTGTGGCACGAGATCTACAGTACGCACAACGCGGACGACCGCTTCGTCGTACCGCTGGAGATGCCGCCGATGCACGGCTGGCGCGACGTGACGCCCGCCGACCTTCCGGCAGGCTGGCGCGTCTTCGCGACGGATCCGCAGTTGGGCCCGGGCTCAATGTCCTTCGGCCGGCTCGCCGAGGAGTGACTTCATCTCGGCGAACTTCCGCTCCAGCACCGTGCGGTCGCGGGCCTCGAGGTTCAGTCGGAGCATCGGCTCGGTGTTGCTCTTGCGCACGTTGAACCACCAGCCCTCCTCGCCTGCGTCGACCGTGATGCCGTCGAGGTAGTCGATCTGGTAGCGCTTGTTCCGGTCGGCGAGCTGCCGGATGGCGGCGTCCTTCTCCTCCACGCGGAAGTTCACCTCGCCGCTGTGCGCGAAGCGCTTCAGCGGATTGATCAGCGCGCTCAGCGGCTTGTCCTGGCTGCTGAGCACCGAGAGCAGCCGAGCGAAGGCGATGGCGCCGCTGTCGGCGAAGAAGTTGTCGCGGAAGTAGAAGTGCCCGGACAGCTCGCCACCGAAGACCGCGTTCTTCTCCGCCATCGTCTTCTTGATGAAGGCGTGGCCCACGCGGTCGCGCACCGGGACGCCGCCGGCCGCGCTGATCTCCTCCGGCACGACGTGGCTCGACCGCAGGTCGTAGACGATGGCGGCCCCCTGGTTGCCGGGCTGCTCCAGGAAGTTGCGCGCCAGAAGGGCGGTGAGGATGTCGCAGCCGATGGCGTTCCCGTCCTCGTCGGTGAAGATGCACCGGTCGGCGTCGCCGTCGAAGCAGCAGCCGGCCTCGATGTTCAGGCCCGCCTGCTCCGCCTTGCCTTCGCGGATGTGCTGCTTGAGCATCGCGAGGTTCGCCTCGACGAGCGGGTTGGGCTCGTGCACGAAGCTGCCGGTCACCTCGAACAGGATCTCGTCGATCACGAGGTTGTCGACGCCACCGAAGACCTTGGGCACCATCACCCCCGCCATGCCGTTGCTGGCGTCCACCGCCACGCGCACCGGGCGCTTCAGGTCGAGGAAGCCCAGCACGTGCTTGCGGTAGTCGGGCCAGATGTCCGCCTCTTCGTAGCCGCCGGTCTTGCCGGTGCTGGCGGGGCGGGTGAGCTGCGCCGCGATGCGCTCGATGTCCTTCAACCCGGAGGCGGCCCCGATCGGCTTGGCCTGCGGGCCACTGATCTTGAAGCCGTTGTAGTTGACCGGATTGTGGCTGGCGGTGGTCTGGATCCCGCCGACGCAGTCGAAGAGATTGATCGCGAAGTAGATGCAGCTGGTGTCGATCATCCCGACGTCGATCACGCCCATCCCGGTCGAGCGAATGCCGTCGATCAGCGCCCCGGCCAGCTCGGGGGAGTGCGGTCGCATGTCGCGTCCGACGACCATGGTTCCCTCGCGCCGCACCTTCTGGGCCGCTCCCTCGCGCGATCGCTGGAGGAACGTGGCGGTCGCATGGCCGACTTTCCATGCGGCGTCGGCATTCAGGAGGTCGGGATAGGTCGCGCGGACGTCGTAGGCCTTGAAGATCTTCGAGATCATGTCCCCGGAGCATATTCCGGCTCCTTCGGCATGCCTACGCGCCTATCCCGACAAGGCAGGAAACGCCGCAGACCCGCCCGATCGCCCGCGAATCGGCTTCCAACATGGAGGCGGAACCGTTACGCTTGCACCGTCTCTTCTTCGTCGGCCGGTTCTCACTCGACGGAGGTTGCACGTGTCGGACAACGACGATGTGATGCTGGATGTGGATACGGATGATGCGCAGGCGGGGAATACGGCCCCGCCCCAGCCGGCGCCACATGCCATGCCCCAGCCGCAGGCCGACCCGGAGCAGCTCGTCCGCAACCTGAACGCCCTGCTCGAAGCGACCATCCAGTTCAAGGCGAGCGACCTGCACCTCCAGGCCGACTCACCGCCGAACGTGCGCATCGACGGCATCCTTCACCCGCTGAACCTCCCTGTCCTGACGCCCGAGATCGTCGATGACCTGGTGCGCCAGGCGCTGCGGCCGGACGACCTGCGCAAGCTCGAGGAAAGGCGGGCGCTGGACACCAGCATCCGCCGCCCGGGACTCGGGCTCTTCCGCCTCGCGCTCTTCTACGAGAAGGGGCGAAAGGCGGCCGCGTTCCGCGCCATTCCCGAGGAGCCGCCGACGCTGGAGGAGCTGAACCTCCCGCCGGTGCTCGCGGAGATCGCCGAACTGCACCGCGGCCTCGTCCTCGTGACCGGCACCACCGGTAGCGGCAAGACGACGACGCTGGCGGCCATGATCCGGCGGCTCAACGAGCGCCACCCGTACCGCATCATCACGGTGGAGGACCCGATCGAGTACGTCCATTCGAGCCGCCGCAGCCTGATCGCGCAGCGCGAGGTGGGCCACGACGCGGGCGGCTTCCTGACGAGCCTGCGCGAGGCCGTGCGGCAGGACCCGGACGTGATCCTCATCGGCGAGCTTCGCGACCCCGAAACGCTTGCCACGGCCCTCCAGGCGGCGGACACGGGGCACTTGGTCTTCAGCAGCGTTCACACGACAACGGCATCACAGACGGTGCAGCGGCTGGTGGCACTCTTCCCGATCGCCGAGCGCGAGATGCTCCTGACGCAACTGGCCTCGAACCTGGAGGCGGTCATCAGCCAGCGCCTCGCCCGCCGCGCCCATGCGAAGGGGCGGCTGCCCGTGGTAGAGATCCTGCGGACCAGTCCGCTGGTGAAGAAGCTGATCCTGGAGAACAAGATCACGTCGCTGGCGCAGGTGATCGCGAACCGCGAGCGCGGCATGCAGAGCTTCGATCAGCACCTCGCCGACTTGTTCAAGGCGGGCGAGATCGACGCGCACCAGGCCGAGGAGCTTGCCACGCACCCCGAGGTCGTCCAGCTCGCGCGACGCGGCGTCAAGGGTGGCGACCTGGCGGGTGGGCTGGTGAGTTGACCGGCCGGCTCACGCCGCGGACGACGGCGGGGCGGCCTGGACGACGATCCCCTTGAACTCCGCCCCGATGCGCACGCGCTCGGCGCCAATCGGGGTGCAGTGGCGCACCTCGTACCGCACCGCCAGCGGATCCGCCTTGCCGCCGGGCAGGTAGGCAATGAACTGCGAACCTACCGCCATCGGCGCGGCGCTGATGATGCAGACGCCCGATCGCGACAGGTCGCGCACGCAGACGTCCACCGCGCCGGCGCCGCCCGAGGAGCGCGCCGCGATCAGCGTCACCCGTACGCGCAGGCCCACGCGCGGGTCGTCGCGCCGGTCCTGGGAACGATCGTCACCGCCGGCGCGGAGCGAGGCAACGATCGTCGAATAGAGCTCTGCGGTCAGTCTCATGGTGGCTCCCCGATCCGGGACGCCTGGCGTCCCTGTCTGCCCCGCCCGCGGCTGCGGGCCAATCCCCTCAGGCCGCGGGAGCCGCGCTCGGTCGCCCGGGCGGCTCCTCGATCACGCGGAGCGATCCGTCGTCATCGAGCCTTGCCAGCGTGCAGCGGCCCTTGCCGCTCTTCTTGACTGTGTACATGAGTTCGTCCGCCCGCTTCAGCGCCTCGTCGGCACTGGTGTTCTGCTGCTGCGGCTCGAGCCGCAACAGCCCGACGCTCGCGCCCACGCGTACCTGTCGGCCGTCACCGGTCACGCGCGCCTCGGCAAGGTCGCCCGTCAGCTGCTCGATGAATCCGCCGATGTCCCCGCCCCCCTTGGGCACGTAGAGGAATGCGAACTCGTCGCCTCCGAGTCGTGCGACCATCCCCCGGCCCGTCACGGCGCCCAGCAGGATGCGGCTCATCAGGACCAGCGCCGCATCTCCCGTCGCGTGACCGAGCCGGTCATTGATCTGCTTGAAATCGTCCAGGTCCACGTAGCCGAGGATGCAAGGCAGACCGTGCTCCCGCACGATCTCCAGCCACCGAACCACGCGCCCGTCGAAACCGCGGCGGTTCAGCACCCCGGTCAGCGGGTCGAACTCCGACTTCGCCGCCTGCTCCCGCAGTTCCTCCATCTCGTCGGCCATCCGCGCCTCGCGCGACTTGAGGCTGGAGATCTCCGCCGTCGCCCCGCCGATCGCCGAGTGAAGGCAGCGCGTCACCTCGCGGCTCAGCCCCTGCATGAACTGCCGGAAGGCGATGCTGTTCTCGTCGGCATCGCCGAGCATGCGAAGCATCTCCTCGAAGGCCGAGGCGATCCGGGCCACCAGCGCCTCGCTGGTCTCCGGCTCCATCGCCTTGCCGTCCGGGCCGCGCAACGTCCGCAACTGCCAGTTCATCCGCTGGACGACCGGCTGGGTCAACTGCGTCAGGCGGTGGGGCAACCCACCCGCCAGGCCGACCGCTGACGCCAGGTGCTCGTTCGGGAGCCGGCGGAAGAGCTCCGACATCGGTCCGTGGTGAAAGCGCGCCGCCACCTGGTAGAGGCGGGGCACGCCCAGGCGTCCCAGCACGCGCTCCCCGAGTTCCCCGTGATCGATTCCCTGGAGGCGCATCTCGCGCTCGTGCCGCTCGTCGGCCCCGGGAGCGTCCAGGGCCGCCATGATCTCAGGCCAGGCGGCACGGTCGGAGGAGAGGATCACCGGCAGCGCCACGTCCTGAAGGAGCCCGGCGAGGAAGGCCTCCTCCGCCACCGCCCCGGCCGACTCGTTGCCGACGAACAGGCAGTATTCCCGGGCGGCGGTGCCCTTCAGGATCGCCCCGCGCCACAGCAGGCGCCGATCGGCGGTGGGGAGGGCGAGGCTGTTGTAGATGCCGGCGAGCGAGGTGCCGAAGACCAGCGGCATCAGGTTTCGCAGCCCGATCATGCTGACTGCCTGCGTGAGCCGGGTCACAGGGTTGACCGGCGCGAAGGCGGCGGAGTTCACGAGCGAGAGAATGCGGGCCGTCAGGCTGGAGTCTGCGATGAGCACCTCGGCGTAGCGGGCCAGGTCCGCCGTCTGGTCGCGGTGCAGTTCCAGAACCCGCATGGGCACGACGAAGGAGCCGGGCAGGATGTCGATCTGGTCCGCAAGCTCTTCGAGCTGGCGACGCCTGCGCTCGGTGAGCTGGCTTCGGGCTCCGCCGGCGGCGGGGGTGCCGGGTTGACTGGTCGAATTTGGCATAGGCAAATCGGACCCGCGCTCCCGCGGCAGGCGGAAGACGGGCCGACCCTGTATCGGCCCGGAACAGGGGGTGCGTTAGCCGAACGCCCGGCGGCGCCGGAAGCCAGGATCGGCGCTTCAGCGGCAGGTGGATCTGGACGATGTAGAGAGCGCCGAATCTTCGGGGGCATCACATGCGGCTCGTGCCACTCAAGAATCTCACGCCCGGCGACCGCCTAGGGGACGGGGTGTATGAACGAAATGGGACGCTTCTCCTCGCCGACGGGATGCCGCTGACCGAGTCGCACCTCCTGGCCCTCCGCCAGCGCGGCGTGGCCACGCTCTACATCCAGGATGATCGGACGCGCGATGTCCGCCCGAAGCTCCCGATCAGCGCCACGACGCGCCGGCAGGTGAAGCGGAACCTGCGCCAGACGTTCGAGACCCTCGCCGAGCGCCTTCGGCCGATGGGGGGGCTGACGCTGGGCGCGAAGATCAATCCCAACGATCCCGCGCTGCGCCAGGCGATCCGGACCGAAGTCCGCTCGACGCTGGGGCCCGACGGCGTCAACCAGATCGTTTCGGACGTCGACCGGCTGCTCGATGACCTGATGGACGACACGCTCGTCTCGGGCCTCGGCAACCTGCGCGAGCACGACGCCTACACCTACGAGCACTCGGTGGACGTCACGATCGTCGGCCTGCTCCTGGCACGCCGGGCGGGGTGGGAAGGACGGCGTTTGCGGCTCTTTGGCCTCGGCCTGCTGCTGCACGACATCGGCAAGCTCTTCGTCGAGCCTGAACTGCTGAACAAGGAGGCGGGCCTGACCGACGAGGAGTTCGATCGCATCAAGCGGCACCCGGAGCTGGGATACCTGCTCCTGCGCGAACTGGTGCCCGCCATGGGCCCGCTCCCGACCCAGGTCGCCTACCAGCACCACGAGCGTCAGGACGGCAAGGGATATCCACGCGGGCTCAAGGGGAGCAACCGCCTCGGCCGCAACGAGGCGAACATGATCCACGACTTCGGCTCCGTCGCCGCCGTCGCTGACGTCTACGACGCGCTGGTTTCCGATCGCGCCTACCGCCCCGGCTACCCGGTCGATCACGCCGTGCGGCTCATCACCGGCCTGGCGGGCACACACCTGAACCGCAGGGCGGTGGACGTCTTCCGCAAGGTGGTGGCGCCATTCCCCGTCTGCACGGAGGTGGTCGTCCAGACCGGCCCCTACACCGGGTTCCGCGGCATCGTGACGGCGGTGGACAACAAGCGACTGGACCGCCCGCGCATCCGCCTCCTATGCACGCCGCAGGAGAAGGACATCCCCCCGATCGACCTGGATCTCGCCCAGGACCCGGCGCTCATGATCGCCAGCGCCACGGCGCCGCCGAACGACGCAGCGGGCGACGAGGGCGCGCCGGGCGCGGCAGCCAGCCCCGCCGCCTGATGTGGAAGGAACGGCCCTACAGCGACTGGAGCAGGTCGTCGAGCGAGTAGTAGAGTTGCTCGATCTCCTCCGCGTCGTCCTCCTCGCCGGTCAGGCCCACGTCGAGGCCGTGGCCACCGAAGAGCGTGTCACGATCGTTCCGGTCGAACAGCTCGTCGAAATCCAGCACCCAGTCGTGGTCATCGCCGCCCGACATCGAGTCGGCGCCGGCGCCCCCGACCAGTGTGTCCTTGCCATCGCCACCGTCAATCGTGTCGGCGCCATCTCCGCCGATCAGCAGGTTGGCGCCGGAGTCGCCGATGATCCGGTCATCGCCCGCACCACCGAGCACGTGCTCCAGCGAATCGAGCACGTCCGAGCCGTCGGCCCCGACCGCGGCGCCGGCGGCGAGGTCGATCTCCTGGCCTAAGGTGTCATCCTGAAGCCACAGCAGATCCTGGCCTTCGCGGCCCATCAGGCTGTCGTCGCCCGCGCCGCCGACGAGGGTGTCGTCGCCGTCCTGTCCGTTGAGCGTGTCGTTCCCGGGCCCGCCGTGAAGAAAATCGCCATGCCGCCCGCCGACGAGCGAGTCATCACCCTCCTCGCCCCATAGCGCCTGCCGGTTGTCGACGCCGGCGAGGACGTCATTGCCCGGCCCGCCGAAGAGGCGCTGCTCCGGCCCCGAGCCGGTGAGCACGTCGTCATCCGCTTCGCCCCAGGCGAACGTGTACGCGCCGGTGACGAGGATCTCGTCACTGCCCGCGCCGCCAAGGAGGCGCGACAACTGGCCGTGGCTGGTCAACGCATCATTCCCCGCGCCGCCCAGGAGCTCGGCCGACGCACCGTGAGAGAGGAGAACGTCGTTCCCGGTGCCGCCATCGAGAACCGCACTCTCGCCGCTGCTGCTGGTCAGGGAGTCAGCACCGTCGCCACCAAGGAGCGTCTGCCCGGCGCCGGAGCCGACAAGCGTGTCATTGCCTGCGCCGCCGTCCAGCAGCTGTCCGCTCCCCGTGCCGGTGAGTCGGTCGTCCCCCGCGGCGCCGATGAGCGCGTGATCACTGCCGGAAGCGGTGAGATCGTCGTTGCCGGCCTCGCCGAAAAGGGTTGAGCCATGACCGCCGGCGATGATGGTGTCGTCGCCGTCACCGCCGTAGATCTTGGCGAAGGGGGTATCGCACTCGAGCCGGTCGCTGCGGCCCATGCCGCGGATCACGATGCCGCCGGAGAAGGCGGCGCCGAGCCGGCTAAAGACGGAATCGACGCTGTCGCTGCCGAAGACTTCGATGCCATCGAGGCCACCGATGTCGAAGGTTCCGGCGAGATGCTCGTCTCCGCCGATGCTGTCGATCACCTGGATCTGGTTGCCGGACAGCTCCAGGATGATGTCGCTGCCTTCGGGACAGGCGCGGATCTCCAGGATCGACAGCCCGTCGCGATCGACCACCTGGGCATCGGAAGCACAGAAGTCGAGCGCCCCGGCAGCGGCGAACTTGGCAAGGATCGTCTCCTCGACATCCTGGAATCCGGTGAGTGGTGCGACGAATCCGCTCCCGAAGAATGGGTCCGGAAGGTTGGTCAGATCGGAGTTGAGGAGGATGGCAGGCTGCGGGTAAGCGAGCTCGAGGAGGAGCGACTGGGCCTCGGGCTCGAGGTCGATGGCCTCGAAGCTGATGACATCGACTCCGAGAAAAATAGCGATGTCCCGCTCATTGATCGCGGCGGCCACATCGTTCGGCTCGCCGTCCGTCAGCATGTTGATGTACTGGAACTCGGCCGTGTCGTGCAGCGGGGAGGCGCGCATCAGATCGGCGGCGGTATCGACGGCATCCGCATAGTTGGTGCCGCCGTCGGGATTCACCAGGCTGCGCACCGCATCGGCGGCAGCATTGCGATCAACGGTGGACTCGATCAGAGTCGGTGGGAAGAGGACGTTGGCAGAGCTTGAGAATTCGATGATGGTCAGCTCGAGCGTGCCGTTGGGAACGATGCGCTCGATCGCATTGGCGAGGCCGGTCTTGTAGTCCTCGAACTCTTCCGGCGTGATGCTGCCGGAAGTGTCCATCAGCAGCGCCATCTGGACCGCCAGGAGTCGCCGGGGCTCGAGTGGCTCGGAAAGACATGTGGCCGGAGCCGAGGCGTATCGAACCATGACGAAACCTCCCGCGCAATGTGATGACCTAGATGGCTTGGAAGCGAATGCCCGTTGACCGGCGGGCGAGATGCAGCGGCGCCTGGACGACCGCAACCCTCCGACCACACAGCCCTCCCACCATTCGCGATGTCCTCCGCGCGCCCGGCAAAGCCAGCGCGCGGGAGCCAGGCTGCACGAACGTCCGATAAGACTGGATCAAGTCATCAGCCGCCGGAGACGCGGTCGGCCTCGTCCACCGTCGTCAGCCCCTGCTCCGCCAGGTCCATCGCCGAGTCCTTCAGCCGGCGATAACCGGTCCCCTTCAGAATGCCGTAGAGCTGGCTGGCGTCCTTCTGGCCGATAACGGCGTCGCGCACGTCCTCCGTGACGTTGAGGATCTCGAAGACGGCCTTGCGCCCCTGGAAGCCGGTGTTGAGGCAGTGCTTGCAGCCGACGGCGTCGTAGACACTCGTGAGGTCGCGCCCGGCAAGCTGCCGGTCTGCGTCCGTCGCCATCCGCTGCCGCTTGCAGCGCGGGCAAAGCGTGCGCACGAGGCGCTGGCTCACGACGGTCTGCAGCCCGCTGGCAATCTGGTACGCCTCGACGCCGAGATCGAGCAGCCGGAAAACCGCCGAGACGCTGTCACGCGCGTGGAGTGTGGAGAAGACCAGGTGACCGGTGTTGGCGGCCTGCGTGGCGGTGACGGCGGTCTCGTTGTCGCGAATCTCACCGACGAGGACGACGTCCGGGTCCTGCCGGAGCGTGCTGCGGAGCAGGGCGGCGAAGGTGTTTCCCTGCTGCTCGTTGACGGGCATCTGGTTGATGCCGTCGAGGCGGATCTCGACAGGATCCTCGATCGTCACGACGTTGCGCTCGTGGTGGTCGATGCTGCGGAGCATGGCGTAGAGCGTCGAGCTCTTGCCGCTGCCGGTGGGCCCGCAGACCAGGAGCATCCCCTCGTTCCGCCGGGTCAGCCGGTCGAGGAGCTGGAACTGCGTGTCGTCGAGCCCGAGGTCCCAGAGATATTGCGGGGCGTTGGCACTGTCGAGGACGCGGACGACCAGCTTCTGCCCGTAAAGGCCGGGCGTGAAGCTGACGCGGTAATCCACGCGCCGATCCGGCACGCGGCAGGCAAAGCTCCCTTCCTGCACGATGTTGCTCTTGGCGATGTCGATGTCGGAGAGCACCTTGACGAGCTGCGCCACCTTCACGCCCGTGGAGCGCGGGAACTTGGCCAGATCCACCATCGTGCCGTCCACGCGCGTCCGCACGATGTAGCCGTCCGTCTTCGGCTCCAGGTGAATGTCGCTCGCCCGCGTCCGGAAGCAGACCAGGAGGATCAGGCGCATCAGCGTGACCGCCTCCGCCGGGGCGCCCGCGGCCGCTTCGTTCCGCTCCAGCGCTTTCTTCCCCCGGGCATTCAGCAGCACCAGGTCGGCCGGCTTGATGCTTCGATCCGGAAGCTGCCCGGCGATCCGCGCCAGTTCCGCCGCGGACTCGGCCGGGGCCACCTTCTCCTGCTCGGCCGTCGCCTCGACCTGCGCCTCTCCGTTCTTCTCGCCCAGGTCGACGAGGAACTCCGTCTTGCCGACGCGCACCTTATCGCCGTCCTTGAGGCGCTTGGCGCTGACCTTCTGTCCGTTGACGTAGGTCCCGTTCCGGCTGCCGAGGTCGCGCACGCCCAATACGCCGCGTTTGAACTCGATCACGCAGTGAAAGCGGCTGATCTGGTCATCGTTCAGGGTGATGTAGTTGCCAAGCTGTCGCCCGACGGTGACGGGATCATCCCCCAGGTCCACCGTCTCGTCCCCGTTGCTCGTTTGGTACGTCAGTTTCGCCACGGCCTTGGATCCTCCGGAGGTTGGCCACAGATTAGCACAGATCCACGCGTATCTGGAAGCACGCGCGCCATGGGTCCGGAACGAACCCGTCTCGCAACGCGACTGTTTCGGGCGGCGGCATCGCCCGCATGCCGTCCCTCCGAACGTGGCTACTCCGGCGCTGACTCATCCCCCTCCGCCGCCGGCAGCGGGTCCTTGCGCGGGAAGAGGGGCTCGCCGGCGCCGAGCCGGTGACCGGGCGCGGGGGGATTGGCCATGAGGTCGTCGAACGTCCGGCCGGCGACATCGACGCCGAGCTGCGCCAACCCGGCCGTCGCCTTCTCCGGAAGGATCGGAAGCAGGGCGACGAGGGCGCGGTAGAGGGCGATCGTGGCATTGTGGAGCACGGCATCGAGCCGGGCGGCCTGCTGCGGGTCCTTGGCGAGCTTGAACGGCTCGGTGCGGTCGATGTAGGCGTTCATCTCGCGCACGAGATCGAGCGGCAGCGTGGCGGCATCCTGCAGGCTCAGGGAGCGCCAGGCATCCTCCACCTGCGACCCGACCCCCTCGGAACGCGCCAGGAGCGGGGCGTCGATGTCCGCGGCGCTCGCTGCCCCGGATGCATCCACCCCGGGGAGAGTCGAGTCCCGGTACTTGCCGGTCATCTTCAGCACCCGGTTCAGCCCGTTGCCCAGCACGTTCGCCAGCTCCAGGTAGCTCTTGTGCAGTTCCTCGTACTGCCAGTCGAGGTCGCTGCCGAAGGGGGCGGCGCGCAGCAGATAGAAGCGCAGCGCCTCCAGCCCGTAGTAGTCGGTGACGCGGCGCAGCTCGTCCAGCCCGATGAAGTTGCCCAGCGACTTGCTCATCTTCTTCCCCTCGGCCGTCCACCAGCCGTGGGCAAAGACCGATTCCGGCAGTGGCTGGCCGAGGCTCATCAGCATGCAGGGCCAGTAGACCGTGTGGAACCAGAGGATCTCCTTGCCGATGAGATGCACGCCCGGCCAGTAGCGGCGGTAGCGACCGTCGTCGCCGGAGCCGTAGCCCAAGGCCGTGATGTAGTTCGAGAGCGCGTCGATCCAGACGTAGACGACGTGCTTCGGGTCGTTCGGCATCGGGACCCCCCAGGCCAGCGACGCCCGGCTGATGGAGAGATCGCCCACGCCCGCCTTCAGGTCGTTGAGCACCTTGTTCCGCCGCGCCTCCGGCTGGATGAAGCCGGGATTGGCCACGATGTGCTCGACGAGCCTCGGCACGTACCTCGTCAGCCGGAAGAAGTAGCTAGGCTCCTCGTACTTCGTCAGCGGGCGCCCGCTCACCGGGCTCTTGTAGTCGTTGGCCTTCGCCTCGGTCTCCGTGACGAATGCTTCCTCGCCGACGTCGTACCAGCCGCTGTAGGTGCCTTCGTAGATGTCCCCCGCCTCCAGCATGGCCCGGACGATCGCCTGAACCGACTCCCTGTGCCGCGCCTCGCTCGTGCGGATGAAGTCGTCGTAGCTGATCCCGATCTCGTCGAAGTAGCCGCGGAACTTGCTCATCATCCGCTCGGCCAGCTCCGCCGGCTCAATCCCGAGCTTGGCAGCTTCGCCGACCATCTTCTGGCCGTGCTCGTCGGTGCCGGTGAGGAAGAACGTGTCATCCCCGCGGAGCCGGTGGAAGCGGGCGACGGCGTCGGCACAGATGGTGGTGTAGGCATGCCCCAGGTGCGGCTCGCCGCTGGGGTAGTAGATCGGGGTGGTGATGTAGAAGGTGCGCTCAGCCATCGTCGCTAGTTTTAGACGATCGCGTTCCATTGTCACTTGTGCCTGGTCATTTGACACTTGTCACTTGCCCCTCGTCCCTTGTCCCTTGTGGGATTGGCCAAGTTCCTCGGACCTCGTCAGCGGGCGAACAGGTCGCACCCGGAGATGTGACGGTGTTATGGGGATGGGGGGGTGACAAGCGACGAGGGACAAGGGACAAATGACAAAGGACAAGTGACAAATGGCAAATGGCAGAACCCAAACCTGCGCCGTTTGTGCCCGCCGGCTGGCGGCGGGGCGGTTCTACGTCGTCCGCGTCGACGTCTTCGCCGATCCGTCGCCGGAGCCGATCGACACCTCCGCCGGCCCCGGCGAGGCGGGGTATGTCGAGTCGGTCGAGGAGATCCTGGCGCAGATGGAGGGGATGAGCGCCGACGAGCTCCAGGACCAGGTGGCGCGCAGGTTCGAGTACCACGTCTGCCCATCCTGCCAGCAGGCCATCCTGCGCAATCCGCTGGGCCTCCCGCGCCAGAAGCGCCTTTCGGAAAACTAGCCACGCACTCCGGACTCATGCCGTCCGTGACGATTCAGGGCGGCGGCCTCGGCGCTCACGTGTTCCGGGCCCAGGCAGCGAGCATCACCGCCGCCAGGAACAGGAGGCCGAGCAACGAGACGAGTTGGCGGATTCGGACATGCCGCATGGGTTCAGGCGATGTTGAAGCGTTCCGAGTGCAGCCGCGACAGCGGCACGCCATGGTCGATCAGCGAGCGCTCCACGACGTCCATCATCGGGTCCGGCCCGCACACGAAGTATTGCGTCCCCGGCCCTTCGTACTCCCGGATCAGGCGGCCGATGCTCTGGTTTGTCATCAGGCCCGACTCACCCTCCCACCCCGGCGGCGGATGTTCAGGCAGCAGGACGAGCCGTCCGCCGGTTTCCGCGGCGATGGCAGCAAGTTCCTCGCCGAAGGCGATGCGCTCGAGGTCCCGTCCCCCGTAGACGAGCTGCCAGCGATGGCGCCGGCCCTCGTCGCGCAGCGTCCGGAGCATGCTGAGGAACGGCGTGATGCCGATTCCGCCGGCGAGCATCACGACGGGCGCATCCGGGTCGCGCGGGAAGTGGAAGGCGCCGTAAGGCCCCTCGAGCCAGGCGCGCGAGCCGACGCGCACCTGCCCGATGCGCGACGTGTAGTCTCCAAGCTCCTTCACCGTGAACTCGAGCCGCGAAGGGTCGGTGGCGCTGGAGGCGACGGTGAAGGGGTGTTGCTGGAGCGAGAAGGGGGAATCCTCGATCGTCACCCAGAAGCACTGTCCTGCTTCGAAGCGCGCTCCCGCGTGACCGTCCGGCGCCAGCGTCAGAGTCCAGAGCCGCTCGGCCTCCCTTCGAACCCCCTGCACGCGCCACGGGCGACGCAGGACGAGCAGTGGCTTGACGATCCGCGTCTGCACGAGCAGCAGCACCGCGGCGCCGACGACCATGACCCAGAGCCCGCGCTTCCATGGCTCATCCGCAAAGCGACCCACCATCAGCGTGTGCGCGAGGCCGATGAGCAGCACCAGCGCCGCCAGCAGCCCGTGAGTCAGGCGCCACCACTCGTACGGCAGCCGGATGGCCCGGCGCCAGAGCGTGAGCGACACGATCAGCAGAAGGCAGACGATCGCCGTGCCGAGCGCGACGGCGCGAGGAAGGTTCACCGCCGGGTCGAGGAACGCCAGGGCCCGCCTGCTGTTCAGGATCAGGATCACCGGGTGCGCCAGCACGAACACGAATGCCACCAGCCCCGCCTGGCGATGGAACTGGAGCATCCCGTCCATCCCGACGCGCCCCGCGATCCAGCGGAAGCGGGCCGTCAGCGCAAACTGCACCGCCATCATCGACAGACCGATGAAGCCTGCCCCGATGCCGACGTCCGACCAGAACCCGCGCGACGACGCTGCCGGCGGGACCAGCATCAGCCCGACCGGCGCGAGCACCATCACGACGTACACCAGCACCCAGATGATGACCCTCGGGACGGCGAACATACCGGCACAATGTAACGGTTGACGCCCCTGTCGCGAACCAGCGCTCACCGCGTAAGGCAGTCAATTACCACGCGGCGGACAAGCCGCACCGCGGGCCGAAGAATCGGGCGATGGCCGAGGCCGATCATCCCTACGTCTCCCGCGGCGGGCTCAAACTGGCGCATGCGCTGGACGTCTTCGGCGTCGATCCGGCGGGGCGGGTGTGTGCGGATCTCGGTTGCAGCACGGGCGGATTCACCGACGTGCTGCTGCGGCGGGGGGCGGCGCGGGTGTACGCCGTGGACACAGGGTACGGCGTGCTCGACTGGACGCTGCGCAACGACGACCGCGTCAGGGTGCTGGAGCGCACCAACGCGCTGCACGTGTCGCTGCCGGAGCCGGTTGCTCTCGTCACGATCGATGCTGGCTGGACGCGACAAGCCAGGATCCTGCCGCACGCGCGGACTCTGTTGGCGCCCGCCGGCGAGATCGTCACGCTCGTGAAGCCGCACTACGAGGTGGATGCCGACAGCCTTCGCCCCTCCCGCGGCGTGCTGCCCGAGGAACGCCTCGAACCGGTGCTCCAGCACGTGCGCGAGGAGATCCGCGCCGCCGGCTTCGAGATCGTTGGCGAAACACCGAGTCCCATTCGCGGCAGCGCCGGAAAGAGCGCCCGCGGCAACGTCGAAGTCCTGATGCACCTGCGGCCGATGGCCTGACTACTGCCTCAGGCCGGCAAGCTCGGAGCGGTCGCCCGCCGCGACGGCGCGCGGCGGCGATCCCGTCGATGCCGGATCGCGCCCATTGCCGGAAGCTCCCCCTGCAACCGCGGGATGCGACGCCTGGACGGCTTCCCCTGGCGCCGCATCCGGGCCGCCGGTGGTCTGTTCGTGACCCTCGTCGCCGGTGCGGGGCGTCCGCACCCATTCCCGCTGCGGGTGAAAGAGCCAGCCAACCTGGTTGCGGATCCGGCTGGCGAGGTATCGCGGCAAGCCTATCAGCGCGACAGCGGGGATCTGGCCCCGCATGTGAGCTGCCCAGGCGACGATCAGCGAGAGCCCCATTGTCCCCACGCCCGCCCCCGCGACGATCGCCGCCGCGGCGCTGAGCTGGGCGCCCCCGGTCAGATACCACGCCAGCGACAGCACGAGCACGATCAGCAGCTCGGCGCACAGCACCGTCAGCGGCTGGACGAGGTGGTCGATCCCCATCGCCATGATGCGACCGTCGAGCCGGCGAATGCCCGCCAGGAGCAGCCCCGGCGCATCCCGGAAGACGCTCAGGTGCCCGTGCTCCCATCGGCGGCGCTGGGCATCGGCATCGGACGCCGCCGCCGGCAGGACGCCGCGGAACTGGGCGTTCGGGCAGAAGCAGGGGGCCTGCCCCTGCCGCGCAAGATCGATGCCGAGGCGCATGTCCTCGACAATGTCGCCGCTGGCCAGCGGGGCCCGCGAGATCGCCTCCCACGGGAAGGCCATTCCCGCGCCGAAGAGCGGACACGGAAGGCCAAGCTGCCACAGGCCCAGCGGACGCACCTTGTTCTTCAGCGTGAACGCAAACCGGCTGACGAGGTCGACGCTGCGCGCCTTCCCCTGCGTGTCCATCAGGTACTCCCCCTGCGCCGGCCGGCCCGTCCGCTGAACCTGCCAAACCAGCTCGTCCAGTGCCCCCTGCCGGACTTCAACGTCGGCGTCGGTGAATATCACGATCTCCGGCGGGTCGGCCCGCAGCGCGTTCACGCCCGCGTCCAGGGCATACCCCTTTCCGCGGCGCGCGGCATCGGTGCGCTCGATGCAGACCGCCCCCGACTCGCGGGCCACCGTGGCCGTGTCGTCCTTGCAGTTGTCCGCCACGACCAGCACGCGATCGCGGGATGCCAGGTGCGGCATCAGCGCCGCGAGTGTTCGCCCGAGCACCGCCTGCTCGTTGTGCGCGGGAATGACCACTGCCACGCGCGGCCGCTCCTCCCCGGGCGCAGGCGCCGACGCCGAGCGCCGTGCGCTGCGGCGCCCCAGCAGGGAGGCGGCAACCTCAATCGCCAGCACCGCCGTCGGCACAGCCAGGACGGCGGCTATCGCGAGGAGTATGACGTCAACGATGATCAAAGCCGATGATCCATCGGAAGGTGACAGCCAAGCGACGACCACGCCGCCTTCGCCGCGGGCCCAGCGGCACCGCCGAGCCATGCGCTCGTTCTCCGGCGGCGCAGCCCGCGCGGCCGGCCGATACGGCCAGCGTAACAGGCATGAGCACCAGCGTCCATGGTCGCCATGAGGAGGCAGGCGGGCCCCCGCCTTACGCCGGAAAGGTCGCTGAAGGCCTTGGCGACCGCTCGGGGCGGCCCCCTGACTCGACCACCCGAGCCTCCGGCTCGGCCGCGGGGACATGTTCCCCGAAGAGCCGGATCAGCTTTTCCGCCTCCTTCATGATGTCATGCCGTTCCTGCACCCGCGCCGCGCCGCGGCGGCCCATTTCCGTCAACAACCCGGCCGGAGCCTCGAGAACCTCCGCCATCGCCCCGGTCAGGGCGTCGGCATCGCCAGCGGGAACGAGCCAGCCGGATTCCCCCGGCCGCACCAGCTCGGGGATTCCCGCCACGTAGGTCGTGATGCAGGGCCGGCCCAGGGCCAGGCTCTCCATGATCGCCACCGGCAGGCCCTCGGCGAAGCTCGGGAGAACCGTCGCCCGCGACGCCAGGATCATCCGCCGAACCTCGGCGTTGCTGGCAAAGCCGTGCAAACGGACAACCTCCTCCAAACCGTGCAGCCGGACGAAGCCCTCGATCTCGCCACGCAACGGCCCGTCGCCCAGCAGGTGGATCGTGAACCGCTTCCCGGCGTCGCGCAGCCGGCGGGCCGCCTCCACCAGGACAAGCTGTCCCTTCTGCCCCACCAGCCGACCCACGCAGACCAGGTCCCGCGATTCCGGCACCGGCTCGGGCGCCTCGGCGGCAAGAAACTGCTCATCCACGCCGCAGTGGACGACCTTCACCTTCGGCCAGTCCTCGAAATCGACCCACCGCCACATCTGGCTGCGACCGTAGCTGCTGATGCAGACGGCGAAGGCGCTGTGACGCACCTTGTCGCGAAGATGCAGGGCGACCACGCGATCGAACTCCTCCGGCCCGTGCGCGGTGAAGCTGTAGGAAGGCCCGCCCAGCAGGCGGCAGAGCAGGACGACCTCAGTCGAGTTCGTGCCGAAGTGGGCATGCACGTGCGGCACGCCCGCCTCACGGAACAGGCGCTTCAGGCTGGCCGCCTCGGCCAGGTAGACCAGTTGCACCAGCCAGCCGCGATCGCCTCGCCGCGCGTGGGCCAGGGTCATCCGCAGCGCCCGCCAGAACCTCCTGGGTGAGGTGACGGCGGCGACGAGCGTGTCCTTCAGCAGGACCAGGGCGCCCTGGTCGAGCACGGCGGTCGATTTCTCCTGCTCCTGCCGGTCGCCCGGGTCGACGAGGTTCCCCTTGTAGCGCCGGACGGTGTAGCGGGCGATCTCCACGCCCTGCGCCTCGAGCGCGCGGATCTCGCGGCGGATGAACGCCTGGCTCGGCTGCGGGTACTGGTTGACGAGGTAGGCGATCTTCAACGGAGCACCGGATGTGAGCCGGACGGATCCCACTGTCGCTATCGGACATCGCGCCGGGGCTCTTCACCCGGAAGATTCTCCCGTGCGCCGGCTGTCCGCGTGGCCATCATACGTGGCATCGCGAGCGCGGCACCCCGCCTTTGCGGCGTCGGCAGGGACGTTGTATCGTCCCACCATGCCGATTCGTTGTCTTTCGCGGGCGCTGGGGGCGCTGTTGCTGCTGGTCATCGCCGCCCCTGCTGCGGCGGAGTCGCGGACGGGGACGCTCCTCCCCGACACCCCGTTCGCAACCGAATACCACCTTATCGACACGGGGCTGGAAGGGCCTTCGGTGGTGGTCGTGGGCGGGCTGAACGGGAACGACCCTGCCGGCGCCCAGGCCGCCGACGAGGCAGTCCGCTGGCCGATCACCCGCGGCCGGCTGCTCCTGATCCCGCGTGCCAGCGAGGCGGCGCTGCGCAGCGGCACGCGCCAGACACCGATCGGGCCGGACCAGGCGTTGGAACTCAATCGCGCCTTCCCGCGCGAGAAGGGCGCTTCCGCCTCCGATCCCCTGGCGCAGGCCATCTGGCAGCTCATCCAGGCCCAGGAGCCCGACTGGCTGATCGATCTTCACGAGGACCCGTCGGTCCGCGGCGCAGGGGGAAAGGGAATCGGATCCTCCGCTGTCTTCGCGGACGACGATGTGACAGCCGAGCTCGCGACGGTAGCGCTCGAGGCGGTGAACGCCGCCATCGACGACGAGGCCGCCCGCTTCGTGCCTTATCGAGTGAGCGCTTCCAGCGCCGGCCTGCTGCGGGCGGCGGGGGAGCGGCACGGCATCCGGTCGATCACCCTC
This sequence comes from Planctomycetota bacterium, assembly GCA_023417885.1. Classification (GTDB taxonomy): domain Bacteria; phylum Planctomycetota; class Phycisphaerae; order Tepidisphaerales; family Tepidisphaeraceae; genus JAEZED01. The sequence goes on from JAEZED010000137.1 coordinate 51,437, forward strand.
GCCACGACCTCCGTCAAGACGCAGCGCCTGCCGGTTCGCGCACGGCAGCACCGCACGATGCTCGCCGCGATGCTGCATCACGTCGGCATGCTGGCTGCGCCCGGCGACCCGGGCGTCACCCGCGCCCCCGGAGCGCGCCTGCGCGTGGCCCTTTACGACGACGGCGGATCACCCAGCAGCCAGGCGAACCTCGTGGACCGCCCGATCCGACGCACCGGGGCGATCGTTCACCGCATCGACGCCGCCGACATCCGCGCCGGCGCGCTGGACGCCTACGACGTCGTCTGCTTCATGGGCGGCTCCGGCAGCGCCATCGCCCGAACCCTTCGCCCGGCGGGAATCGAAGCCGTCCGCCGCTTCGTCGAGGCCGGCGGGGAGTACATCGGCGTCTGCGCCGGCGCCTACCTCGCCACTTCCGGCTACGACTGGTCGCTGAAGATCCTCGACGCCCGAACGCTCCACACCGGCAACCAGTGGCGACGCGGACGCGGGGAGGTCGTCATCGCCTTCACCGACGACGGCCGCGCAATCCTCGAACTCGAGGAGACGCAGGCGCCCATGAGCTATGTGAACGGCCCGGTCATCGGCCCCGCCGGGCGCGACGACCTGCCCGACTACCGGATCCTCGCCACCTTCCATACCGAGCTTGCCGAGAACGGCACGCCGCCGGGCCTCATGCAGGGGACGCCGGCCATCGTCGAGGGTACCTTCGGCGGGGGGCGCGTCATCACCATCAGCCCCCACCCCGAAGGCCGCTCCGCGACCCGCCACATCTTCCTGGCGGTGCTGGAGCGGGCGATCAGCGCGTCGGACTGACGCGCCCGCCGTCCGCGCGCTCCCGGCTGGGCCGGGCTTCCGGTGGTGCGCGCCGGATCGCCCTGGCGCGCACCAGCATGCGCGATGTTCCACGTGGAACAATTCAGCTATGGCGTGCCGCGCGGGCCGATTGCGACTCAGCGCGTCAGGACGCGGTGCGTCGAACGCTGGGTTACCTTGTCATCAAACGATTCCAGCTTGACCGTGCCCTCCCACATGATTCGCACGGACATGTCAAAGAACAGTCCGTTGGATGCTCCGTTGTGGCGAGTGTCCGTCATCCGTGATGCGCCCCCGCCAGGTAGGTGGGAAGGTGAGAAGAGATCGTGGTAGACCGGAGATATAATGCCATTGCGACCATCTAACATCGCCCGTCCACCAACCTGATCCGGCATTTCCACCACAAGCAATACGCCGCTTGGATTCGCCACACGTCCGATCTTGACTGGACCATCCGGATCCCATCGCGGCTGGCTTTCAAACTTGAAGGCGTTAACGGCATAGGTGCCAGGCACCTCTCCCGCCAACGGGTGCGCCGGGCAACTGAATACAGAAAACTCCCTGAGGAACTCCTGGCCGAGCGTCGCGCCCTCCTTAGCGTCATCCCACCGGTCATCCTGTGTGATGTACGGCCCAATGGCTGCCAACCAGTATGGGCGACGATCGGGGCGCCAAGCCGTATGATCGCGCGGCACAAAGCCATTATAATCGTTGGCGTAAGCTGAGATGCCGCGCCCAATCTCGCGCAATTGCGAACTGCATGCCATGGCTCGCGCCTTTGACCGCGCTACTGCAAGAGCCGGCAGCAGTATCGCCAGAAGTAGAGCAACCAGACCAACAACAACCATCAGTTCCGCCAGCGTCAGACCGGTTCGAACACCCGGGCCGACGTGCGTGGCGGCGGAAGTGGCCGGGATGGAGTGATCGACAGACATGTGCTAACGTGACGGTGGAGAATGTGCCATTAGCGCCGCTGGGATCATAAGGGCGATCAGAAAACCATTCCGCACGATACCGAGAATATTTGCACCTTTAGCATTTTGGAAGTGTAACAGCTTCCCCATGCATCCGCAATTCGGGGCATCTTTGACGAAAACCATTATAATGAGTATGGCGCTGTAGAGTAATAGAATCGCGACCGTTACTCGAGTAAGCCTCAGCAATTGCGGTGGGCCGGACGTGCGAAGCAGAATCGCCAAGCACAGCTCGACGGCGGCGACAGCGATGGCAACAGAAGAGGACAACAACAGAGGAACCGACGCAAACTCCAAGACCAGCTTGAACTCTGCTGGATATATCAGCTTATAGATCCCCGCGTACGCGAACACCGCGCCGACCACGATAGGACCAATTCTTGCGAGCTTATTGCGCCACATGTCATGTATTGCTGCCTCTGGTGACTCTCCAACGTACCACCATTCCGATTATCGCGGCCGTAATCACTAGCGCGATCAGGCGATAAGTCCAGATGGAGGCCCCGGTCTCTTGCACTCCCGGAGCGATCTGCGTGACGAACGCTGCGCGCTGGTCGGCAACGACGAAATCTACCGGAACTTCGACGCCCAACCATGACTCTTTGAGCCCGGCTATAGCCCCATCAGGGAGAAACTCATACGACTCGATTGCGAAAGTCACTTGAAGGAGTGCAATCGCACGTCCATCGCGAATCAGATACGAGGTTGCCCGCAAAGACTCGATGACGCCGGACCCGGGCCCCAGCAGGTCGTATTCATCCTCCTTTGAGTCTCGCCACACAGCGATCCAACTCGGACGGCCGCTTAAGCCGTTAACTTTTGTAGAAGCGGCCACCGGACGCATGAGTCGATCGTAACGGACCTGCCGCTCCAGCACCTTTGTCGCGTCGTTTGGGAGGCGGATCGTGGCACTATCAGTGACTGAAGTCTGGCCGTCCAGCGTTTCCACACGCTGGTCTCCTTCCCAGCCCTCTTCCGTGCCGGCGTACCCGGCAACAACCAGCGGAATCCACTCTTCCATCCCGTCCGCAATGACGAGTTGGAGAAACCGCGTTGGCAGATCGAAGTTCGCGGGCCCAGATGCGAAAGCGATTGCCCCTGCGTCGCTGAACAGTACCTCCTTGCGGCGGTCGGATAGTCGAATGGCGTCGCCGCCTGCAACGGCCGTATATACTGCTATCTCACCGAAATCGTAGATGCGATGCGACGGATGCATCCGCTCCGGTTGGATATCCGCTCGATAAAACGAATCACCCATCCTGATTGCGAATGCTCCAGATGATCGCGGGCGATGCTCCGCTTGGAACACGACTGTCTGGATCGAGTTGCCCAAGTCCTCGAACTCTACGCGCCCCCCTTCGGGGGCCTCATCTTTTGATGCTCGAAGAACCCTAAACGAAACTACTTCATACGTGCCGGTTATCACGACGCCTCTGCCCGCGAGCACCTCCCACGCTGCCGCAGCGTCGGATTGGTTGTCCGATACTCGGGGGCCAGGCGTCGCCGCCAGCATATCCGCCCATTGACACACTATCAGCAGCACCAGAAATAGAGCAATGTTTCTATGGAGCATCTGTTCGATTGTTCGCGGATACTACGAATGCGTCCCACGCCCTCAACGCCTCTTACTCTTACGTCTCCTCGCATTCGACCAGCTTGTATCGCTTAAGCGTCATGCCCTCAACCGGTGTCGTCGGCGTAATGCCCGTACAGTCGCATGGCCCAGGCCCGCCAGGTGGCGGCCTCCACCCGCATGTGGCTGTCCCCACCTCAAGATCACCGCACGAGCCGTCCTCCACAAGCATCACGTCATCGCCCGTTCCCCAAGCATGCACCGTAGTCAGGCCGAGGGAACCTTTGTGATATGTCTTGTTGCCCGTGCACTGCGACTCGCTTAAACCTCGGCACGGACAATGGAAGGCCGAGTTGCACAGACCGCCGCTCGTATTCCCAATTTCGTAGCACTCAACTGCAGCGGCTTGCCCGACCGCTAAGACGCTCGTCAACACGAGTGCAAGCGTCAACCAGCTGCATCGCCGAGGTTCTTCGCGCATTTGGCCTCCAGTTCAAATCGCGAACTTATCCCATCGGGTACCCCTGTCAAGCAAAAGTCAAAATGGCGTCAACGCAAGACACGCCAACTGTTTGCGCGCTCAGAAGCCCGTCCGCTTGAACTGCTTCTCGAGGTCCTCCAGCGATAGTCGCAGCGTGGTCGGGCGGCCGTGGGGGCAGTTGCTGGAGCGGGAGACGAGGTGCCGCCTCTCCACAAGCGCGTCGATCTCCGCCGGCGTGAGCGGGTCGCCCGCCTTCACCGCCGCCTTGCAGGCCATCATGTCCAGCACCTCGTGAACGATCGCCTCGTCGTTGCCGGCGGCGCTGCGGAGATCCGATTCGGCGCGCTCCAGCAGATCGCGCAGGAAAGCGACTGGGTCGAGCCGCGCAAGGAACGACGGGAAGGCATGGATCGCGACGACGCCCGGCCCGAACGGCTCGGCCTCCACGCCGAGCTGCGCCAGCGTCGGCGACAGTTCCTCGAGCAGGGCAACGTGCGACTCCGCCGCCTCGAAGGTGATCGGCAGGAGCAGGCGCTGGCTCTCGAGCGGCCCGCGCCGGAGGCGGGCGAGCAGCTCCTCGTAAAGGATGCGCTCATGCAGCGCGTGCTGGTCGATGATCTCCATCCCCTCGTCGCTCTGGACGACGAGGTAGGCGTTGTGAAGCTGGATGGCACGCGTGACCGGTAGGCCCGACCCACCCGCCCGGCCGGCGCCCGTCTCCGACCCACCGATAGCCGCGCCGCGGCGCGACGCAGGGGCATCGCCCACGTGCGTCGTCTCACTCGACGCGCGAGCCAGCTCCGTCCCATCCGAGCGCTCATCCTCGCGCGAAGCAGCAGGCGGCTCAATGGCGCGATCCCACGCGCGTGCCACGACTTCCGCCGTGCTCGCCTGCTCCGGTGGAGCATGATCCGCCTCTTCACTCGGCGCGTCGCGTCGAACTGCCACCAGGCCGGGCACTTCGCGCGGCGGCGCGCTGCCGAGCTCGAGCGACTGCTGCGCCTGCCCGAGCGCATCCTTAAAGAAGGAGGCCAGCGATTGCCGCAGGTCCTCGCGCGGCATCGCCCAGCTTGGGGGCTCCGCCTGCGGCCGCGCCTTGGGCGACAGGTTCTGTCCCAGGAGCACCTCGCGCACCGCGGAGTGGATCAGGCTCCAGACGCGGCCGGCGTTGCGGAAGCGCACCTCCGCCTTCGTCGGGTGGACGTTCACGTCCACCTCGTGGGGCGGCACCGTCAGCAGCAGGATGGCGGCGGGGTGCCGCCCCGGCTCGGTCAGCCCCCGGTACGCCTCCCGCACGGCATGGGAAGCGCTGCGGTCGCGGATGGCGCGGCCGTTGACGTAGACATGCTGGTAGCGCGCGGCGGTGGCGGCGAACTCCGGCAGGCCGATGATTCCTTGGAGACGCCACGTCGTGCCGTCGCGCTCGTCGGCGACGTCGAGGATCATCGGGCGCTCGCTGAACGCCTCGGCATACTCCCGCGGCCAGGCGACGAGCAGCCGCTCGTGCGCATCGCAGGCGGGCCAATCGGAGATGACGCGCCCGTCGCGAATGTAGCGGAAAGCCACGTCCGGCCGCGGCAGGGCCAGGCGCACGAGCATGTCGGTCACCTGCCCGCTCTCGGCGGCGGCGCCCTTGAGGAACTTGCGCCGCGCGGGCGTGTTGAAGAAGAGGTCCCGCACCTCGACGGTGGTGCCGGCGTTGCCCGGGGCGCTGACCACCTCGCTGAGTCTTCCGCCGTCGTTACGCATCTCGAACGCCTCGGCCTCGCCGCAGCGGGAGAGGATGCGCGCGCGGCTGACGCTGCCAATGCTCGCCAGCGCCTCGCCGCGGAAGCCCATGGTGGCGATGGCGGCCAGCTCCGCGTCGTCGCGCAGCTTGCTCGTGGCGTGCTGGGCGAAGGCCAGGGGCAGCTCCGCGGGCGGGATGCCGCCGCCGTCGTCAATGACGCGGATGAGGGAGCGCCCGCCTTCTTCGATCTCGACGGTGATGCGCCGGGCCCCGGCGTCGAGGGCGTTCTCGACCAGCTCCTTCACGACGCTCGCCGGCCGTTCGATCACCTCGCCCGCCGCAATGCGGTTGACGAGGTACGGCGGAAGCTGCTGGATGGCCCGGCGATTCACGCGGCCATCTTAGAGGCCGGCGGGCCGGGGCCGAAAACTTCCAGCCCTATGCTGCTCCCGGGGGACGACATCATGGCATTCCATTCAGTTGACGGGAGAACCAGCGATGAGTCCACGCCTTGCCTACACGACGATCGCCCCTGACGCCTTCCGTGCGATGCTCGGGCTGGAGAGCTACCTGCGCCAGAGCGGCTTCGACCTGAAGCTGCTCCACCTGGTCAAGCTCCGCGCCTCGCAGATCAACGGCTGCGCCTACTGCATCGACATGCACTGGAAGGACGCCCGCGCCGCCGGCGAGAGCGAGCAGCGGCTTTACGGCCTGGATGCGTGGGAGGAGAGCCCGTACTACACCGACCGCGAGCGGGCGGCGCTGGCGTGGACCGAGTCGCTGACGCGCATCAGCGAGACGCACGCTCCCGACGACGTCTACGACCGCGTGCGATCCCACTTCTCCGACAAGGAGCTGGTGGACCTGACGCTGGCGATCAGCACGATCAACGCCTGGAACCGCCTGGCGATCGCCTTTCGCGCCGAGGCCGGCAGTTACCGCCCGCCCACCGCCGGATAACCCAGGGGGGCCAAACTAGCGCCCCGTGACCGTCGCCTCCAGCGCCGCAAGGTGCCCGTCCGCCGAGCGGACGCGGGCGTGGTCTTCTCCCAGCGTGGCCGCGAGGATGGCTCGACCGCGCACGAGGTCGTCGCGCGCCGCGACGCCGTCGCCGCAGGCCAGCGCGATCGCCCCGCGCGTCACCAGCGTCTGCCCGGTCAGCCAGTGGCTCTCCCCGACGGCGGAGAGCGCGACCTCGACCGCCCGGCCGGCCGGCGCCCGCGCCTCGGGTGCGCGACCCGCCTCGAGCAGGGCGGCGGCGAGGCGGTGATAGTTCATTGCGGTGTCGCGCGAGGCGCTCCCATGCACCCGCTCGGTGGCCGCGGCAAGCTCCTGCGCCATCGACACCGCGCGCTCGATCTGCCCGGCGTTCGCCAGCGCGCTGACGAGGTTTCCCTGCACGATGAGCGCCTGCGGGTGCTCCTGGCCGTACTCCCGCTGCACCACCGGCATCGCCGCCTCCAGCAGCGGCAGCGCTTCGGTGTAGCGTGACTGGTCCAGCAGAACGGCCGCCTGGTTCACCGACACCAGCGCCGTGTAAAGGTGATCGGGACCCAGCAGTTCGGACACCTGTCCCGGCAGGGCCGCCAGCGCCGCGGCCGCCTCCGCCTGGCGTCCCGCGGCGTCGAGCGCGAGCGCGTGCATGTTGAGCGCTTCGACCGACAGCAGGGCATCGCCCGTCGCCTGGGCCAGGGTGACGGCGATCTCCGCGTGGGTGATGGCCGGATCCCACTCGCCGCGCCGGCCGGCGATGTCGGAGAGCATGAGGCGGGCCTGCGCATGGGCCCGGCGAACGACCGAAGCATCGCTCGAGAGCGCTAGCGCCTCTTCCAGGAGAGGCGCGGCCTCGTCGAGGCGATCCCGCTGCACCGCCAGCGTGCCGAGGGAGACGAGCGCGCGGATGCGCTGCGGATGATCCCGCTCCGCGGCCGACTCCAGGAGCGCGAGCGCCTCGCGCATCATCGCCTGGCTCTCCGCGAAGGCGCCGAGCTTCATGTACGCCTCGCCCAGCGTCAGGCGCAGGTCCGCCTCGATCATCGGCTCGGCGTCGAAGCGATCGTCCAGCGCTGCCGCGGCGCGGTCGAGCAGGTCCACGACGCGCACGTCGCGTCCCTCCTGCCCGGGAACCGCAGCCCCGAGCAGATCGTCGGACAGGAAGCGGTTGATCCGCTCGTTCGCGTCGAGCTGCTGGCGGAAGCGCCAGTTCTGCCGCTCGGCGCGGATGAACCCGACGGAGGTGCCGAGGAGTCCGCCGACCAGCAGGAGCAGGGCGACCGACACCGCCGTGATCGCGGCGAGGTGCCGCTGGAGGAACCGGCTGAGCAGGTAGACCCGGGTCGGCTCCACCGCCTCGACCGGGCGGCTCTCCAGGAACCGGCGCAGGTCGGCGGCGAAAGCGGCGACGCCGGGATATCGCGCCTCGGCCGGGGCGAGCGCCCGGTCACAGACCGCGGCGAGGTCCGACGGAACCTTCGGTGTCCCGTGAAGTGAGGCGCGCGGCCGGTGGCGCACCGCCTCGAACAGCACCGGCAGGGAGGCGTCGCGCAGATCCGATAGATCCAGCGGCGGGGCGCCGGCGAGCAGCGTGAAGAGGACGGCGCCGAGGCCGTACACGTCGGCGCGCACATCCGCCACGGCGCCGGGCTCGGCCTGCTCGGGCGCCATGAAGAGCGGCGTGCCGGCAGCGCCATCGGCCTCGCCCCCGCGACCCAGCCAGCGCCGCAGGGCCGACCCGGCTGCCGTCGCGCCCACGAGGCCGAAGTCGATCACCTTCACCCTCGCATCATCGCGCCCGCCGATCACGAGGAGGTTCGAAGGCTTCACGTCCCGGTGGATCACGCCCCGGTCGTGCGCGTGCCCGAGCGCGTCGGCCGCCTGGAGCACCGCCCGCACGACCTGGCGCACATCCGGCGCATCACGCCGGGCCCAGGCGGTGATCGGCTCCCCATCGACATATTCCATCGCGAGGTATGCCCGCCCCTGCTCATCAACCGCCGCGTCGAAGACCTGCGCGATGTGCGGATGGCTGAGCATCGCCATCGCGTTGCGCTCGGCGGCGAATCGGCCCGGCTCGGTGATGGCGTCGGGCAGGTCTAGCACCTTCAGGGCGACGTCGCGCTCCAGCGCGCCGGTCTGCCGAGCTGCATACACCGCACCACCCCCGCCGCGCCCCAGCAGGCGCTCCACGACGTACGGCCCGACGCGATCGCCGGGACATAGCGTCTCCTGCTCGACGCCTAGCCAGTCGTGCAGGTCATCCCACGGGCGGCTGAGCACCGGCCCGCGTTCGGTCTGGCTGAATCGCAGCAGGTCCGCGACCTCCGCGCGCAGGGCGGCGTCCGGACATGCGCCGGCGAGATAGGCCTCGCGCTGCTCCGGTGGGCGCGACGCGGCTTCGGCGAAGAGCTCGGCAAGGTGCTGGTGGCGTTCACGCGGGGTCATCGGAGGCCACCTCCAGAAGCTCGCGGCGCAGCCAGGCGCGGGCGAACTGCCAGTCCCCTTCGACGGTGCGGGGCGAGACCTCCAGGGCGGCCGCCACCTCCCCATGGCTCATCCCGCCAAAGAACCTGAGTGTGACGACGTCTGCCTGGCGCGGGCTGAGCCGGGCGAGCCGGTTCAGGGCGTCGTCCAGGTCGACCAGGTCGAGCCGCACGTCGTGCGCCCCCAGGTCATGGCTCTGGAGGGAGAGACGCCTTGCAGCGCCCCCGCGCTTGACCCGCCGGCGACGCCGGGCGTGGTCGATCAGCACCTGCCGCATCTGCCGGGCCGCGATCGCGAGCAGAGCGGGGCGGTCGGCAGGATCCAGGTTCCGCTGCTCGCGCAGCCGCAGGAATGCCTCGTGGACGAGCGCGGTCGGCTGGAGCGTGTGATCGGGCCGCTCCGCGCGCAGCTGCCCGGCGGCGATCCCGCGCAGCTCCTGGTAGAGCGTGCGGCTGAGGTTTTCCCGGATGTCGCCGAGCATTCGGATTTTTTCGTTGCGGGGTCAGACCACGACTGTCGCCAACCCATGCGCCGGAAGTTCGCCGGGATCACCTGCGAACCCGGAGTGCAAGGCGCGGGACGACCTCGCAATGTGCTGATAGCACATTGCCGCCCGCCGCACAAACCCATTTTGGCAACGGAGAACCGCCATGACCACGCAACCGACGCCCAGCCCGACTTCCACGCCCTACGACCCCGCCCAGGCCTCACAGCGGGACGTCGTCTACATCGTCGGCAACATCATGGGCATCCTCTCGATCGGCTTCGGCAGCCTCGGCGTGCTGCTGAGCTTCGTGCCGCTCGTCGGAGTCCTCTCGCTTCCCCTCTGCATCGGCGGGATCTTCTGGGGCGGGATCGGGGCGCTGGTGCTTCACCTGGGTCGCCGCGGAAGCGTGCGGTTTCCGCTGATCGGCATGGCGCTCTGCGTCGCAGCGCTGGTGATCGCGATCATCGTGAACGTGCTCTTCTTCGGCGCCGCCGCGGCGTCGAACGGCATGTGAGCCTGTCTTCACACGGGCGCAGAGGAGCGGAGCGCGGACGCCCTCGCCGGCGCCGCGCTTCTGCTCCTGTGGCCTGCCCTGGTCTTACTTGCGCCGGGTGGGCGCCTCGCCGGCAAGCTGCAGGGCGATCTGGCTGAACATGTCGGCCAGGAGGGCCCGATCGATCTTCGTCTCGCGCAGCTCGGCGGCGGCGCGGGCGACGGTATCGGTGAGCTCGCTGCGGGCAGTCTGCACCTCGTCGCGGAGCCGGCCGGACTGGTCGAGCAGCTCCTTGCGCAGGTCGCTGTCGCGCTTCTCGCTGGAGTCGTCGGAAACCTTGAGCCGGCGATCGAGGTCCTTCATCGCGTCCGTGTGCGCGCGGTCGAGGGTCTTGAGCTCTTCCTTCTGCTGGGTGGCCAGTTCCTTGATCGACTGCGTCTGACGCTGGCTCTCCCCCTTGACGCGCTCGATGAGGTTGCTCACCTCCGTCTTGGCGTACTGCTCCAGCGAGTCCAGACGCTTGCGGAACTCCTCCCGGAGCGTCGTCAGCTCCTGGTTGACCTGCTCCTCCAGCGTGGAGAAGCGACGATCGTTGTCGCGCTGCTGGCTCCCGAAGAGGATGTCGCGCACCTTCTCGAGGCTGTCGCTCGTGGGGCCGCCGGCGGCCTCGGCAGCGAGCTTGGCGATGCGGCCGTTCCCCTGGGGGACGGCGCGTGAAACGGGGCGGCGGCGCGTAGGACGTGCTGACTTCGCCGGGGTCTTCTTTGCCATTTTTCGCCTCCTGTGCGAACTGGGTTACGGAGCGGGATGAGGCCCAGCCGCATCCCTGCGATCCGCAAGGTAACGGGGGAGCGCCGCAAGATGCAAGAAAAGTGGGGGATTCGAGGGGATATGCAGGCCGCACGGGCCGGCCCAAGCGTCGCCTTGGGTTGCGCTACAGGGAGCTGCGCTCGAGATTGCGGAGGTGGGCGATGGCCTGCGGAATGGCCTCGTGCGCCCGGTGCGACTCGCGCGAAAGCTCCACGCAGACGAGGCGCGCAAAGCCGATCTCCGCCAGCGCCTTCAGCACCGAGCCGACGTCCATATCCCCTTGCCCGAACGGAAGATGCTCGTGGCGGCCCCGCTTCATGTCCTCGATGCTGACCGTGCCCAGCCACCCGCTCATCTCACGCACCGCCTCCGCCGGGTCGCGCTCCTGCGTCACGAGGCAATGCCCGGCGTCCAGCGCGAGGTAAAGCGCGTCGCCGTAACGCATGTCCGCGGCGAGGCGCTTCCAGTCGTCGATCGTCTCCACCAGCATCCCCGGCTCCGGCTCGAGCGCCACCTCCCGGGTCGGGCCGGCCTGGCCCCGGGCATACTCCGCCACTTCATGTACCCCTTCATGGAGCCATCGCCACGCCTCGGCCGCGTCGACGCCGGGGCCGACGACCCCCGCCCAGAAGCTCGTCGTCTCCCCGCCGCAGATGTTGCAGAGGTCGATGCATCGCTTCAGGAAGGCCACCCGCCGTGCCCGGCCTGCGGGGTCGGGGGAGACCAGCGTCGGCTCGTGCTTGCGGCGCGGATCGAGCAGGTAGCGGGCGCCGGTCTCGATCACGACGCCCAGGCCCAGCTCTCTCAGCCGGCGGGCCAGCGCCTCGGCACGCCGCTCGAACGCCGGGGCGAACGGATCGAAGTGATGCCAGTCGACCGTGAGCGCGACGCCGTCGTACCCGGCCTCGGCGATGAGAACGAGGGCGTCCTCCAGCCGGTGATTCGCACAGCCGTTGGTGTTGTAGGCATAGCGCAGCGCCATCTTGCCATTTGAAGCGGGCGCAGCTCGCTTGGCAAGGATCGCGCCATGATCGAACGAATCGCGCAGCTTGCCGAGCTTCACACACCGGGACAGGTGAGAGCGCGAGGAGTCGTTTTCATCTTTGACCGGAAGCGAAACATACCGCACGTTGTCTTTGCGGTTGCCGCCGCAGTCTTTCGCGGTTGCACCGCACGGACCTCTTGATCCCCCTGGTGCTGGGAGGGAGCAGAGGAGAGAAGGGGCCCCGGATCGTCCTCCCTGCGATCCGGGGCTTTCGCTTGCGCACTCACGTACCGGTCGCCGCCAGGCGTGCAGCGCCGCGGGCGGCGTGAAAGTCGTCGATGCCGAAGCCGAGGCGCCAACCACGCCGTGCCAGTGCCGTCAGGCGGTCGTTGACCCGCGCGGTCAGCACCGGCCCGAGGTGCGCGAGCCGGATGCCCACGCCGCCCAGCAGGGCGATCTCGTGCGGGCGGTAGAGGGCATGACAGACGCGCAGCGCGCGCACCAGGGCCCGCACGGCCGGTTCATCCGCCGTCAGCGATGCTGGGTCGCGCCCTGCCAGCGCCGCTGCACCGAGGTAGGCCTCCAGCGAACCGGCGCCTCCATCCGGCCCGACGGGCGGATCGTCGTCCAGCGAGACATCCATCTGCCCGATGTGCCCCGGGGAGAGGCCGTTCACCTTCAGCGGCTCGCCGAGCGGGCGATCCGCGCTGAAGTCGAGCACGGCGGCGCCGACCCCGGTGCCGATGCTGACGGCAAGAAGCCGCTGACCGGCCGGCATGCCCCTGGCGGCGGCGTAGTCCGTGGCGGCGGCGACCTGGTCGGTGGTGGCGACGAATCCACCATCTCCCCCGGCCGCGCGGACGAGACGTTTCAGGTCATGCCCGTTGAGCGAAGGCACGTTCGCCGAGTAGACGACATGGCGGCGGTCATCATCCAGAACGCCGGGAACGTCCAGGCCAACCGTGTCAAAGCTCAGGCGGCCTCCCGGCGTCCGATCGGCGCGAAGGGCGTCCACGGCCTGCGCGATCCGCTCGGTGAGCGCCTCGATGGAAGGCCGGGCGTAACGCTCCCCGGCATACTGGGCGATGAGCCCGCCATCGCGCAGCAGCGCCGCCTTCACGCGCGTCCCGCCGATGTCGAGGCCGAGGCAGAGCACCGACACAACCTATCCGCCCGCTCCATCAGGCGATAGCCAGCTCCCGCCTAACATGGCCGGAATGTCCCGAGTCAGCCCGATCACCGACGCAACCTCCGAGACCGACCTGTCCATCAATGTCGCATCGGTCGAGAAGATTCCCACCACCGTCTACCGCAGCAGCCGCGAGGCCAGCCACGCCGTAGCCGCCGAGATCGCCGACCTGCTCCGCGAAAAGGCCGCCCGCGGTGAGATGGCGGTGCTCGGCCTGCCTACCGGGTCGACGCCAACCGCCATCTACGACGAGCTGATCCGCCTCCACAAGGAGGAGGGGCTGTCGTTCGCCAACGCGGTGGTCTTCTGCCTGGACGAGTACCACCCGATGCGACCGGACGAGCTTCAGAGCTACGTCCGCTTCATGGATGAACACCTGTTCGACCACGTGGACATCGACAAGGCCAACGCGCACGTCCCCGACGGGACGGTGCCGAAGGAGAAGGTCAATGCCCACTGCGCCGACTACGAGCGACGCATCCGCGAGGCCGGCGGGATCGACCTCCAGCTCCTGGGTATCGGCCGCACCGGCCACGTCGGCTTCAACGAGCCGGGCAGCAGCCGCGACAGCCGGACACGCCTGATCACGCTGGACCGGATGACGCGCCTGGACGCCGCCAGCGACTTCTTCGGCGAGCCGAACGTGCCGCGCAAGGCGATCACGATCGGTGTCGCCACGATTCTCGACGCCAAGCGCATCATCCTGATGGCATGGGGTGAAGGGAAGGCCCCCATCATCCGGCGCGCCGTCGAGGGCGAGGTGACCAGCAGCGTCGCCGCCAGCTTCCTCCAGCAGCATCCCCACGCCAGGATCATTCTCGATCAGCCCGCCGCGGCAGAGCTGACACGGTTCAAGAGCCCCTGGCTGCTCGGGCCGATGGAGGCGTTCGACCTGACGTGGGACGCCGCCATGACGCGCAAGGCCGCGATCTGGCTCGCCGAGCAGGTGAAGAAGCCCCTGCTGAAGCTGACGGACGAGGACTACAACGAGCACGGCCTCCAGGAACTGATCGCCAGCCGCGGCGGGGCGTACGACATCAATATCGAGGTCTTCAAGAGCCTCCAGCGGACGATCACCGGCTGGCCGGGCGGCAAGCCGCCGGGCAACCCGGACTACTCGGGCATCCAGCACGCCAGCGACGTCTTCCCGAAGCGCGTACTCGTCTTCTCGCCCCACCCTGACGACGACGTGATCAGCATGGGAGGCACGCTCATCCGCCTGTGCGACCAGGGTCACGACGTGCACGTGGCCTACCAGACCAGCGGAAACATCGCCGTCTTCGACGACGCCGCCCTGCGCCACGCGGACTTCATCGCCGAGATCGCCGCCGCCGTCGGGCTCGACGCGGGTCGCGCCGCCAGCGTCCATGAGGAACTGAAGCAGTTCGTGGCGGAGAAGGATCCCGGGGAGGTGGACGCGCCGCTGCTCCAGCAGATCAAGGGCACGATCCGCCGCACCGAGGCGCGCAACGCGGCGGTCTACAGCGGCGTGAAGGCGGCGAACCTCCACTTCCTCGACCTGCCGTTCTACGAGACCGGCCGAGTGCGGAAGAAGCCGCTGGGCGAGGAGGACATTCGGATCACGGTGGAGCTGCTCCAGCGCGTGAAGCCGCACCAGATCTACGCCGCCGGTGACCTTTCAGACCCGCACGGGACGCACCGCGTCTGCCTCGCGGCGATCTTCAAGGCGCTCAAGCAGCTCGAGAAGGAGTCGTGGATGGCCGACTGCGAGGTCTGGCTCTACCGCGGCGCCTGGCAGGAGTGGGACGTGAACGAGATCGAGATGGCCGTGCCGCTGGCGCCCGAGGAGGTGCAGCGGAAGCGCGTGGCGATCTTCAAGCACGAGAGCCAGAAGGACAAGGCGCTCTTCCCGGGGCTGGACGAGCGGGAGTTCTGGCAGCGCGCCGAGGATCGCAACCACGAGACCGCGCGCAAGTACGACCAGCTCGGCCTCGCGGAGTACCAGGCGATCGAGGGGTTCGTCCGGTGGACCGGAGCCCAGGAGTGAGCCGCGCCGTAAGCGCCCCAGACGAACGGATCGCGCACGCACCTGCCCCGTGCCGACTCCCGATTGAGCTCCCGTTCACGCCGTTCGCCGCCAGTGGCCGTCGCGGCCTCGCCTTTCAGTGTTCAAATTCTGATGAATGAGCGAACGATCAATGTCGGCGTCATCGGGCTTGGCTTCATGGGCGCGACCCACGTCGCCGCCTATCAGGCCG
Source organism: Planctomycetota bacterium (assembly GCA_023417885.1). GTDB lineage: Bacteria > Planctomycetota > Phycisphaerae > Tepidisphaerales > Tepidisphaeraceae > JAEZED01. The sequence goes on from JAEZED010000137.1 coordinate 66,673, forward strand.
CTGCCGAGGCGGGATTTGCCTGCCGGCTCGTGGCGGTGGCTGATCCCAAGCCCGATCGTCGCGCCGGACGGCTGGGCGACGTGCGCGGCAACCTCGCAAGCGGAAGCGACGCCGCCGCCTTCGATTCCGCCCAGGTGCGCGGCTACGCGTCGGCGGAGGAGCTGCTGGAGGATCCGAGCGTCGACCTCGTCTCCATCTGCACGCGCACGGACACGCACATCGAGCTGGCCGAGCGGGCGATGCGGGCGGGGAAGCACGTGCTCGTCGAGAAGCCGGTGGCGCTGACCGCGGCGCCGGTGCGGCGACTGGCCGACGTGGCGGCCGCGTGCGGCGTGGTCTGCATGCCCGCGATGTGCATGCGCTTCTGGCCCGCGTGGAGCTGGCTGAAGGATGCGGTCGACCGCCGGCGGTTCGGCGCGGTGCGCAGCGCCCGCTTCACGCGGCTGGGCTGCCGCCCGGCGTGGAGCGAGTCGTACCAGGACGACAACCTCACCGGGGGCGCGCTCGTCGACCTGCACATCCACGACACCGACTTCATCACCTGGCTCTTTGGCGAGCCCGCGCACGTCTGCTCGACCGGCGACATCCAGCACATCACGACGCTCTACGGCTATCCCGGCGTCTCCCACGTCGCCGCCGAGGGCGGGTGGGACCAGCACGAGGGCTTCTCCTTCACGATGCGCTACCTCGTGAACTTCGAGCGCGCCACGCTCGACTTCGACATCTCGCGCCAGGACCAGCTGCTGCTCTGCCGCGACGGACAGGCCACGCCCATCGAGGTGGAGCCGCTCACCGGCTACGACGGCGAGATTCGGCACCTGATCGAATGCCTCACGAAGGATCGCCGCCCGCTCGTGAACCTGCGCGACGCCGCTGTCACGCAGGCAGTTCTCGAGGCCGAACGCCGCAGCCTCGAGTGCGGGGAAGCGGTGCGCATGGCCGACGGCGCCTGAGCCCGCAAGGGGCGTCCCTCTACTGATCCCCATAGGCTCTCGGACATGATCCACGACCTGAACAAGCGCCTGGCCGTCTGCTCCTGGTCGCTCCGGCCTGAAACCTGCGACGACCTGATCGCCCGCACGCGCGAGTGCGGCATTTCCGCCGTGCAGCTCCACCTCGACCCGATCGCGGAGCGCCTGCCCGGCTGGACCGACGCGCCGCAACGACTCGCCGCCGCCGGCATCCGCGTGACAAGCGGCATGGTCATGTGCGTCGGGGAGGATTACTCGAGCATCGCCCGGATCGAGGAGACGGGCGGCGTGGTGCCGGATGCGACATGGCCCGAAACGAAGGCGCGCATGGAGGCGTGCGCTCCGGTCGCCGCGGAGCTCGGCCTGCCGCTGGTCACTTTTCATGCCGGCTTCATTCCGGACGACGACGGCCATCCCGTGCGGGCGAAGGTGCGCGAGCGTATCGACGAACTCGCCCATCTCTTTGCGCGCCACCGTATCGGCCTGGGCCTCGAGACGGGCCAGGAGGCGTCGGGCACGCTGCTCGGCTTCCTCTCGGAGCTGCGCGGCGGAAACGTCGGGGTGAACTTCGACCCCGCCAACATGCTGCTCTACGGCAGCGGCGATCCGATCGAGGCGCTGCGCCGCCTTTCCCCCTATGTCCGCCAGGTGCACTTGAAGGATGCCGTCCCCTCCGCCACCAGGGGCGAGTGGGGCCGCGAGGTGCCGATCGGCGACGGCGAGGTCGACTGGCCCGCCTTCTTCCGCATTCTCGACGACACCGGCTACGCCGGCCCGCTCCCCATCGAGCGCGAAGCCGGCGACGACCGCATCACCGACATCCGACGCGGCGTCGAGCATCTGCGCGCTTCCGGCTTCGTTAAATGAGAAGCGGCGCCCCGCGTGGGACGCCGCTTCGTCGCCAACTGATTGGCTCGCCTACTACACGACGCGCCGGCGCCGCAGGGCGGGGATCAGTCCGCCCACGCAGAGCAGGGCGACGCTCGAGGGCTCGGGGATCGTCACGACCCATCCCTGGAACGCGCCCTTGGGCGTCACGCCGTCGCCGATGATCGTGCGGCCGTCGGCGCTGATGCCATACGCCACGGTCAGTTGCCACTCCGCCAGCTCGTCCATGCCGTACTCGTCGATGAGCACCTGCCGCAGGTCGCGCATGCCGTTCACTTCGTCCCAGATGAAGGCGCTGCGCTCCTCGTCGCTGTCGGTGCCGGAGAAGCCGACGACGATGCTCCCGTCCGCCGTCGTGCCGTAGGCCTCGCTCAGCCACTCGCCGCCGGGAAGGTCGCCCAGGCCCGTCATCGTGCCGTTCGCGTAGCGGAAGGCCTCGTACACGTTGCCCACGCCCGCCTGGAAGCTGCTGCCGCGACCGACGATCACGTTCCCGTCGTGAGACGCCGCGAAGGGCGTGGCGTTCGTGTTGCCGCCGGGGATGTCGCCCAGGTTCTCCATCACGCCGTCGCGCCAGCGCCACACCACGTTGTCACCCGAGCCGGTGTCGCCGTCGCCGTAGACCGTCAGGCCGTCCGGCGTGACGCCGCGCGCCGCCGAGCCGGTGGCGGCGCCCGGAAGCGCCCCCAGGTCCTGGATGCCGCCGCTCTGGGTCCAGCGCCACGCCGAGATGCCCGTCGGCGCAAGCTGATCCCAACCGACGACGACCGTGCCGTCGCCGTTGACCGCCGTCGCCTGCGTGAGGCGGTTGCGCGTGTCGTCGAGGCGGCCGAGGCTGATCATCGAGCCATCCTGCCAGCGGAAGGGCTCGGTGCGGTTCTGGCCGCTGCCGTCGGGCGGGGAGGTGCTCCAGCCGACGACGGAGAGCCCGTCGCCCGAGACCGCGGAGGCGGAACTGGTGGCGTTGGCGGGCGCGCCCGGGAGGAAGCCGAGGCCGGTCGCGCTGCCCGCGACCCAGAGGAACGCCTGGTTCGTGGCGCCGTAGCTGTCGCCGGCGATGACCGAGCCGTCGAGCGAAAGGCCGCGCGGCATGTAGAGGACGTAGTCCTCCCCGAAGTCGGTGGGGCCGAGCGGCTGAAACGTCTGCGCCGAAGCGGCCGAAGCCGCCAGCAGAATCGCCGCGGCGCCGAGAGTGGCGGGTGCATTTCTCATGAACACTCCTGGAACAGGGGGAACAGATGAACAAAGCGGTGCAGGCTACCGGCTTGCGCTGCAGGGTCAAGGCGAGGGGGTGGGGATTCGCGGCCTTGGCCTCCAACCCGGCACGCTTGTGACCTCGCCGGGAGCGTCGATTGTCAAATCCACAGGACAGTAGCGGCGCGCTGCCCTCATCCGCACGAGCGGGCTTCGGGCGTCGCTGACATCCCCCGACGCCGGCGGAGGAATCCCAGGGGGGGTGATAACGAAACAACGTGACCTCCGCCGCCGCCTGCGCGTTCGGATCGGCTCCCGGCGCTGGGGAACCAGCTCCCGGCGCTGCCGAATCGGCTCCCGGGGCCGGCGAATCGCCTGCTTGCGCTCCGATCGGGGCAGGGAGGCTCGTCCTGCCACGCTCCGGGGCCGTCCCGGCGCTCGGAATCGAGCGCGCGCGCGGCGCGGGGGACATCACATGCGCCGGTTGCGATGTCACATGCGCCAGTTGTAACGTCGACACGCGCCAATTGTGACGTCCCCCGCGCCGCATGTGACGTCGCACGCGCCGCATGTAACGTCGCGCGCGCCGCATGTAACGTCCCCCGCGCCGCGCGCGCGCTCCACTTTCTCGCCGTTAGCGGACCCCGTCGCGGGCGCGACGCCCGCGCAACGCTCATCGGCGCGTTTTTCGCGGACCGCCTGCTTGCGCCGGTTCCCGGACCACCCGCACGCCCACCCCGCGCGCAGCGGCACGGCTTTTTTTCCCCCACATCTCAACCCGCCCCCCGCACCGCACGATGACACGGTGGACGCGGCGCCCGTGACCTCCGGACGTAACATCTGCCCGTGCCGACCTTCGCGTATACCGCCATCGACGCCGCGGGCAATGCCGCCGCGGGGAGCGTCGTCGCCGACAGCGAGATCCTCGCGCGCCGGCACCTCGAAGACCGCGGCCTGCGCGTCCGCACGCTCGAGGCCGTCGGCAGGCCCCGCCTCCTCGAATACGCGCCGGCGCCCGGCGGCATCAAGGGGGCCGCCGTCCGCTGGTTCGGCGGGATGAAGCGGACGGGCGTGCCGGCGTCCGCCGTCACCGGCTTCTATCGCGACCTCGCGACGATGCTGGATGCCGGGATCGGCATCCGCGAGGGGCTCTCGACGATCCGCCAGCAGGCGGCGGGGACGTCGCCGGCCTTCCTCTCGATCGTGACGCAGATTCATCACCACGTCGCCGAGGGCGGGGCGCTGGGGGAGGCGATGGCGCGGTTTCCCGACGTCTTCGAGGACCTGGAGGTGCGCGCCGTCGAGACGGGGGAGCTGGCGGGCATTCTCGAGGAGTCGCTGCGACGGCTCGCCGACCTGCGCGAGCGCCGGCACCGGCTGAAGCAGAAGGTGATCACCGCGCTGACCTACCCCGCGATGGTGCTGGGAATCGCGCTCGTCATCACGCTGCTGCTGATGACGTTCGTCGTGCCGACGATCATCGAGCCGCTGGTGGAGAACCGTGGGAACATCCCGCTGCCGACGCGGATCGTGAAGACCGCCAGCGACATGTTCGTCCATCTCTGGTGGCTGCTCATCCTGGCGGCGGTGGGGGCCTTTTTCCTCTTCCGCTGGTGGGTGCGCACGCCCGCGGGGCGGCGAAGCTGGGACGCCTTCGTGCTGCACGTGCCGGTCTTCGGGGGGCTGGTGCTGAAGCACACGATCGCCCGGGCCGCGACGATCATCAGCACGATGTTGCGCAGCGGCATCGGGTTCGTCGAGGCGCTCCAGGTGGCGGGGCGGACATGCCCGAACGTCGTGCTGCGCGACGCGATCGGCCGGTGGGAGCAGGGCGTGGTCGATGGCCTGGAGCCGGACGCGGCGCTGGTCGCGGCGCGCGGCTTTCCCCCGCTGATGGCGGAGATGGTGGCGGTGGGCGCGCGCTCGGGCAAGATGGAGGACACGCTCGACAAGCTCGCCGAGACGTACGAGCACCAGGTGCAGGACACCGCCGACCGCCTGGCGTCGCTGGTGGAGCCGGCGATGGTGATCATCCTCGGCGGGCTGATCCTGCTGATCATCCTCGCGGTCTTCCTGCCCTACGTGGAGATCCTGAACATCCTGTAGCGACCCGGCCCGGGCGGCGGGCGCCGGCGATTGCGCATAGGCGCGGCGCGGAGGCGCCGGTAGGCTGTCGGGATACCTCTCGGAGACTCAAGGCACATGGATCAATCGCATCATCATCGCGTCGGACAGCATCCCGTGAACGTCGGCGAGCAGGAGCGGACGTGGTCGCTCATCGGGGCGGGCGCGCTCATGCTCTCGGGCCTGCGTCACCTCTCGATGGGCCGCCTGGTGCTGGGCGGATACCTCGCCTACCGCGGCTCGACCGGCCATTGCCCGGTGCGAGAGCAACTCGAGCGGGCAGGGCTGATGGGCGAGTCCGGTGGACTGTCCGACCTGACGCGCCGCCTGGCGGGCAGGCGTCGCTGCGGCTCGGAAGGCAACCCCACCTTCGGCGGCCCGCGCGAGGACATCTGGCGAAAGCAGAAGCCGATGGACGCCGTGGAGGAGGCCTCGATGGAGTCCTTCCCGGCGAGTGATGCACCCACCTACAACGGTCGAGACGCCGATTGAGCCCGGGAGAGTGGCGAGGCGAGGCGCGGACCGCTAGGTTGCGGCCTCCCAATGCGCCCTCCCATCCCTGATCGCCCGCACCCGGTTCTGGCCCGCCTCCTCGCACTCGGCGTGGCGGCGGGTCTTGCCATGAACGCTTCCCACGCAGCCGGCCAGCCGCCGCCCGCGCCGGCGCCGCTGGAGCCCGTCCCTACGCCCGCGCAGCTTCGCTGGCAGCAGCGCGAGCTGGCGATGTTCCTCCACTTCGGCCCGAACACCTTCACCGGCCGCGAGTGGGGCGACGGAACGGAAGACCCTGCCACTTTCAACCCGACCGCCTTCGACCCGGCGCAGTGGGCGCGCGTGGCGAAGGAGACCGGCTTCGGCCTGCTCATCCTCACCGCCAAGCACCACGACGGCTTCTGCCTCTGGCCGAGCGGCCAGACTGATCACTCCGTCGAGAAGAGCCCATGGCGCGACGGACAGGGGGACATGGTGCGGGAGTTCGTGGACGCCGCCCGCGCCGAAGGGCTGGATGTCGGCCTCTACCTCTCTCCCTGGGATCGCAACGCCCCGAGCTACGGCGACTCGCCGGCCTACAACGGGATGTACGTCGCGCAGCTCGAGGAGCTTCTCGGCGGAACGTACGGCGAGATCGCGGAGGTCTGGTTCGACGGCGCCAACGGCGAGGGGCCGAACGGAAAGAGGCAGGTGTATGACTGGCCGCGCTTCTGGGAGACGGTGCGCCGGCTCCAGCCGGAGGCGGTGATCTTCTCCGACGCCGGGCCGGATGTGCGCTGGGTCGGCAACGAGCGCGGCGTGGCGGGGGACCCGTGCTGGAGCACGGTCGATCCCGCCGTCATCACCGAGCCGGGGCAGTCCGGGGAGGAGAAGATCCGGCATCTCCAGCACGGCGAGCGCGGCGGTACCGTATGGCGACCGGCGGAGACGGATGTCTCGATCCGCCCGGGCTGGTTCTGGCGCGCTTCGGAGAACGACCGGGTGCGCTCGCCGGAGAACCTGGTCGATCTCTACTTCCGCAGCGTCGGGCGCAACAGCGTGCTGCTGCTGAACGTCCCGCCGGACACGCGGGGCCTGCTGCACGAGGCGGACGTCGCGGCCCTGCGCGGCTTCAAGTCGCGCCTGGACGAGATCTTCGACGAGAACCTGGCCGTGGGGGCCGCGGCGACGGCGGACAACGTGCGCGGCGGCGTCGCGGGGGAGGCCGCCTTCGGCGCGTTGCGCGCGACGGACGGCGAGGCCGACACTTACTGGGCGACCGACGACGGCCGCACGTCCGGGACACTCGAGCTGGATCTGGGTGAGGCACGCCGGTTCAACGTGATCTCGATCGCCGAGCCGATCGCGCTGGGTCAGCGCGTGGCGCGCTTCCGCGTGGAGGTGAAGGCCGGCGACGACTGGCGGCCGGTGCTGGAGGCGGAGACGATCGGCCACAAGCGCCTGGCGCGCATCCCCGAGACCGAGGCGCGCCGCGTGCGCCTGGTTGTCGAGGATGCCCTGGCCTGCCCGCTGATCGGTGAGTTCGGGCTCTATTTCGATCCGGCGGCCCCGGAGCCTGACCAGCAGAGCCGGTAGACAAGGGAGCGCAACCCAGGCTGGGCAGCAGGAGTCCTGAAGCTGATGCCCGCATCGAAAGGGCGCAGCGGACCTGTCTCGACCCTTGTGAAGGACGTTCGGTCAGCATGATGTCGTGGACGATGACCCGCAGAAGCAGTTCGAGCTCGCGGCTGCGCGGGGTGCGGCAGCGGAGGTGCCCGTGCATCAGCCGTCGGAATCGACGCGGGGGGCGACCGCTCGTGCGCCGCCGGGCGTACTCACCCGGTTTCCTACGCGGGAAAGCCCGTTTCCTACATAGGAAAGCCATTTTCCTACATGGGAAAGCCAAATTCCTACACAGGAAAGTCATTTTCCTACATGGGAAAACCGGTTTCCTACATGGGAAAGTCATTTTCCTATATGGGAAAACCGGTTTCCTACGTGGGAAAGTCAGTTTCCCACGTGGGAAAATGCGAGTTCCCGGACCTCCACCCCGCTTTTCGACGCTGAAACGCGGTTTGGCCCATTCCCACGTCCGGGAACCGGAATCTTCCGCCCCGCAGCATTGATCCGGCGCAGCCGCCACGGTCCATTCCCACCATGAGAGAGCAGATGCGGACGATACTGATCGCGAGATGCCTGTGCCTTGCAAGCCTCCTCTTTGCACCGATGGCCGCAGGACAGGAGCAGAAGATGTCCCACGACCAGCGCATGGAATGGTGGCGCGAGGCCCGCTTCGGCATGTTCATCCACTGGGGCGTCTACGCCGTCCCCGCCGGGCGCTGGAACGGCCAGGTCGGCGGCGGGGAGTGGATCATGGAGCACCGGAAGATCCCGATCTCCGAGTACGAGCCCCTCGCGCAGCAGTTCACGGCGGAGCGGTACGACCCGACGGCTTGGGCGCGGCTGGCGCGCGAGGCGGGAATGAAGTACGTCGTGATCACGAGCAAGCACCACGACGGCTTTGCTCTGTGGGATTCGAAGCTCTCGGACTGGGACGTGGCGCGCACGCCGCACGGCAAGGACCTGCTCGCCCCGCTCGCGCAGGCGGTGCGGGACGAGGGGCTGCACTTCGGCCTCTACCACTCGATCATGGACTGGCACCACCCGGACTACATGCCTCGCCGGGCGTACAACGACCTGGCCGAGGGGGAGCCGGATTTCGATCGCTTCCGCGACTATCTCCATGGCCAGGTGGAGGAGATCATCACGCTCTACCAGCCGGATGTGCTCTGGTTCGACGGGGAATGGGAGAACACCTGGACGTATGAACACGGCAAGGCGCTCCAGGACCACGTGCGCGCGCTCAAGCCGGACATCATCATCAACAACCGCGTCGGCAAGGCGCGCCAGGGCATGGCGGGGCTGGACGACCCGGAAGTGGGCAAGCTCGGCGACTTCGGCACGCCGGAGCAGCAGATCCCGGCGACAGGGCTTCCAGGGGTGGACTGGGAATCGTGCATGACGATCAACGGCACGTGGGGGTACATGGAGGACGACGTCAACTGGAAGAGCACGCGCACGCTCATCCGCAATCTCATCGAGTGCGCCAGCAAGGGAGGCAACTACCTGCTGAACGTCGGCCCGAAGGCGGACGGAACGATCCCCCAGGAAAGCGTCGAGCGACTCCGCGGCATCGGGAAGTGGATGGACGTGAACGGCGAATCCATCTACGGCACAACGGCGGGGCCTTTCCCGCGCCTGCCGTGGGGCCGCGCCACGCGCAAGGGGCAGACGCTCTACCTGCACGTCTATGACTGGCCCGCCGACGGGCGACTGGAAGTCCCGCTGAAGAACCCGGTGCGCCACGCACGTCTGCTGGCCGCGCCGGATGCCGAGCTGGAGGCTACCAGCGGTGAAGACGGCGCGGTGCTGGCCCTGCCGGCGCGGATGCCGGATGAGGATGCGACGGTGATCGCCATCGAGATTGCCGGCGAGCCCGATGTGCTCCCCGTTCCGCAGGCACGGCAGGCCGACGACGGCCGCATCCACCTCGACGCAGAAGCTGCCGATCTTGCGGGCGGCGTGCGGCTGGAGCAGATCGACGGCGTGGCCAGCGCCGGGTACTGGACGAACGAAGCGGGCTCCCTGAGCTGGCTCGTGAAGGTCGATCGGCCGGGCAGGTTCGACATCGAGGTCGAGTACGCGTGCGCCGATGGCAGCGCGGGCGGCGAAGCGGCCTTGGTGGTGGGCGAGGGCGGAGGTACGGAGCTGGCCTGGAAGGTCGAACCGACGGGGACGGGTTGGCGGAACTTCACCACGGCACGGCCGGGAGCGATCCAGATCGACGCTGCAGGACTGATCCGCATCCGCCTGGAGGCACGTGCGAAGCCGGGGGATGCCCTGATGAATCTTCGGCGGATCACCCTGACGGCCCGGAAGGAATGAGCATGCTCCTGGAGCGGCAAAGTGTCGCTTGCGACGTTACCGGGCCGCTCCGACACGACTTATGATGTGCCGAGCCCATGAGCACCACGACGCAACCCAAGGCGCCTGTGCACACGACCGACGACTCTTCTGCCGGCGTGTCGAAGCACGCGCGCATGAGCCGATGGGGCAAGCGCGCCGGGGTGGCCGCCTTCCTCTTCTTCTTCTTCAAAGGCCTGGCGTGGCTCATCGTGCCGGCACTCATCGCCGTCTGGAGCACCACGTAGCCCGCCGGCGGCGGGGCGCCCGCGAACGCAGCCATGCCGGTGTCCGCCTCCACCGACGCTCCGTCATCACCGCGCGCCGCGCCGCTTGCCAGATTCGGGCCGGCCCCGCGCGCCTTCGACGATCAAGCCGTGCGCGGCTTCCTCCTCTGCTCCGCCGCATGGAGCGTCGCGGCGGGGGCGCTGGCGCTGCTGACGACGCTGCTGCTGGTCTTCCCCGGCCTCGGGCGCGGCGTTGAAGTGCTCTCCTACGGCCGCCTGCGTCCGGTGGCGATGCACGTGGCGCTCTGGGGATTCGCCGCGAACGCGATCTTCGCCGGTGCGTACTTCGCCGTTCAGCGCCTCTGCCTCGTGCGCCTGTGGAGTCGCCGACTGGCGTGGTTTCACCTGCTGGCGTGGCAGATCGTGCTGGCCGCCGCGCTGCTCACGCTCCCGGCAGGTCTTGCCCGCGCCCGGCCGTTTCACGAGGCGCCGGCGCCTGTCGTGCTGGCGATGCTCCTGTTGTGGCTGGTCTTCGGAACCAACATCCTCCTCACGATCCGGCGGCGCCGGCGCGACGCACTGGATCCGGCGCTCTGGTTCCTCCTCGCCGGCATCGCCGCCATCGCCTTGGCAATGGCCGTCTCGCTCGCCGGCGTGCGGGGGCTGCGCGACTTTCTCCTCCAGGGGTGGGTCGGCCAGACCACCCTTGGCTTCGTCGCGGGCGCGCTCTTCGTAGGAGTCGTTTATGCCGTTGTCCCCGCCGCCAGCGCCAAGCCGCTCTACAGCCGCAAGCTCGCCATCCTCCACTTCTGGACGCTGCTGCTCGCCCTCCCGTTCGCCGCGGCGCGGGAGGCGCAGTGGACGAGCGCGCCCGAATGGGTGGGCTCGCTTGGCCTGGCCGCCGGCGTGCTCCTCTGGGCACCCGGCGTCGCGGGCGCGATCAACGGCCTCCAGACGCTGCGCCGCTCGCCCCGCGCGGCGCAGGATCCGGCGTTCAGGTTTCTGATTGCATCCCTCCTCCTGCTGGCGCTGCTCTCGCTGCTGGAGGCGGTCGCCTCCCTCAAGCGCGTCTCCGCGGTGACCGCGATGACCGAGTGGTCGCTGGCCAACCGGGAGGCATGGCTCTTCGGATGGTGCGGCCTGGTGACCTTCGCGCTGGCGCATCACGTGATGCCGCGCATCTTCGCCAGCAGATCCCCGAGCCGCCGCGCGACGGAGGTGCACTTCTGGCTGATCATCTGCGGCCTCGCGCTCTGGATCGGCCCGACCTGGCTGGCGGGATGGACGCGCGGCAGAATGTGGCTCGCGACCACGCCCGCCGGCGCGCTGAGCTATCCCGACTTCGTGGTGACGCTGGACGCGGTCCGCCCGCACTACTGGCTTCGCGGGACTGGGCAGGCGCTCTACCTGTCGGGCCTGCTGGTGGGCACCGCCGTGCTCTGGCGCGCCTGGCGCTCAGGTGTCGCAACGCCGGCGGCGATCCCGGGCACTGCCACCAACGACCTGGCGCCGCGCCGACCCGAGAGCCGGTGGGAGCACGAGCACAGCGTCGCCGACCTCGCGAAACGACTCGACGTGCTCGGCTCACTCTGGTGGCATCGCCGCTGGGAACGACGCCCGACGCTCTTCTTGCTCGCCCCCACCGGCCTGCTTGCCGCGGCACTGCTCGTGCTCGCGACGACCAACCCGCCGACCGGCGACGTCGCCGAGATCGCCGTTCGCCCGCTCAGCCCCCTGGAGCTGGCGGGGCGGGCGATCTATCTCGGCGAAGGGTGCAATCAGTGTCACACGCAGCAGGTGCGCCCGATTCTCGCCGAGACGCAGCGGCATGGCCCCTACTCGCGCGCTGCCGAGAGCATGTATGCATCGCCGCCTCTCTTCGGGCAGACGCGCATCGGGCCCGACCTGGCGCGGCAGGGCGGACGCAACAGCCACTTCTGGCACCTGCTCCACTTCCAGGATCCGCGCCGGGTGACGCCGGGAAGCGTCATGCCCGCCTACACGCATCTCCTCTACCGTCCGCTGCAGATCAACCGCGCGCTCGAGGAGGTGCGGACGCTGGCGGAGGCGGGTGTTCCATACGACCCGATGATCCGGGCGAACCCTGAGGCGGATGCGGGGGCGCAGGCAAGGAAGATCGCCGACGAGATTGTCCAGCAGGGCGGGCCGCCGGGGATGCACGACCGCGAGGTCGCCGCGCTCATCGCCTACCTTCAGCGCCTGGGAACGGACATGCCCGCCGAGCCATCAACGACGCAGCCCACCGATGCCGGGGAGGCGCCATGAGCCTTCCCCTCCCGGCGCACGACGCGGAACCGGATTCTGCGCCGACCTCTCGCGACCGGCCGCCGCCCTGGTGGTGGACGCTTCCATGGGCATTGACACTCGGCTTTGCGGTCATCTACTTGCTCGTGGCCCTCGTGCAGCAGGAGCGGTGGGGAGCACGCGCCGCCTGGGAGCGCGACCGGCAGGCCGACATGCTCCGCCGCGCCGGCGACGTCGGTGATCTCTCCGCCGACCGCGCCACCTTCCTGCGCGTCGCGGAGACCGTGCACCTGCGCGCATACGGGCGCGCGGTCTATGCCTCCCACTGCGCCGGTTGTCACGGCCCGGCCGGCGAGGGCGCGCTGGTCGCGCCCAACCTCACGGACGACGCCTACCTGCACGTGCGGCGGATCGAGGACATCCACGACGTCATCGCCACCGGCCGCCGCAACGGCGCCATGCCCGCCTGGCGCGGCCGGCTGACACCGGACGAGCTGATCCTCGTCACCGGCTACGTCGCCTCCCTGAAAGGAACGAACGCCCCTGGCGGAAAGGCAGCTGAGGGTGAGAACGTCGATGACCTCTGATCCTCGCGTGGCTCCTGCGGAGGCCGGCTGCGCAAGCTAGTCGGCTGGCGGTGCTGATCGCGCCGCTCGGAGTGCTCGCCGCCCGCGCGCGGTGGTGAGACGGATTCCTGGCAGGGGGTAGGCACCGTGACCCCCGGGATATGATTCGCACTCGGCCTCGGCAGGCAAACACCCCACTGGACAACCCGCCGATCGCCCCTAAACTTCCCATCGCCGAGGGCGATTAGCTCAGTTGGCCAGAGCGCACGGATCACACCCGTGAGGTCACAGGTTCGAGCCCTGTATCGCCCACTTCAGAAGCACGCCGCCGGCCCGAGGGTCGGCGGCGTGCTTTCGTTCCAGTTCGGAGGTCACGCCCGGCGGATGGGGGCGTCGAAGGCTATGACGATCTGGGAGCCGTAGATCGGGTAGTCGATCCGGCAGCGGTGACCGCGGAATTGCATGGGATTCCAGCCGAGCTTGTTGCAGATCGTCTCGAGCAGCTCGGTGTACCAGGGCACCTCCGCCGCGCGAAACTTGCTGATGCCGGTGCCGAGCGGCTGGATCGACTCGACCAGGTCGAGCCGGTCGATGTCGCGCGTCCGGTCATTCACGTTCGCGATTCCCTCGAACGCCGTGTCGTAGATGTAGAGCGTCGGGTCGTTCGTCACCACGTCCTCGTGGACCAGCACGTCGAACAGCAGCACCTTCGACGGGGCATTCACCTCGACGAAGACATGTCGCTTGCGCCCGATCGCCTCCTCCGCCGGGACGTACCGGGGCAGCTCGTCGCGGTTCACCTCCGCGAAGACCAGGTCGGTGGCGGAGCGTGGGCCGAAGCCATTGTCGGCGAGGGTGTAGTGGACGACGTCGCCAACGCGGTGGACCTCGAGTTCCACGGGCGGATCGGAGCTGAACTCGTCGAGGCGAAGGCCGTCGAAGCCGTCCACCGGCACGCCTTCGAGCGTCTGCGGGCGGCGGGGCGGCTCGCCCTCTGGGTTTTGCGCGAGGCTGGGGACCCGACGCGTGGCGAACTTGATCCGTCCGCCGGGCCGGAGGCGCTGGAGGCCGAGCAGGGCGATGACCCAGACGATGTCGATGTGTTTTCCGTCGGCGCTGGGGTGAATGAAGGCGCTGGAGAGGTACGTCTCGGCGGCGTGGCCATGGAGCTGGCTGAGCGCGCGGAAAGCGGCCTGCTTTCGGCGCAACTCGAACTCGGCGCGGGCTTCCGGAAGCCAGGCGGCGAGGATGGCGTCGAAGCCGCTGCGGTCGCCCGCCTCGGAACGGATGAGGGCGTCGAACTCGTCCACGGCGCGCTCGAGGTCGGTGATGATCTCGCGTGAGACGCCCTTGCGCCCCGCGGCGTGCGCGAGCTTTCGGAGCGGCTCGGGCCCGGGCATGAGCTGGAGGATGGCGACGGGATCGCGCGCCGCCGCGGCGCGCAGCAGCCGGCTGGTCAGTACCTTGTTCACACCGATCGCGCGGGCGAGCGGGACAGGCCCCCTGGGCTGGCCGGGAATGGCGGAGACGAGGCGGGTGATGCTCTCGGCGAGCAGGCGCCCCGTGTGGGTGATGCGCCGCTCCAGCCGCTGGGCGGGCTGGCCCGTGCTCTGTGCGAACTCGGCTTGGGTGGAGGTGGTGATTGACGGCTCCTTGGTTTTCGCTGCTGGGCGATCTAGTTACCCCCACTGGCCGACTGGGTAAGGCTGTGATTTCGTTCTACCCGAGTTGCGGCGTTGTTTCAAGAAAGTTTCCCGGAAACTCATTGACAGCGTGGGGAGGGGTGGTTACAAGGAGCGGCGTCAGGCCGTGCGACACCGACGGCCGCCCCGAACCGACCCTGCTCTCACGGGAGAAAACAGATGACTCGCCTCACCACCACGATGGCCGCCGGCGCCTGCGCCGCGCTGCTCGCCGCCAGCCAGGCCGCGGCCGACGTGACCACGTTCGACAGCGGCACAGAAGGATGGAGCGTCAGCGGCCGGGACGACATCAGCGACACCGGCGGAAATCCCGGCGCGAACATGGATGTCGTCCTGCTCGATGTTTTCGGCATGAGCGCGCGGAACGAGAGCAATCCCGCCTTCCTGGGTGACTACAACCGCTTCGGCAACCAGGTGGAGTTGACGATCGACCTCAAGGTCAACTCGATCTGGATGTACGACTTCGACAACAACCCGATGGAGGTGCCGCGCAACCTCGTCGTCGAACTCGTCGATTACAACGACCCGTCCGATCCGTTCCCGTACACCAGCGTCTGGTACAACTTCGGGGAGATCAGCGCTGACCTCCCCGGCTGGCGCACCTTCTCCATTGTCATCGATCCCTCCGCCACCGACCTCCCCGCCGGGTGGGGCGGAACGGGCGACGAGGATCCCGACACCTTCGAGCCGCGCCTCCCGCCGGATCGCACGTTCGCCAGCATCCTCGCGAACGTGGAGGAGATTCGCTTCACGAGCTTCGAGCCCGGCTGGTTCTACGGCTTCACCAACTTCGACGTGCAGGTGGACAACATCGGCATCCGCTCCGTCCCCGAGCCCGGCGCCGCATTCACCGCTGCCGGTCTTGGCGCCCTCCTGCTTCAGCGCCGGCGGCGCCGCGGTCACGCCGCCCGCTGATTCCTTGTCCCTTTCGCCCGCCACAACTTCCCTCTCCTGATCGACCCCGCCGTTCAACTGGATAGTACTCGCCCTCGTACTCCTTCTCATGGTCCGGGGCAGCCGGCACGGGCTGACGATCGGAGCCACGGCGCAACCAGTTGCGCCGCGATTTGCCTGAAGGCGGCGGTGAGGCTGCGCTCGCCTCCTCGTTCGGGTCCGAAAGGCCGACGGACGTCCTGCTCTGCTCATCCGCCGTGACGCCCCCCTCCGGCTTGCGGCCCCGCCGCACAGAGTCTGTATTGCTCGCACAGACCGCTGCGAGGGCGGCGACGGCTTCTGCGTCGTGTTCTCCCCCCTTCGATCGCCCACGTACGAACCCCAGGGAGCCCATCAGCAATGCGCCCACGCCGCCCGCGAGCATCGCCAGGCTCGAAGACCTCCTCCACCACGCGGCGCGTACACCCGGCGTCAATCTCCCCTCGCGGTGCAGCCCCTGGATGTATTCGTCCAAGGTCGCCGCATCGCCGACCGGGATCGGGACCCACGCCTTCACGGGCTCCCACCGGAGCGCGCGCTGGCGCGACCCGTCAGGCGCGGCGATGAGCGAAACCGTTGCGAGTTCGAGCGTCACGAGCTGCGCCCGGTCGCCGCTGCGATGGCGGGGATGGATCGTGATCCGGCGCATTCCCGGCTCGCGCGCCTCCGCGTCGGCGAGCGCTTCGACCAGCCGCTGCGTTTCGGCCATGGCCGGAAGCGGCGGATCGTACTCGCCGCGGACGGCGTTCCAGGCGCCAGCGAAGGCGATCCCCCCGGCCAGCCCCGTCAACGCCCAAAGGAGCGGTCCTACCAGGCAAAAGAGGATGGCAAGGGCATTATGAGCCACGATCATCCCATACCGGCCGCGCGGCGCGGTCAGTCACTCCGTCATCGAACATCTCCAGTTCCATCGCACCGCGTCTGACCTGCCGTGCGGAGGTGTCGAAGAAGAGCAGATTCGCCGTGCCTTCGTGTCGATCGTCGCTGATGCGCTCGCCGGACCGGCGCGGCAGGTGGCCTGGACGGTAGGCGTCGTAGTACCGGAGGCTCATGATGTCGACTTCCGGGAACGCTGAGGCGGTCTCCGCGACGAGGACGACGCGGGCCGGATCGCGCACGCGGGCCAGCTTGACCGGGCCGTCCGGATCCCAGATCGGCGCGCTTTCGAACTTGAAGGCATTGACGAGATACGTCGCCGGCGCCTGGTACGCGAGTGGATGATCCGGACATTGGTACGCCGGAAATTTCCGCAGCAGCTCAGTCGCACGTGACTCGTCGTCCCAGGCGCTGGCCCAGTCGCCTGCTATGAGGTAGGGACCCAGCAGCAGGAGCCACGACGGCCGCCGCTCATCACGTCCGGGGGTGTGATCGCGCGGAACGAAGCCGCGGTTGTCGTTGGCGTAGAGATTGAAGGCCCGCCCCATCTCGCGCATGCGCGCTGCGCAATCCACCTTTCGTCCGGAAGCGCGCGCCCTGGCGAGCGCGGGAAGCAGCAGCGCAAGAAGAACGCCGATGATCGCCAGCACCACCAGGACTTCCACGAACGTCATTCCCCCACGCTGCGCACGTCGGGCGACGCCGGCGGAAGGTCGTCGAGCCTGCGTCATTGCAACTTCTCTCCGCCGACCTTCGGCGCCCCGTCGAGAAGCAAGGCGACGCCGGCCAGAAGGGCAAGGGCGGTGGTTCGTGCGATTGACCACGGTCCCACCAGCGCTCCGCCTGGTGCTGCGTCACCGAAACACGCACAATCGATCACGAGACCTCGGGACATGGCCGACCCTTGTGCCATGACAAACACAAGCAGCAGCACGGCGGCGCCGCTTAGCGCCACGCGCCGTGCGATCCCGGCAAGCAAGAGCGCGCCGAAGGCGAGTTCAATGACTGGAACCAGGAAGGCCACGGCGAATCCCGCACGTTCGCCCAGAAGCTCGTACTGATAGAGATCGTCGAGAAATCCAGGCGGATCGTACAGCTTCAGCAACCCTGTGTAGACGAAGAGGGCGCCGAGGAAGAGGCGAATTCCGGCGGCGATGCCAGTCCGGACCTGTGAGCTTCGGTCAACGCAGCTCGCCAATGCTGTAGACGTCTGTGCCGTCACTTCACCTCCGGATCGTGCGGTACCCCTTCGAGTTCCGACCACGCGGCCCATCCGTCGTGGTAGATGGCGATGCGCCGGACACCGAGCGCTCTGAGCCTTGCCGCGAGAATCGCCGAGAAGCTGCATCGGTCGCTCTGACAGTAAATGATGATGCGGTGATCCGGCGCCAGCCCGGATACGAAGTCGCGGACCTCCGCGTCGGAGGCGTGCACTGGGAGGCTTGCCGCCCCTGGAATGTGTCCCGTCGCGAAGTCGTCCTCGTAGCGAGCGTCCAACAGGGTGTATGGTTCGTCGCCGGAGGCGCCCCGCACCATAGCGAGCAGCTCGTCGGTCGAAACGCTCGGAAGGAACTGACTCAGATGGCGCTCCACAATGGCCTCTCGCGCCGCCGAGTTCCAGATGGGCTGGTTCCGGTTGGTGCCGGCACAGGCGAGCGCCACGGCAAAGAGCATGACCCCCGCGACCGCGCCATCCACCAGTCGCGGGCGGGCTCCGGCCGGAAGCGTGCCGCGTGCAAAGCGCTCCGTGATCCGGCGCAGCACACCTGGTGCGAGCACAAGCCCCGCCACGGCAAGCGAGACCACCAGCGCCGTCGGCCAGCGCACGACGCTCGTCACCGGCTCCCTGTCGATGATCACCGCAAGCCCGTTCCACCGCGCTGCGAGCGTCGCCATCGATTCCCGCACCGGCTCGGAGTCCTGGTCGATGAGTACGGCTTCCCACGGCGTGCAGGAAGCCAGCAGCACCCAGTGGTCCGCCTCCTGGGACCACTCATTCGCCTTCACGTGAAGCACGGCTGGGCTGGAAAGTGCCAGGAGGTCAAGCCGCGTCAGCCCCGTTGCGATGCGTGCCTCCATTCCCAAGGCGCCGGCCGCAGCGTGAAGTTCGGAAGGAGAAGCGCCCGCACGACCCGATGTACTCGGGTTTGAGCAGATCCTCGATGCCGTTCTCCCTCGCCTCCAGCCCGTTGAGCCGGGCCGCGGCATAAACGGCGTAAAGCCCGCAATACGGACCGCCGAGTTCCGCGGCGCCGGAGCTCGCGTCCGAAACGAGCGGCTGCGCGGCACCCGCGGCGCTCGTGGCGACCAAGGCGAAGCCAATCACGAGAGCGGCTGTCCATCCACGCATGGTGGGATACTCCGCGTCAAGACGTCAGGGCGCCGTGCTTTGCCCGCGCCGCCGAAGCACCACCACGAGGCCGGCCGCAAGCAGCACCACGAGGCCACCCGCTGCCAGCCAGATCCAGGGTGTCATTCGCGACTCGCCGAGGCCCGCGGCGCCGTCGATCGCCGATTCGAGCCGCGCTGTCGCTGCGGAGCTCGTCGCGACCACGATCTCGCCGTCGCGCCACTCGTGGACAACGCCGCCTGTGTCCTGGCTCAACCGCCGAACCTCCGCGCCGTTGCGGATGCCGCCTATGAGGCTCGCCGCGAGGTCGGCGGAGCCCGTGGCTTCGACGGAGGCGATTTCGAATCGCCCCGCGTTCCACATGATCGTCTCGCCCGCGTCGTAGCAGTACTCGGTACGGGAGTACCCCTCGACCGGGATCTCGCGGTCGCCCGCCTGGGCCCACTGCGTCGCGCCCACGTCGTACACGATGCCGCTGCACTTCGATTCCGGGAGGTATCGGCGGAGCGAATCCTCCTCCGACACCGGGCGACCCCGGTAGAAGTCGGAGGGGCCCTTGCTCATCCGCAGGCGAATGAGGGTGGGCTGCGATGCCGCGTCGGTCTCCGCCGTCCACACTTCGATCACGCCGGAGTCGCCGGTGTAGCGGCTGTAGCGGGCTGCCCGGCCGCTGCGCTCCTCGAGGCCAGTGCTGCTCTCGACGAGCGAGGACCCCGCGACCAGTTCCTCAAGCGTCGCCTCAGGCTCCAGCCAGACGCGGCCCTCAAGAAGCACTACTGGTTCCAGCACCGACAGAAACGTGTCGTAGCGGCTGTCGTCCGGCGTCATCTCCGACACCGCATAAACGTGCTCGAGGCCGTGACGCCAGTTGAGCACCTGTCCGTCGCGCCGGACCAGGATGCTGGTGGAGTACTCGGCGCCGGGCAGTTGCCCTTCGACCAGTGCCTGTGTTGCGGTGCGATCGAGCTGTTCGCCGACGCCGGACGAGGCGTGCCCGTCCGTCTCGACCTTCAGGAAGCCACCGTCCCATCCGCTGAACAGGAAGTAGCGCGTGAGTTCCGCCGAAAACGCATCGCGGATCTTCTTCGGAACCGCCGGTGCAACGAGGCCCGCCTCGTAGTGCACCTCCCCCACGGCGGTGTATGGCGTTGATAAGACCGAAGTCTTATGTTCCGCCAACCCAGCACCCAAGGCCGCTGCCACACCCAGGATGAGCCAGAACGAACGTCTCATCTTTGCTCTCTAAACCGGACAATCTTCCTTTCGAACCATGCACCCAGGGGCTGCATTGCCGCACGGCAGCACGTCCATCCAAGGGTGCCCCGGACCGATCTTGTATTGCTTCTTCCGGCAACGCCTGCCGACACTGGACCCCCTACATTCATCGAAGGTATTTGCTGCGCAGAACTGCGGGTTCGGCAAGGTGGCACAGGGCACACCAAACGCCGTGGCAGAGCACGGCTGGTCCATGCACCTGACCCATCGCTGGGATTGCGCACCGCAAGTCCTCAGGTAGGGGGCACCTCATCATCACAGATCATTTCAACCGGCTCTTCAGGATCATCGCCGCCCCTAAGGTCGCGTTCCGAGGATGGCTCCGCTGAAGCCAGGAGGAACGCAGGCACCAAGAAGGCAAGCGCCACTATGCAACTCGCATGACTACGCCATGAGCGGTCCATCGGGTTTCCTTTCGTCGCAGTTCCACCTTCTACCGAAGAAGACGACTCGTTGTCAAAGAGAATGTCACGGGCTGCCGGCTGGAGCGGGATGCTCCTGCTTCAGGTCCGGCGCCGCTCTTTGCGGTGCTTCAGACTAGTTATTTCGGTGGAATGAGCTCTCCCAGCAGCACCTCGTCGGGCGGGGCGTAGGGGCGGAACTTCTCGAGGGTGCCCTGTTCCTCGCTGGCGACGAGGGCGCGGTAGAAGCCCAGGCGGCTGGCGGCGAGGGAGTCGACGAGCACGCTCGAATCGTTGCCGCTCATCTGGAAGAGGACGCGCGCGTCGAACTCGCGCAGGACGTCGCGCCCGAGCCGGCGCTCCAGGCCCGCCAGCGTGTCCACGGTCATCACGACGTGCATGCCGACCATCGGGCCGTCACGCAGGAGATCCAGCAGCACCTGTCCGGGCGGCTGCTGCGGTGCGGCGGCGGCGCGGGTGGCGTCGGCGTCGTCGCCGAGGATGTCCGCGAATCCGCCGCCGCCGGTGCTGGGGGCGAAGCTGAACTCGTCGCTCCGCGTCAGGCTGCGGTAGCGCTGCACCCCGTGGATCACGAGCACGACAGGCGCCGCCCCGGGCGCGCCCGTCTCGAGGCGCGACTTCAGCTCATCGGCGAGATCCGCGAAGGCATCCGGAATGGCGCGGTAGTCGATGACGTCCGCCTCCACCGGCAATCGCCCCGCGACGCGGGCGAGGTAACCGGCCCGCGGCGAGTCGCCCGGCGTGCCGTCGAGCAGGACAAAGCGCGGGCGCAGCGGCTTGCCGTCCGGCCCCGGCGCCGCGGTGGCGCTCAGGCTGATGAAGGTGGAGGCGACCGCGGCCAGGGCGTTCTCCTCCTGCTGGCCGACGACGATCACGTTCGCCCCGGCCTGCCGGCGCAGCAGGATGTGCGTCGGCTCCTTGATGGCGACCGGGTCGCCGAGGTAGATCGCGTTGCGACGCTGCGGCTCGCCGCGCACGGCGGAGCGCAGCTCCTCGTTCTTGGCGATGTCAGCCGGTGCGTTGCCTTCAAAGACGATAGCGGGATCGGTTTGAACGTTCTTGTCGCGTGCACGTCGGGCGACGCGCTGGAGCATGGCGTCGCGCGTCTCGTCGGATAGCCAGGCGACCTGGAAGGGGCTGTTGTTCTCGACGGCGCCGCCTGCGTCGTTGTAGATCGCCTCGCCCGGGCGGTTCAGCAGTCGGGCGGCGGAGTTGTTGTCGCCGAGGATGAGCTGCGAGTCGGCCTCCGTGCACTGAAGCGCGACGCGCACCGCCATCTGCCCGAGGGTGGCTCGGCCGAGGCCGGACTGCCCGCCGATGGTCTGGCTGCCGAGGATGACGTGGATGCCGAAGGCGCGGCCCTGGCGGACGAGGCGGTCGATGAGCAGGGCGGCGTCCTGCGTGAGCTTGTCGTCCTCGCTGAACATCTCCTGGAACTCGTCGACGATGAGCAGGACGCGCGGCATCCGCTCGCCGGAACGCGAGCGCCGATAGGCGGCGATGTCCTGCACGCCGGCAGCGCGGAACAGGTCGCCGCGCCGGGCCAGCTCCTCGTCGAGGCGCTGGAGGACGCTGAGGCCGAACTCGCGATCCGACTCCACGGCGACCGACCTAGCGTGCGGCAGCTCGGCGGTGGCGTAGGCCTTGAACTCCACGCCGCGCTTGAAGTCCACGAGGTAGAGCTCGAGCTGGTCGGGGGCGTACCAGAGGGAAAGGTTGGTGATGAGCGCGTTGAGCAGCGTGCTCTTGCCGGAGCCGGTCTTGCCCCCGATGAGCGCGTGCTGCGCCACGCCATGGCCGAAGCGGAAGGTCTGGAGCCGCGTCGCCCCGGTGCGCCCGACGGGAACGTGCAGATCCTGCGCACTGTCGAGCGACCAGATCTCCCCCTCGCGCGGGGTGATCGTCTCGAAGGGCACTTCCACGCGCTTGGCGTCGCGGGCCGCCTGCCCGAGCACGCGCAGCACGTCGGTCAGCGCCGACTCGTCCGGCGGGGCGTCGAGCGTCAGCGGAAGGCGGCCGAAGGTCGCGTCCTGCCAGCGAAACCGCTTGCCGCCGTCCTCCTGCTTCTCGTAGACGAGCGTGTTGCAGTGGCGATCCAGGTCCTCCAGGAAGGCCTCGCTCCCGCGGACGACGTGGCGCGTGTCCAGCGCCGCCAGCACATGCACCCCGCACCGCGTCCCGCTCGCCGCGATGCTCGCCAGGCGCGCGAAGGCCTTCTCGCTGAATCCCGTCGGCAGGTCGGCGATGACGACGAACCGGTACGGCTCCGCCAGTTCACCTGCCTGCGCGTTGTAGGCGTCGATCGTCTCGAACTCGTTGCGCAGGTACTTCTGGATGACCGTCTCCATGTGCTCGGTCAGGTCCGTCAGCCGCTGCTCGATGACGTCCGTGTCCGTCCACACGCGCCCGCCGACCAGGTCGTCGTCGTAGTCGGCAAGGTGCATGAAGCCGGCAAAGCTGCGCCCCAGGCCCACGGGGTCGATCAGCGTGAACTGCACCCGGCCCGGCGGCAAACTCGTCAGCAGGCGCAGCATCGTCAGCCGCAGCGTCGCCACCGCCGCGTCGCGCCCGTCCGGCTCGTGCTTGATCAGCAGGTTCGCATGATCCGGAAAGGCCAGCAGCGCCGGCACGGCGTAGGGCTCGGGAATCGGCAGGTGCAGCCCGTCGCCGTTGCTTCCGCCGATCACCGCCTCGCCGCGCTCCGTCTCTCGCGCCTCCCCGATGAAGCGCCGCATGTCCACCGCCAGCTCGCCGAAGCGCACCGTCGGCGCGAAGCGCTCCGGCGGACGCCACGCGCGCCAGTCGCCGATCGCGGCAAACTCCGGCCGGTCGCTTTCGTCCGACAGGTCCTTCGTGATCTCCAGCGCCCGCTCCCAGCGGCGCACCAGCGCCTCCTGTCCCTCGCGATAGATCCGGTCCGCCTCGGCGATCGCGCCGTCCCGCTCGCGCTTGAGCTCCTCCAGCCGACCGTCGCGCCAGGCCGAAAGCTCCGCCAGTTCCCCGTTGCGCCGCGCCTCGGCCTCGCCGACGGCCCGGTCTCGCGCCACTGAAGCTTCCTGATCCGCAGCGGCGGCGCTTCCCTCGATCTCCGCCAGGAGTTCACGGTAACGGGCGCCCGTGGCGCGCAGGTGCCGCTCGTAGCGCGCGTTCTCGGCAGAGACATCGCTGGCGTGTTTCACCTTCGCCGCCAGGAGCTGCTCGTCGAGGTGATGGGTCAATGACTTGCGGTCGGCATCGCCGGCGGCGCGGGCGTGGGCAAGAGATCCCGCGAAGCGCATCGCCGCGTCGCGCACACGCCGGACGGCGATGCCGCGCAGCCACCACCCCAGCGCGCCCACCACCACGACCGCCGCGATTACGGCGAGGCCGATCGCGTTCCAGTCCGGCGGGGTCGCGGTGACGCGCGGCATCGTTCGCGGCGGTTCCACCGACAGGATGTGACCCACGGCCGCGGCAACGAGCAGCAGGAGCAGGCCCAGCATCCAGGGAACGGGCCCGGCGAAGAGCTTCGGCAGCAACAGGCGCCGCATCGAGCCCAGCCGCCGCTCCACGTCGCCCCGGCGCGCTTCCAGCGCGCGTGACAACTGCTCCACATCGGCCGGCGGCGGGGCCGGGGTCTCGTCGGCCTCGTAACCTGGATCCGGCAGCTTCTGTCGCCAGCGGCGGGCCAGCGCCTCTCCCTCGGCGCGCAGGGCCTGGAGCGCCTGCTCATCCTCCTTCAGCACCTTGCGCACAGCGCTCGTGGCCTCGTGCAGGCGCGCCGTCTCCCCTTCCAGCACCGTGTCGATCAGCCAGATGGCGTCGCCATGCTCCTTCTCCACCTTCTTCGTCGAGCGCCGGTGCTTCTGGTCGAGCTCGGCGCGCTTCACGCCCGACTCCGACTCCAGGCGCGACTTTGCCTCCAGGTAGGTCGAGAGAAACCGCGCCGTCGCCGTCGTCGCCTGCTCGTGGATCCGGTGCCGGCGCGCCGACACCTGCGACGCCACCTCCGCCTTCGCCTTCTCGAACGCCTCGTTCGCCGCCGCCACCGACGCCGAACGCGCGTCCTCCAGGCCGCGATGATCCCGCGCGCACTCGGCGGAGAGGCCCATCACCTGCTCCAGCGCGCGGCGCTGCGCACCGAAGCGCGATTCCCCCTCCGAAGCGGCGGCGGGGGCGAGGGGAGGGTCGGCGGAGGTCTGGTGATTCACGGTCTGGTGCACTTCTTGTTTCTGCTGGTCGTCACCTGAAGCGTCATTTTCGGCTCACGCGAAATCCGAAAGCGGGCCGCACTCGCTCCGCGCCCGCTGGAGATTCACCGACATCCGCTCCATCACCTTCGCCGCCTGCACCACCTTCGCCTGGAGCGGCTCGAGAACCTCGTGCTCGAACTGCCGGGCGCGCACGTCGCGCCAAGTGTCGCGCGTGCGGTCCCAGTGGAGAAGCAACTCCTCCATCGCCCGAATGATCTGACCCTGGCTCTCGCGCATCGACATCTGAAAGCTCCATGACGCTTAATGGCCCGCAGACTCCCACATCGTCCGTCCCAGCGCATCCACGGCGCGCACGAATCGCCCCCCCTCGGCACGCAGCAGCCAGCCCACCGGCAGCGAAAGCAGCCGCGCCACCTCCGGCCGGCCGGACGCGACGCGGCCGACCGTTATCGTAACACACTCCCGCGCGCCCGGTCCCTCCGCGCCCGCCGGACCGATGTGCCACCCCGTGTCGCCCGAGAAGGCCGGCGCGCCCCGCTCCAGGTAGAT
Organism: Planctomycetota bacterium; assembly: GCA_023417885.1. Classification (GTDB taxonomy): domain Bacteria; phylum Planctomycetota; class Phycisphaerae; order Tepidisphaerales; family Tepidisphaeraceae; genus JAEZED01. The sequence continues at coordinate 91,643 of JAEZED010000137.1, forward strand.
CGCCCCCGACCACACGCCCGAACCCACCAGCGACGTCAGCAGCTCATACTTCCCCGGCGACTCTTCGGGCATGCGGTCGCCCAGCGCATCCAGCATCTCGCGCGGCACATCCGGCAGAACCGGCGCCGACTCCCCGCGCTTCGCCCCGCCGCGCGCCTGCGAACGCGGCGTGCGCCGACGCAGCAACTCGTCAGCCGCCGCCGACTCGCGCTCTGCCGCGCCGTCCGGCAGGGGGGTGATGCCGATCGCCTCCTCGACAGCCTCCGCCCCCGCCTCGCCGCAGCCCATTCCTCCGGCCGAATGCTGCTCGGCCGGCGCCGGCGACTCGGGCGCGGCGTGGACATAACGCTCCAGCTGCTCGACGGCCCGGCGCAGCTCCTCGGCCCCAAGCTGGAGCCGGCCGTTCACCATCGAGGCAAGCTGCTGCACGTTTCCCTTGTAGAGCGTCAGCTCGCGCTGGAGCTGGCGGAGATTGCGCTTCGTGGCGGCGGCGCGCTTCTCCACCTCGGCGCGCTTCGCCTCCGCCCGGCGGAGGGCGCGCAGCTCGTCGATCGCGGTGTGGCGCGCCCCTGTCGCATCCTTATATAAAGCCTTGTCGCGATAGGCGGTCTTGGCCTTCTCCACCTCGTCGGCGGTGTTGCGGAGCATCGTTCGCCAGTAGGGGATCTGCTCCGTCTCCAGCCAGTTGATGGTGCGGGTGATCTCGATCTCGGCGTTGGTGATCGCGCCGTTGGTCGTGTCGATGAAGCGCAGCAAGGCGGCGCGGAAATGGCCGACCGCCTCGAAGCTCCTGACCTGGACGCGATCCTGCACGAATCCACCTCTGTGGCCGGCAACGGCGGGCTAGCGGCGCTTCAGATACTCCTCGGCGAGCTGCGCCTTCTTATTGAGGAAGGCCACGTGCTGCTCGCTGGAATCGACGAAGCGTGCCAGGACGCGCACCGTCTCGGTGAACGACTCGGCGAACTTCCGCTGCTCCTGGTCGCGCCAGGTGCTCTCCAGCGACCGCATCCGGCTGTGGATCCCGCCGACCAGATCCTGGATCTCCTGGTTGAACCGCGCCAGGTCCTTGGCGAACTTGCGAAGCTCCGAAGGATCGACGATCGCCTGCGACATGAAAACTCCTTCGCCCGCCGCAAGAGACGCACGGGCAACCCCATTGTTCCGAACCCGCCGCCCGGAGCAAGGCCTTCGTGCCTTCGAGCCTCCGTGACTCCGTGCCTTCTGCCTTCCCACGAAGTCACAAAGATGACTCCCCCGAGCCGCGGCACCGCTGTGCCGCAGGTGAGGTGGAGGAAGCGACGAAGGGAAGCGGAAAGAGACGGAGAGACGGAGAGACGAAGGGGCGAAGACGAAGCAAGAGCCGCGAGCGGAACCCGCGGCACGGCGTGCCGCTGGTCCGAAGGCGCCCCCAGCTTCTTCGCGCGACACGTCCACTCCCGAGCCCGCCGCCAGCCGCTTGCCGTAACGCAA
>JAEZED010000160.1 GCA_023417885.1 Planctomycetota bacterium
GCGCCGGCGCCTGACGTGGCAATTCGACGCCGCCGAGGTCGCGGCGGCGCGCAACCCGGAGAAGTACTTCGTCGAGACGATGTGCACCTTCTGGGAGAGCTAGGGCCCGCCTCACATGAGGCCCAGCTCCAATAGCGCCACCTCGCTCATCCTGCTCTTGTCCCACCGCGGCTCCCAGACGAGCCGGACTTCCACCTGATCCACGCCCTCCACGCCCGCCACCGCTTCGTGCACCTGGCGGGGGATCTGCTCCGCAACGGGGCAGTTGGGGGCGGTGAGGGTCATGTCGATCTCGACGTGCTGGCCCGCCCCGCCGGGGAGGTCGCGCAGGTCGAGGCGGTAGATGAGGCCCAGGTCGTAGAGGTTGACGGGGAGCTCCGGGTCGTAGACCTGCTGGAGCGCCTCGACGATCTTCTCCTTGATCTTCCGCTGCTCGGGCGTGAGCGAGGGATCGAGCGCGCGGTCGATCGGGGTCTCGTCGTTGAGCTTCTTCGCGCCTCGGGTGTTCGTTCCGGGGCCGGGCCCTTCAATCCCTGCGCCAGACCCTCGATTGGAAGTCGAGGGCTTTGGTTGTTTGCGCAGCTCCTCGAGCTTGCCGGCGGCGCCGGTGGTGGGAAGAACCTTGAGACTCTTGCGGTGTTCGTCCATGGCGATTCCGCGTCCGAACCAAAGCAGCACGACCAACTCCGAACGATTTCCTCATTCGTTCTGGTTCGCGTCATTCGTGGCCCCCTCCGTCATCCCGCGCGCCACCGTGCGGATGCGGTTGATCATCGCCTCGACGCCGCTGCGGCGCTGGACGCTGATGAGGTTGCCGAAGTTCAGCTTGCGCAGCAGGCCGTGGATGTCGAAGGCGAGGATCTGCTTCGCTGACTGCCCGCTGAAGACGTGCTGGAGGACCGCGATGAGCCCCTTGACGATCTCGGCGTCGCTGTCGGCGAGGAAGTCGATCGCGTCGGCCGTGCCGGGGCGGCGGCGGGCGGTGAGCCAGACCTGGCTCATGCACCCCTTCACGTACGTCGCCTCGTTCTTCTCCGACTCGGGCATCGGGGGGAGCTTGCGGGCGAGTTCGAGCACGTAGTCGCGCGGGTCCTCGCCGGCCTCGGCGAGGAACGTGAAGGTGTCGATGAGTTCCCTGGCTGCTTCGTCGGGGTTGGCGCCCTTGGGGTCGGGCCAGTGGGTGGGGGTTTCGTGTCTGGGTGCAGACCCGGCCATTGGAATGGCTGGGCGTTGGGCGTCGCGCGTGATCTGTTCGAGCCCTTCGACCAGCGCATCGACTTCCGCGCGCGTGTTGTAGAAGGCGAAGCTGGCGCGCGTGGTTCCGGTGAGGCCGAAGGCGTCCATCAGGGGCTGGGCGCAGTGATGGCCTGTCCGCACGGCGATGCCCATCGCGTCGAGCTTCGTGCCGATGTCCAGCGGCGCGACCGGCGGGTCTTCGAGCACGAAGCTGATCACCCCCGCCTTCCGCCCCGCGGTGCCGATGATGCGCAGGCCGGGCACCGTGCTCATCCGCTGGGTCGCGTACGCGAGCAGCTCCTCCTCGTGGGCAATGAGCGCATCCCACCCGAGCGACTGGAGGTACTCGATGGCGGCGCCCAGGCCGATTGCGCCGGCGATGTCGGGCGTACCCGCCTCGAACTTCGCGGGGATCGGCGCGTAGGTCGTCTTCTCCCACGTCACGCTCTCGATCATGTCTCCCCCGCCGTGGAACGGGGGCATCTGCTCCAGGATTTCGCGCTTCCCCCACAGCACGCCGATCCCCGTCGGGCCGAAGAGCTTGTGCCCGCTGAAGCAGTAGAAATCGCATCCCCCGCCGCCGATGCTGCGCACGTCCGTCGGGAAGTGGCCCACATGCTGCGCGCCGTCGATCAGCACGACCGCCCTGCCGCCGGTCGCCTCCGTCGCGGCGGTGGTGATGCGGTCGACGTCGTGCACCGTTCCCAGCGCGTTGCTCACGTGCTGGATGGCGACGAGGCGTGTCTTCGCATTCACGAACTCGCCGAGCCGGTCATAGTCCAGCTCGCCGCGGTGGTGGGCGTTCATCGGCAGCCAGCGGAGCGTCGCGCCCGTAGCCTCGCAGGCGAGCTGCCAGGGGACGATGTTGCTGTGGTGCTCGAGGGCGGTCAGCAGCACCTCGTCGCCGGGCTCCAGGAAGACACGCCCCCACGACATGGCCACGAGGTTGATGGCTTCGGTGACGCCGCGGACGAAGATGCACTCCGCAGGGTCGGGCGCATTCAGGAACCGAGCGACAATCTCGCGGGCGTGGTCGACCTGCTGCGTGGCGCGTTGCGAGAGCGTATAGACGCCGCGGTGGATGTTGGCGTTGTCCCGCTCGTAGTAGCGGGTGATGGCGTCGATGACCGCCCGCGGCTTCTGCGTCGTCGCCCCGTTATCGAGGTAGACCAGCGGCCGGCCGTTCATCTCCGTGGAGAGGATCGGGAAGTCGCGCCGGACGCGCTCGACGTCGAACGCTTCGCCCGTCGCCGCCCGCCCTGCCTGCCGGAGCTTGTCCATTCGATCGTGCACCGTATCCCATTGTAGGGGCGCACGATCGCCCCTATGCCGCGATGCGCGGGGCGTGCGGGACGATCGCCCCGCCGACGCCCACGCCGCCGAAGTTGACGGTAAAGAACGCGCTGGCGCCAACCTTCGTCGAACGGGCGGCCTGGATCCTGTACGTGACCTGCGACGCCCCGCCGGGGATCTTCGCGTCGACGAACTTCTTGATGCCGGTGTTGCCGAGATAGGTGAACTCCCCGCCCGGCTGGTCGCGGCGATAGATCTCGTACAGCGTGCCGCCTGCGTTCTCGGGGTTGTCGCACTCCCAGCGCAGCTCCAGCGCGCCGTTCGGGTGAAGCTGGAGCTCGAAGCCCCAGGGCGTGCCCGGCGTGCCGAGGGGCGAGCCCTTCCTGGGAAGGGGAATGGAGGCGAGGCCGTACACGAGTGGGTCGCCTGACGACTGGGCGGTGACACGGGCGCGGGCGATGACGGCGCTGCCCTCGGTCGCCATCTTCTTCAGCGCGAGGCGCAGCTTGTCGGTCGCAACCCGCGCCTTGTTCTGCGCCTCCCGCTGCTCGGCCAGCGCCGTGCGCGCCGCGGCGACGCTGGCCTCGAGGGAGTCAATCTGCTCGGGCGTGCTGCCGATCTGCTCGGCGACATCGGCCCACTTGGGCAGGCGCGTCTGAAAGAACTCGATCTTCGCGGCGACGGTGCGGGGGACGAGGCTCATGACGGGTTCCTTCGGGCGGTCTTCGGCGTGCGCGGCGGGATCAGGAGGGAGTGACGGAGGGTGTCAAGGGCATGTCGGGCCGACCGGCATGCCGGAGTCGCCAACGCTCATGCCCACCACAGGCAACGCATCGGCCCGCCGCCGGGCCGGCTGAACGTCCGCCGCCGCGTTGGGCCTTCAAATCCGCGCCGATAACGCGAAATGGCCGGCGGTCCAGAAAAAAACGCCCGCCGAAACGCCCCAACGGGCATCGCGCGCCCGGCGGCAGGCGCGCAGCGCCGCGCTGCAGGCGCGCAGCGC
>JAEZED010000020.1 GCA_023417885.1 Planctomycetota bacterium
GAACTAGCTAGTTACGGAGCAAAACTAGACAGTTCTGGAGCAAAACTGTCTAGTTTTGGAGCAAAACTGTCTAGATACGGAGCGAAACTGTCTAGTTTTTGCGCGCTGCCGGGCGCTTCCGGTCGGCTGACGGTGGCGGCCGCTGCTCCGCCTTTCGGGCCCGCTTGCGCCCTGGGCGCCTGGGCGCGAGCCGGCTCTGGACGAGCCGCGACCGCGGTTGTTGCTTGCCCCAAGGCCACGAATGGGCCTTTCCGCGAGCCGCACCGTAACAGCGTCTAGTCCGGTCTCCGAATCGGAGCGGGGGTGGCGGGGAAGGATTTGACATCACCCCCACCGCCGCTAAGGTGCATGCGGCTGGAGGATGTCCCCCCTCATATGGAGAAAGCTCCCCCCTGGCTTTCTCCGCCCTCCAGCCACTTCGCCACCCCGGCCGCCCCCGCCGGGGTGGTTTTTTTTGTCGATGCATGAGGCCGCGTGAAGCCCGGAGCTTCGCGACAGGCCGGCGGTACGCCGTGCCGCCGGTTATGGGGAGTGTGACGGGTCGGTGGGGAGGAGGATGATGTCTTCCGGGTCGATCTCGACGGCCAGTTCGGCGGGGACGTCGAAGAGGGGCGGCGCTGCGATCACGCGGAAGGTGTGGCCGCCCGATTCCAGGGCGTGCTCGGTGGCTTCGCCGAGGAAGGTGGTGCCGAGCGTGCGGCCGGCGATGCGGTTGGCGCCGGCGCGCGGCGGCGGGACGTCGCGGAGGATGCGCATCTGCTCGGGGCGGATGGAGAGCAGGAGATCATTCCCGTCGCCGCCCTCCCGCGTCTGCTCCCACTCCCCCTGCGGCGGGGCACGGAGCGTGCCGAGGGGGGTGTCGAGCACGAGGAGGCCGTCGTCGCGGCCGGTGATGCGGGCGGGGAGGAGGTTGGTCTGCCCGATGAAGTCTGCGACGAAGGCGCTGGCGGGCCGGTGGTAGAGCTCGCCGGGCGTGCCGATCTGCATGAGCCTTCCGGCGCGCAGCAGCGCGATGCGGTCGGCGATGGAGAGGGCTTCCTTCTGGTCGTGGGTGACGTAGATCGTGGTGAGGCCGCTCTCTTTGCAGATGCGTCGTATCTCGGCGCGCATCTCGTGGCGGAGCTTGGCGTCGAGGTTGGAGAGGGGCTCGTCGAGCAGGAGGACGGCCGGTCGCACGGCGATGGCGCGGGCCAGGGCCACGCGCTGCTGCTGCCCGCCGGAGAGCTGGTTGGGCCGGCGGTCGGCGTACGGCTCCATGCGGACGAGTCGGAGCATCTCGTCGATGCGGCGGTTCTGCTCGTCGCGGGGGAGCCTGCGGACGCCGAGGCCGAAGCGGACGTTTTCGCGCACGGTCATGTGCGGCCAGAGGGCGTAGCTCTGGAAGCACATGACGGCGTTGCGTTTTTCCGTGCCGAGGCGGGTGACGTCGGCATCGTTGAAGAGGATGGCGCCGGTGTCGGGCTCATGGAGGCCGGCGACGAGGCGCAGGAGCGTGCTCTTGCCGCAGCCGCTGGGGCCGAGCAGGAAGAAGAGCTCCCCCGCGTCGATCGCCAGCGTGATGCGGTCGAGGGCGAGGGTGTCGCCGAAGCGCTTGGAGATGTCGCGCAGTTGGACGCTGGTCATGGCCTCGCGGCCATGGTAGCCGCAGGCGGGGAGCGGCGTTGCGCCGGTGCCGCTTCAGGCGGCCTGCTTGCGAAAGATCATCTTGAAGGGCATCTCGTCACCGCCCTCGGGCTGCATCTCGAGGGTGTCGCCGTCGAGCTTGCCGGTGGCGGTGCTGGGCTCGCCCCCCTCCTCGGCCATGGTGATGGAGACGGAGTCGCCGTCGATCTTCCAGGTGCCGCTGGCGTTCTGCGTCTGGCCCATCATGCTCATGTTGCTCGACGCGGTGCCGTCGGCATTGAGCGTAAGGGTCATGGTCATGGACTCGATCATCTGCTGCGCCATGGCGGCGGCCATGGGGTTGCCCTGCCCACCCTCGCTGTCGATCTCCTTCTGGAGACTGGCCTTGATGCTCTCCTTGTCGAGGGTGTAGGTGCCGGCGGCGGCTTCCTCGGCGGACTCGCACCCCTGGAGCACGAGGGCCAGGCATGCCAGGGCAATCACGGCCGTGAGGGCGCGGGTGAATCGATTCATGGGGGTTCCTCCTCCAACGTGAGCAGCAGGCGTCGCCGCCCCGCTGGGCGGACGTTGCGGGAAGCTACCACCGGGAGGCATGGCTTGTCCAAGACAAGAGAGCAATTCCCTGACAATTCTTGTCTGCCCGCCCGCCGTTGATCGCGGACATGAAAGAGCCCGCGCCTGGAAGCGCGGGCTTGGGGGGATCATGAGCCACCGGCCGGAATCGAACCGGCAACCTACGGTTTACAAAACCGTTGCTCTGCCAGTTGAGCTACGGTGGCGGGAGTTCGGAGGGGGCGGGGTGGCCGGTGTCGGGCATTCGCCTGCTCCGGAAGGCGCCGGCTGCTGGATCCTCGCGATTCTAGAGGATCTCGATCACGGTGAACTGCATGCTGCCCCGGGGCGCCTTGACGGTGACGGTGTCTCCGACGCGGGCCTTCATGAGCGCGTCACCCATGGGGCTTGTTGCGGAGACGTCCTGCACGTCGCTCTCGGCCTCGGGCGCGCCGGCCTCGCCGACGAGCCGGACGAGCATCTCATCGCCGTCGTCCACGTCGCGAATGCGGACGGTGCTGCCGAGGAAGACCATGTCCTCCGGGACGTCGCTGGCGTCGGCGACGACGACGGACTTGAGCTTCTTCTCGAGGTCGGCCAGCTCCCGCTCGATCTTGCGGTTCTCCTCCTTGGCGAAATGGTATTCGGCGTTCTCGGACAGGTCGCCCAGGCCGGCGGCGGCGGTGATGCGGTCCTGGACCGCAACCTTCTGCCTCCGCAGCTCTTCGAGGCGCTCGTCCAGCTTCTGCTTCTCGGCGGCGCTGAGGTATTGCATGGCGTTCTCTCCCTGTCTGGTTGCAGGCGACGAAGGGGGGAGCTGCCCTTCACGTCGCTCGTTGCCCGTGCGGCCGACGAAGCCGGCTCCGGCTCCGCAGGCGCGGCGGCGGATGCGTCGCATTCATGTGCGACGGTGCCGTGATCGCCTTGAGGGTCGCGCGGGTCAGGCCCGGGCCGCAGCCGTCGTCCTTTTCAGGCTGGTGAGCAAGGGCCTCTGGAAACGGGGCGAACACGCCCCACGGGGTCACAATGAACAAACCACCGCACGGGCGGTGCGGTGGTCACGCGTCAGCCCAATTCTTATCCCACTTCCCGCCCGATGGCAACCATTTCCCGCAACGCCCGCCGCAAAGGCTCCCGGAGGCCGGTGGTGATGGGTCTGGCGCTCTTTGACCCCCGCGCCCCCGCCGCTACCATCTGGCCCCCGCAACCCGCACCCGGAGCAGAACGTGGCCTTTCAGTGCGACATCGTCACCCCCGACCGCGAGGTCTTCAACCAGTCCGTCAGCAGCGTCGTCCTGCCTGCCCATGACGGGTACGTCGGCATCCTGACCGGCCGCGCTCCCCTTCTCGTCCGGCTCGGCGCCGGCCGCCTCACCGCCACCCTCGCCCGGGGCGGAACGCAGATCCTCGAGATCCGCGGCGGTGTCGCCCAGATGAAGGACAACAAGCTCACCGTCCTCACCGAATCCGCCGAAGCCTCGGCCGCAGCCTGACCGGGCGCTCGGCCTATGAGGCCCCGCCGCTTCAGCGGCGGGAAACCAAAGCCTTCAGTAGCGGAACGTGATCCCCCCGCCGCCCCACACCTGGCTGGTGGCGGCGAGCTCGTTGTCGATGCCGTCGGTGTAGTAGAGATAGCCGGCGAGGCTCCACTGGCCGTAGCGCCGCGAGATGTTCAGCAGGCTGTTGAGCCGGTACTCGGCGACAAGGCCGACCTGGTAGTGCGAGAAGCCGCTCCCCTCGTTCACCGGGGTGGCGCTGTAGAGGGCGTAGTCGTTCACATAGGCCACGAGCGCCTCGACGCCGAGGTCGAAGTTCGTGTCCGGGATGTCGAACTCGCGACGCAGGCCCGCCTCCACGTAGAACCCCTCGAACTCGTCGAAGTCGTAGGCCGCGAAGACGAACGGCCCGAAGACCGGCTCATCCTCGGAGAATAGCGCGCCGTCGTTGAACTGCACGTCCAGGAAGACCTCCGCCGTGTCCAGGTCGGTGCGGTCGGGGTAGGTGAAGCTCTGCGTGCCGATGGCGATCTCCAGCGACTCCGTCTCCCAGATCAGCCCGACCGCCGGCCGGATCACCTGGAAGTTGCTGATGTCGTCCCCTTCGGCGGTGTTGGTCAGGACGTGGAAGAAGGGGTCGGGCAGGCGGCCCAGGTCCATCCGCAGCAGCGCCTCGATCTGCACGTTGAACGCATCCTCCGACGTCTGCGGCTCGACGACCTCCAGGCCGCGGAAGATGTAGTCGGTCATGTAGCGCGTCTTGATGTCCAGCGAGAGCGCCCCCTCGTTGTACCCGCCGCGCGCGTCGCTGACGCGCGGCGGAGCGTACACGGAATCGGGCTGGGCGATCGTCTGGACCATGAGGCGCGGCGCAGGCAGCGGCTCCCACGGCGAGAGCTCGGCTTCGCCGAGCGGCGAGTGCGCAGGCGCGGCGAGGCCCGGCGTCCCGGGCGATGCCTCCTGCATCCCGCTGAGTCCGCCCAGACAGCTCAGAAGCATGACCGCCAATTGCTCGCGCATCGGGAGGAAAGTAGCGGCGGGCGCTGGTCAGGGCAACCGGGACGCCGCAACAGGCCCTTCCGGTGACGCCTGGGAGACGGGTGCCGGCTCCTCGCGCACCGCCGGCTGCGACATCCGATCCGGCACCCGCGCCGCGACCAGCACCGCGCCAGCCGCGACAAGCGCCTGGAAGGCCACGCCCGGCCAGTATGCCAGCGTCGATGCCGTCATCGCGTGCTGCCCGCCGTCGGTCCGTCCCAGCCAGGCGGCGAGGATCGCGCCGGGCGTGCTGAACGACGCGATCGGGTTGAACGTGCGCGTAAGGTTGCCGTCCTCCCTGAACGCCCACGCAGCGGCCGCCAGGATCGGGAGCACCCAGAGCAGCAGCACGGCGCTCGACAGGACGCGCGTCGGCCCCAGCCGATGGCCGATGCGCACGAGGGCGAACAGCAGCACCGCGCCGAGGAAGAACGAGGCGCCGGTGAGCGCCCAGGCGCGCCCGTGCGAGCCGGCGGAGACGATCTCCGTGTCCGGGGCGAAGATCACGAACGTCGCCCCGATTGCCAGGAAAGCGACCAGCGCCACGAGCGACGAGATGCCGGGCCGCGATTCGTCGGCCAGCGGGTCGCCCACGTTGCGACGGTAGCGCCACGTGAGGACGCGGCGCTCGCTCGCGGCCAGCCCTGCCGGGAGCAGGAGAAGCAGCAGGCAGAGCGTGGCGGGCACCGCCACGTTGTGCCAGAGCTCCGCGTTCCGAAAGATCTGCGGCCGGAACGCCTCGAACCGCGCGATCCCGACCAGCGACGCGCCCACGATCAGCGCGATGATCCCCAGCCACAGCACCGCATCCATCGCCGGCGGCTCGTCACGCTCGTACTTGCGGCAGGCGGCGATGAAGAAGATCGCGGCGAAGCCGGCCTGGAACGCCGCCGAGGCGCCGTGCGCCCAGGTGAAGTCGCTCACGCTGCCCGCGGTGAAGATCGTCCGACCGATGAGCGGGCCCAGCAGCACAACGACCGCCGGCACGACGGCCAGGATCGAGCCGCCGGTTCCGAACGCCGGGCCGATGAAGACCCACGGCACCCACCCCATCCCTCCGCTTCCCTTGGTCTTGTCGCCCCGGGCGGCGCGGCCGGGCATGCTCGCGACCGCGGTGAAGCACCAGGTCATCGCGCCGAACATCACGAGCACCGCGCTGATGAAGAGCCACGTCGCGGGGTTGCCGCCGGCGGCGAGCGTGCAGGCGACGCCGATCAGGATGATCGTGCCCGCCCCCGCCAGGACGGAGAGGGAAGAGCCGACGATGTACCCGGCGACTGCCGACGCCGCCGGCTGCGGCATGAGCCGGTGCGAGCGGCTCATGTCGAGCACGGCGTCGCGCCGGATGGCGGCGCCGATGCGGGCATTGACGACGACGATGAGCAGGATGCCCAGCGTCAGCGCCAGGGGAAAGCGAGCATCGCCCGCGGCAGCGGCGAAACCACCCCGGTTGCGCGACCAGGCGGCAAGCCCGACCACCGCCAGGGCGACGATGGCGATCACCCAGCGCAGCAGGCGCCGGGTCCCGCCGTTGAGCTCGAAATGGGCGTAGCCGATCGCGTTCATGCGCTAGTCCACCTGGCCGATGCCGCTGCGGAGGTAAGCCTCCTCCAGGTCCGGTGTTTCAGCCGTGAAGCTGCACACCGGCAGCCCGGCGGCGACCACCTCCGCCAGGAGCCGGGCGGCGGCGGCCTCGCCGGGGGCGGCGTTGACACGCAGCTTGTGATCGTCGGCGGCGACTTCGGCGACGCCGTCCATCGCGCGCAGGCCCGCGAGCTCCGTGGGAGAAAGCGGGCGGACGAAGCGCACGGTGTAGGTGGCCGTCTCCGTCGCCTCGCCGGTGGCGATCTGCGCGACGGTGCCGTGCCGGACGATGCGCCCGCGGGCCATGATGGCCACGTGCGAGCAGTATTCCGCGAGGTCGCTGAGGATGTGGCTGGAGACGATCAGCGCCTTGCCCTGCTTCCGCAGGGAGAGGAGCAGCTCGCGGAACTGCGCGCGCCCCGCCGGGTCGAGGCCGGCCGCCGGCTCGTCGAGCAGGATGACCGCCGGGTTCGGCAGGAGCGTGCGCGCGATGCCGATGCGCTGGCGCATGCCGCGGGAAAGGGCGCCGATCGGCTGGTCGGCCTTCTCCAGGAGCCAGAGCCGCTCGAGCCAGAAGTCGATGCGCTCGTCCACCTCCGGCCCGGTGCTGCCGTAGCCGGCGGCGATGAAGCGCAGGAAGGTGCGCACCTTCATTCCGTCGTAGAGTGGGGGCTCGTCCGCCGTGAAGCCGATGCGGCTCATCGCTTCGGTCTCCCCGGGCGTGATGCGCTGGCCGAGAACCCAAGCGGCCCCGGCATCGGGCGGCCTGAGGCCCGCGAGGGCGCGCAGCAGGGTTGTCTTCCCCGCACCGTTGGGCCCGACGAGGCCGAGCAGTTCGCCCGCATCCAGCTCGAGGCTGACGTCGTCGAGCGCGACGAGGCGATCGTACTGCACGCGCAGCCCGCTGGCCCTGAGCAGCGGCGCGTCGGCCGCGGCGCGTTCGGTGAACGCTCCGGTCGCCTGCGGCGCAGCCAGCGTGGCTGTTTCCATGACCCGGCAACGTACGTTCTTGCCCCGGAAAGACAAGCGGCCGGGCGGCGCGGGTCGGGCTTCGTCCCAGCCAATGAAAAAGGGCCGCGACGGTTGTCGCGACCCTGGAAGCGCTGTGGGCGATCAATCCGGATCCGGGAAGTCCGGCGGGGGCTGGTTGCCGGACGGGACGAACGGCCGGTAGACGCCGCCGCGCCAGGTGTTGCTCAGCACGGGGGTCGGGCGGATGATCTGCCGCATCCGGATGGGGCCGGAGCCGGGCGGGAGGACGGGGAGGCCGGCGATGATCAGGCCGCCCCTGTGATGCCCGCCCCACCAGGGGTAGCCGTGGGGATAACCGTAATGCGGGTAGCCGTAGCCGTAGCCGTTCTGGCCCATGCGGGCCAGGGAGTTGAAGTAGGCGAACTCCGTGGCGATGTTGGCGGTGCGGACGGCCGAGTCGTAGTAGGCGCCCGCCGCCAGGTAGGCGACGCGCAGCTCGTCGATGTCGCTGCGCATCTGGGCGAGCTCGGTATTGCCGCGGACGTCGCGCTCGAACTGCTCGTCGAGCTCGCGCTGCCGGATGGCGATCTCGCGGAGGCGCTGGCTGCTCGAGTCCGACTGCGCGTCGGTGCCGATCAGCCCCTGTTCCATCTCGCGGCGCTGGCGGGCGTATTCCATGGCCAGCTCGCTCAGGGCGCGGACGGCCTCCATGTCCGGGTTGGCCGCGGCGTGCTGCTCGCGGATGCGGGCCTGGAGGTGCTGCTCGAGCTGAACCAGTGCCTGGTACTCGGGGTCGTCGCGCAGGGGTTCCAGCGCGTCGCGCCGCGCGAGGTGCATGGAGCGCTGGATCTCCTCCCGCTCCTCCAGCAACCCGCGGTACTCCTCGCTGTCCTGGAAGGCGCGGCGCAACTCGTCCACGCGGTCGTTGAGGCGATCGCGCGCCAGGTTGTATCCCTGCTTGAGGGCCATGAAGCGCTCGCGCGCCGGGGCGACCTGTCCCGCCAGGTCCACCGGGAAGTTCTCGGTGAAGCTGTCGTCGTCGTCGTAGCGGTCGTCGTAGTCGCGCCGGTCGTTGCGCGGCGGGCCGTAGGGGTCGCCCCAGAACGGCGTGCTCGTCTGCGGATTCCCCGGCCGCGTCGTCGGCGGCTGGGACGCTTCGGTGGTCGAAGCATCCTGCGCCAGCGCCGCCGGGCCGGCCAGCAGCACCGCCGCGAGGCCGGCGA
>JAEZED010000062.1 GCA_023417885.1 Planctomycetota bacterium
GCATGGAGCGGAGTCGTTGGGTTGCGTTGCCGGGGCGCGGGGGGAGGTCCGGTGGCAAAACGGTGCCGGTTTCGCAATAGCGGGCTCGGGGCGGTCGTTAGATGATCGACACGCCGCCGACGGCGCGAGTGCGCCGGGCAGCGTGTGAACGCCAGACACCACGGGAGACGCGATGAACGCGCAGCCGAACCACACGACGACCCGCCGCGAGGCGATGAAGCTGGGCCTGCTCGCCGGCGCGGGTGCCCTGGGCGCAGGCCTCGGCCTCGTCCCCTCCCTTCGCGCCGCCCAGCCGAGCACCCGCCCCGCCGGCGGTGCGATGCTGATGCGCGAGATCCCGAAGACGGGCGAGAAGATCCCGGTCATCGGCCTCGGCACCAATCGCTTCGGCGTGCAGACGGAAGAGGAGATGGCCCCGCTGCGCGAGGTGATCCGCCTGCTGGTGGAGAACGGCGGAAGCGTCATTGACACGGCGCGCGGCTACGGGCGTGGACGGGCCGAGGAAGTGATCGGGAAGATCGTTGATGATCTCGGCGTGGAGGACCAGGTCTTCATCGCGACGAAGACGAGCATCCGCGACGCCGACCGCGCCGCCGCCGTCGAGCAGCTCGAGGCGTCCCTGGCGGCGCTTGGGATGGAGAAGGTTGCGGCGATGCGCGTGCACAACCTCGGCGGATGGGAGACGCTTCTTCCCGTGCTGCGCGAGTGGAAGCAGGAGGGGAAGATCCGCTACCTGGGCGTCAGCACATCGAGCGACCGGCAGTACGAGGACCTGGCCCGGCTCATCGAAGAGCAGGAGCTGGACATCGTGGAGGTGGACTACTCCGTGACCAACCGCTCGGCGGCGGAGCGCATCCTGCCGCTCTGCCAGGAGCACGGCGTGGCGGTCCTGAACAACGTCCCGCTGGGCGGGCGGCGCGGCAACGTGCTCTCGGCAGTGAGCGACCGCCCGCTGCCGGACTTCGCCCGGGAACTCGGCGCCACGAGCTGGGCGCAGGTCTGCCTGAAGTACAACCTCTCCCACCCGGCGGTGACGGCGGTGATCCCGGGGACGACGAATCCGCGCCACATCGTGGACAACGTGAACGCCGGCCGCGGCGAACTCCCCGACGAAGACCTCCGCCGCCGGATCGAGGCGATCTTCGACGACACGGAGTAAGCAACGCCCCGCCGGCCCGAGGCGAACGAAGCACTGCTGACGCGGCATCAAACGTACTGCTCCAGCCACACCCGGCGTCGGCGGCGGGTGGCCAGGAGCCATGCGAGGATCGCCGTCCCGCCGGCGAATGAGGCGGCCGGCAGGATGAGCAGCCATGCCTCGCCCGAGGCGCCGGGGACCAGCAGCGCCTCGGCCGGGTCGGCGGGGTTGTAGAAGACCTCACGCGCCTGCCCCACCGCCAGCCCCTCGATCTCCGCCCTGGCCGCGGGCAGACGGTGGTGCGGATCGGCGGCGCGGATGCGCGTCCCGACGTAGTCCCGGCCGTCCACCTGGTAGATGTACGTCACTTCCGTCGCGTAACGGCTCTTCGTGACCTCGCGCACCTCCGCCCGGGTGACGATGCCCGACGTCGTCGGCCAGCCGGCCGTCGCCGCGGCCGCCCGGTGCGACCGCACCGCTACGAACAGCAGCACGGGGGTGACGGCGATCAGCCCGACGGCTGCCAGCCACCGCCCGATCTGCCCCGCCCGGCTCGGCCGGCCGTATCGCAAGTGCTGCATGTCATTCCCTCAGTCGTACGACGACGCCAGGACTCGTGCCGGCTTCCGTGGAGATAACGGATCGACGCACAGGGGGGTGACGATGGGCCAGCCCTCAGCGCGACGGTTACGTGTATCCCTTGCCGCGGCCCTTCCGAGTGGACGCGGGCGCGGCTCCGATCCGACCCCAGGTTCATGGTAAGGCGGCGCACGCCGGGTTGGGCGGCCAACTGCCCCCCGTTTCCGCCGGGGATCGGCCCTCCCGGGCGTCGCTATTCTTTGTGTTGATGCCCTCGGCTTCCGGACACTTGTCTCCCGCACGCGCCACGGCCCACCCGCGCGGCGGCGAGGCGGCGGTGCTGGTGGTGTGGGCGCTGCTGCCGCTGGCGGTGCTGGTGGCGCTGGTCGCGGGGGCGCGGCTGAGCCACAACTGGCCGGTTCCGCCGGAACGGTGGGCTCCGGGCGCGGTGCTGGCGGTGCAGATCCTGCTGGCGTCGCTGCTCGTGCCGCAACTGGTCATCCGATGGAGTTCGGCGTTGGCGGCGGTTGCGATCGCGGGGGTGGCGCTGGCGCTGGCGTTTGCCGTTGCCGAGGGCGAGTGGCGCGCGATGCTGACGGCCTGGGGTTGGCTTGCGTTGTGGCTCGTCGGAATCGGGCGGCTCTTTGCGGGCCTGGCGCAGCGGCACCGGCGCCGCGTTGGGTTGAACGCTCTGCCGGCGACGCTCGCGGCCGGGCTCGCGGTGCTGGTGTACGTTGCGGCGGAGACGGGGAGCGGATGGTCGGCCGGCTGGCTTCTGCCCCGGCCGCTGGGCGAGCTTGGGATCTGGCCCTCCACTTCCCTCCACTGGGTGGGTTGGCTGCTCCCCGCCGGGGTGCTCGGGGCGGGAATTTTTCTTCACGTTTTCAGCCGTCGGCGCGGATGAACACCGCCCGGCAACAGCTTTTCCACAATCGACCGATTCGCCGTCCCGAGCTGTAACTGGCTGGCGGAGCAGTCGTTTGCGCGCCGAGCATGCGGAACGGCGTGGGACTTTTGCGCAGCGGTGGAGGCCCGTGGCGCGCGAAAGGAAAGTTCTCTTCCCTTGGTGGAGGGAAATGGTATAGTTTCCCACGTCGCCGGGGCCGAGTGGAGCCAAATCCCAGAACCGTGCGGGTTCTGAGCGAAAGGCGCCCTCGCCGGCGGAGACGCAACGGACCAGCGCGAGCCGGAGGCTTCCGCACGCTGGCCGCGACGGCTTCCGTCGAGAACTGGCGATTTCCACCGGCATTGCCGGGGAAGCGAGAGAGACGCGTGTCAGCCGAACCGTTCTTCACAGGCGAGTACGAGCTGACCGTCGACGACAAGGGACGACTGCTGATCCCCGCCGACATCCGCAAGGAACTGGATGCGGAACGAGATGGCAACGCCCTGATGATAGTGGTCGGACAGAACGGCAAACACTGGCTTTATCCCGAGGCTTACTACCGCCAGGAGGTCGCCCCGATCATCAACGACGCCGTGCTGGACCCGGACGACCTGAACTACCTCATGCTCGTCTTCAGCACCGCACGGCGGGCCGTCCCGGACAAGCAGGGCCGAATGGTCCTTCCCGACGACGAGGATTTCGACCGGGAAGACCTGGGACGCGAGGTGATGCTCGTGGGCATGCGAAACCACCTTCAGCTCTGGAAGCGGGAAGAGTGGCGCGAGCACAAGCGGCAGCTCCGCTCCAGGCAGGCAGAACTCGCCGAGCGCTTCCGCCAGCGCCGGGAGCGACAGCAGGAGAAGACCAGGTGACCAGGCAAGCCCGTGCCGCGATGAACGGACGCGATCCGCGGAACGCGAGGCAAAAGTCACGGCGCACGCGAGGCCGACAAGGACGCCACCGGCCGGCGCCGTGATGAAGGGAAACACAGCAGGCGGAGCCGGCGCATGGCCGCTCCACAAGAGATGGTGGAGTCCGCCTGACGCGAACCAAGCCGACACGTGCAAGCGGATCGATGAAGCCGCACACTGACCGGCAGGGATGGAGTGACGGATCCGGCTCGCAGCTTCGGCGCGGACCGGGTTCACCCGCGGGGGAACGGACGTCTCCCGCGGCCACAATGGGAAGGATCTTCCGAGAGAGAGTTTGCGAATCGAAAGGAGCCGCGCACGCCCCGGGATGGTTGGGCGTGATCACGGACGACACCGCCGGCTGGTCAAGGACTCGTCAGCCAACGCCCCGCGCGCCCCAGCGGCCCGCAGCGGCTTAGGCGGAACTCCAGCGGCCTGCCGCTCCAGTGCGAGTGCCCCATCGCTCACAAGGATCGTGAGAGATGAACTCGGGCACCCGCCGGGCGCTCGGTGCGGCCATGACCGGCCGCATGGAGCCCTGCGACGGACGACCGGGGCCGGCGGAGACTGATGGTGAAGAAAACAGAACGCCAGGAGTGTGCGATGCGGACAGGACATGGAGGTCCGCGTCGCCACCAGACGCCCTGCCCGGCACGGATGCCGGCAATCGCGGCCCGCCACGGTGCAACGGAGGCCCTCCCGACCCAGCGTCGGACGGTCGACGGGTTGGCGGACAACCGCGAGCGCAGGGGAACGTCCAGGAGGCGACGGGCCGGCGGAGTCGGCACGACGCAACGCAGCAGCTCCTGGCTGAATGCCTCTTGATGGCAAGTACCCGCCTTTGCAGGCCGGGGTCGTGCGCCAACACGCGGCATTCAGGGCCCGGCTCAGGCCGTCGATCGCCTCGACACGGATTGTCGGAGCGTTCGACCGCCCGCCGGGCCTGATTTTACTCGGTCGGCCCTGAACGAAACGAGGGCCCGGCCGCGCTCGCCCGGGTGGAGCGCCTTCGACGGCTTCCTGCACGTCGGCGGAGCTCAACGGTGCCCCGGGCCCGTCGCGGCCGACACCGACCCCCCACCCGCCCGGTCGCTAACGCGGTCGCGCGGGCATGACAGCCCCGAGCCGCCCCCTCCCCCGGGGACCTGCGCTCGACTGACGTTCCCCAGCGCCACCCCCCGCGCGCCAAACCTCGCTCGAAGTCATCTCAGGGACTGAGATCCTCTCCTGGGAAAGGGGGAACGGACGCCCGACTTCGTAAACCACCGACGCCGGCCCCTCCCAGGGCCGGCGT
>JAEZED010000082.1 GCA_023417885.1 Planctomycetota bacterium
CCCCTGCGTCGCGTAGCGACGCAGGCCCGCTGCGATGGAACCGGCGCCATTGGCTCAAGCACCCCGCAGCTGCGACCACCATCCGATCACCTCGCCTGCATTCGCGCCATCCGTGGCTCGCTCCGGCTCTTTGCTCACTCTCTGCGCCCTTTGCGCCCTTTGCGTTCTTCCGCGCCCAGCCGCACTGGCCAACAAAAAGCCCGCCCCGGCGGTGAGGCCGGGGCGGGTGGGTTTGTGTGAAGCTGAGTTGTGACGATCAGGAGGCGATCTTCGCCAGCTGCGCCGGGTACTTCGGACGCAGCATCTGGCGGGTGAACTCGCTGGTCACGAAGGTGCCACCCTCGTGAATGTCGCGCGGGTTCCACTTCAGTGCCCGGACGCTGCCGTCAACGAACGCCGTGTTGCAGCGCTCCTTGGCGTTGTGGCGGAAGATCGGAGCGCCGGAGTACTCGATGTAGAACGAGCCGCCGGTCACCAGCAGATCCTCGTTGGCGTACCAGGTGGTGCCGTTGAGATCGAAGGCCCAGCTGGGCGGGTTGATGTAGACCGGGTACTCGACCGAACGATCGGGGTCGGCCAGGTTGAAGGGGGACTCGCCGTCGCCGCTGCGGTAGAGCAGGTCGAAGTCGGGGAGCTCGCCCGACGGGCCAGCCGCGATGAACGGGTAGTACGACATGTTCCCGGCGTCGATGCCGGTGTAGGCCGGGCCAGGCCAGCTCCACAGGCCGGTGGTGCGGTCGGTGGTGCTGTCCACGAAGCGGGTCTGCACGCCGTCCCAGATCAGGGCGTTCTCGGCGAAGGTGGTCGCGAGGTTCAGCGGCCCGTGCGTGCCGCGGATGATGCCAAAGCCGTCATCCCACTGGGTGTGGGGCATGATCGTCATGTTGCAGTTGTAATGCGACTGCATGTCCCGGAACTCGTCCCCGACGTTCGGGCAGTAGAGCACCGGGTGGTAGTTGTCGTCCACGTCGGTGTACCAGACGTTCTGCACGAAGAACGGAAGCGAGTAGCCGTTCTGGCGCCGGGTGTTCAGGTAGCCGCTGACGACGTGCGTCCACTCCTGGAACTCCACCTGCCCCGAGGGCGTCGAATCGCCCGGATCGCCGAAGCCGAACCGGATCAGCCCGTAGGGAAGATTGCCCTGGAAGTCGGTCGTGTAGCCGATCAGGCCCTGGGCGATCTGCCGGACGTTGCTGCCGCACTTGACCGTCTTGGCGCTGTCGCGCGCACGGCTGAGGGTCGGCAGCAGGATGGAGATCAGAAGTGCGATGATGCCGATGACCACCAACAGTTCCACGAGAGTGAAACCCTGGCGGCGGTTGTGTGTGAACAAGCGAGTGCTCATCACGTAACTCCTTCTGGTCGCCCCGAGGGGTCGACCCAATGAGGATGAGCCAGCACAAACCCACGTTCGGACCCACCTGGGCCCGCGGATGAGGAGGCGTTGTGGCGCGTCCGTCGGACTCGCTCCACGCCTGGAGTATCGAAAGGGAACTTCCCGAGCGACCGGATGAGGGAAGAATGAGGCCAGTTTTGGACCACCTGGGTCCGCCGGTCGCCCGCTCTCTTTTCGGGGAAGCGGGGCTACGCCCCTGCCTTTCGATCACCTTGGGCGCATAACACGTCCGCGGAAGCGAGCCAGGCTCGCTTCGACATCCGCTGTGCGGAAAAGGCTGACGAGGTTGTGACCGCTGGTAACCGTCCGCTCCGCCGGGGCCTGCCGGACCGCCCGGCCACGAAACCCGCTGCAACCGCTTGCCAGCGGAATCAACTCCGGGGAGCGATGTATCCCAACCTACCACTATGTGCCCGCCTTGGGGGACCTCGCGCGGGAAAATTTAACCTCCGGCAAAAGAAAAACGGATCCAACCCGCTCCATAAGACTGGAGCAGGTCGGATCCGTCGTCAGGTGTTAGGGCCGTGGCTGGAGGCCAACGACCGTTATGTGAGCCTCAGGCGCCGACCCGCTTGGCCAGCTGCGCCGGGTACTTCGGCCGGAGCATCTGGCGGGTGAACTCGCTCGTCACGAACGTGCCACCCGGGTGGATGTCGCGCGGGTTCCACTTCTGGGCCCGGACGCTGCCGTCGACGAACGCCGTGTTGCAACGCTCCTTGGCGTTGTGACGGAAGATCGGCGAGCCGGCGTACTCGATGTAGAACGAGCCGCCCGTCACCACGAGATCCTCGTTGGCGTACCAGGTGGTGCCGTTGAGATCGAAGGCCCAGCTCGGCGGATTGATGTAGACCGGGTACTCGACGGAACGATCGAAGTCGCCGATGTTGTCCGGCGGCTCGTACTCATCGTTCCGATAGACCAGGTCCCAGTCGGGAAGCTCGCCGGAGGGGCTGGCGAAGAGGAACGGGTAGTAGGAGACGTTCCCGGCGTCGATGCCCGTGAAGGCGGGGCCGGGGTAGCTCCACATGCCCGTGACACGCGTGACCGTCTCAGGCACGAACTTCGTCTGGACGGCATCCCAGATGATGGCGTTCTCCGCGTAGGTGCTGGAGAGGTTCATCGGCCCGTGCGTGCCGCGAACGAGCTGCGCCACGAGCTGGTCCCAGCGCATGTTGGGCATCAGCGTCATGTTGCAGGCGTAGTGCGACTGCATGTTCTTGAACTCGTCGGCCACGTTCGGGCAGTAGAGCACCGGGTGGTAGTTGTCGTCGGCATCGGTGTACCGGACGCCCTGCGCCGTGAACGGAAGCGTGTAGCCGTTCTCGCGACGGGTGTTCAGGTAGCCGCTGACGACGTGCGTCCACTCCTGGAACTCCGGCCGGTTCGTGGGCGTGGGGTCACCCGGGTCCGCGAAGCCGTAGCGGGCCAGGCCGTAGGGGAGGTTCCCCTCGAAATCGGTCGTGTAACCGATCAGGCCCTGGGCGATCTGCCGGACGTTGCTGCCGCACTTGACCGTCTTGGCGCTGTCACGCGCACGGCTGAGGGTTGGCAGCAGGATGGAAATGAGAAGTGCGATGATGCCGATGACCACCAGCAGCTCCACGAGTGTGAAGCCAGGGCGGCGTCGGCGCGTGATGAAATGACCGCTCATCACGAGACTCCTTTGGTCGCGGGTTGGCGACCGTAAAAGACGGGTCAGCGCGAGCCGAAGCCCCCGCGGGGGCCGCTCACCGAATCGCAATCGAAGCGCACATACATCACGCGGCCGGAAGCGCTCATGGCGCCGGCATGCGATTGCTGGGTGGGGCTGGCTGGGGGCGGACCGCCGGATCAAAGAGAGGTATGAGGCCAGGTGGACCCCTCGGGTCCGCCGGACGCTCCGCCGCCTTCACCATGCCCGCCGCACGCGCACGACACGACCCGCAAGGGCCTCCTGCGCTTGTCACGACTCCGGTGCGGCTGCTCTGACCAAATTGTGACCGCAAACTGACCGCTGTATCCCGCGATGCACGCCGAACTGAAGCCGGCTGAACCCGCCTTGACCGCTCAGGGCAGGTGCGCAACGCGGAAACTGTCCACAACGTAACGCAATGTCAACCGCAGGTCAATATTTGTGCAGAATTCTCAATCTCGCCCGCAATATTTCGTAAGTCGAGCCTGCATCCGGGTTAGAGAGGCGAGCGACGAAGCGACGGAGGGGGATGGAGAGAGAGGGAGCAACGAGCCGCGGCACCGCGTGCCGCAGGGCCAACCCTCGCACGACCACGCGTCCCCCACGGTCAACCCGTCCCCCAGCCTCCATTCGGATTTCTGGCTTCCTCATTCGTCATTCCACAGCCCCCCTCACCGCCCCGCCGGCCGCCGATCGCCACGCCCATCCTCCAACAGCTCCTGGAAACCCACGCCGCGGATCGGAACCGGCTCCTGGAAGCTCACCAGCTCCCGCGCCTCGCGCGAACCCGCCGGAAGCGACCAGCCAAGCCACTCCGGATCCGGCGAACCCGCCGGCGCTTCGTAGCGCGCCCACACCCGGAACGACCCCGCCACCTCCGGATCCTCCGCCGAGGCGATCGACACCACCGCGTATCCCGTCCGACGCCAGGGGCCCCCCGCCTCGCCCGCCTCGCCGACTCCGAGCTCCGGGGGAAGGGAGAGGAGAAAGCCGTAAAGCCGGCCCCACTCCGTGTGATCCAGGTCGGCCCGTGGCACGATCATCCGCACCGTCGCCACGCGCTTCGCCGGCTCCGCATCGCTCCGCGCCGTCGCGGGACGCGCCTCGCGCTCCCCGATCCGCACCGGCTCGAGGTCGAAGCGGTACGGGCCGAGCGCATGCGACGTGACCGGCATGATGGGCAGCGTCGTGGGAGCCGTCGCAGGCTGCTCGTCATCCGCTCCGCCAACCGCCGGAACCGTCGCCGGCAACGTGGCCGGCATCGGTAGGTTCGCATGCTCCTCGGGGATGGTCGTCACGTCCGCGATGACCGTCTCGTAGCGCTCTCCCGAGACGATGCGCAGCAGCGCCCGCCACTGCCCCACCGCCGCGGGCATCCGGTGCAGGATGTCGAAGCGCAGCATCAGCTCCCCTACGCCGCCGTCCAACGCCACCGTCGGGTCATGCCCCTCCGTGCGTCGGAACTCGGCGCCCTCCTCGTCCGACGCCCGCAGCGCCGCCGCCGTCACGTAGACCGCAGGCTGCGTCGGATCGACCATCACCTCCGTGCGCAGCCACGCCTGCATCGGCACCATCCGAAGCTGCGCCATGCGCAGCGGCAGGCCGATGAACGCCTCCGCCGGCCGCACCAGCACCGGCCCCGCCGCCTTGGCAGGTCGCCGCCCCTCCTCCGCGGCCACGTCCACCCGGCGCAGCCAGATGATCGGCGTGCCGTCATCGTCGCGCCCGTAAGGGCGGAATACCGGCTCGTATCCTGTCTGCTCCGAGAAGATCAGCACCGCCTCCCAGAGCGACTCGTTGCGCAGGGCGGCGTTCACCGTCGCGCCGGTGGGCCCGCCGATCCACTCCTCCGGCTCGACCAGCGAGAAGCGGACGCCATGCCGCTCGCCGAGGCGCCCGAACGCCTCCTGCGGCATGGCGTTGCTCAGTTCGAGCGGCGCGGGACGCTGCGGGCGCCCCTGCGGCTGAGGCCGGGCGGATGCGGGCAGACAGATCGCCAGGAGCAGCAGGGTGAGCCAGGCGCGGCGTCGGAGCGATTGAGCGGGCACGACCACGAGCATACCCGCTGTGACGTTCGCCCCGGCACCCGGTTTCAATCATCGCAGGAGCGGGCGCTCGTCGTCGTCATCCCCGCTCAGCAGGCTGATCGCCCCGCCGTCGCGGAAGAGGCCCGACGCGCCGCGCACGAGGCCCGTCATCGCCCCGCCGCCCGACATGCGGCTGGCAAGCGGCGGGCTCATGCTCGGCTGGGGCGGCGGATCGGCGCCCGGGAGCGGCGGATCGCCATCGGGCGGGCCGTCCGGGATCCCGTCGATCGTGAGGCCGTAGTTCTGCCGCAGGATCATGAAGTCGCGCAGGGTGACGCGGCCGTCGTAGTCGAAGTCGCCGCCGCTGAAGCCGACGCCCGACTTCCCGAAGTTGCGCTGGAAGGCGCCGTAGTCGTGGGCGTTGACGCGGCCGTCGCGGTTGGCGTCGGCGTTGAGGAACCAGAACTCGCCGATCACCTCGCCCGTCGCCATCGCGTTGCCGGCGGCGTCGCGCACGGCCTGCCCCTCCTGCACGGTGACGCGGTAGTAACCGTTCTCGAGGCGATGGCCGGGCGTGAGCACCGCGCGGGTGTTCCCCGCATCGAGCGTCTCCAGCGCCACGTCGGTCGCGGCGGGCTCGGCGAGCGTCCCGTCCTTGTGCGTGCGGAACATCGCCAGCTGCTGTCCATCGAACGCGCTCATCGCCTCGTCGAAGTCGAGGGTGACGGCGAGGCGCTCGTCCCACTCGAAGGCCTCGTCCAGCACCTCGGGGGCGGCGGTGTCCTGGTTCCAGGCCGCGATGACGGCGGCGTTGGCGTAGTTCCCTTCCTGCTGCGCCCACATGAGCGGGGTCATGCCGAAGCGGTCGACCTTGTTCCTGTCGGCCCCGCGTTCGAGCATGAAGGCGATGATCCGATCCTCCTGCGGGAAGGGCGGGGTGTACATCCAGAACGGGACCTGCGCGCCCCAGTGGAGCGGCGTACGGCCCATGTCGTCCTTGGCGTGCATCTCCGCCCCGCCGTCAAGGAGGGCGCCGAGCTTCTTGCTCGGCAGCGTCGGGTCCTGCGTCTGGGTGCTGAACCACATCATGGGCGTGGAGGCGGCGACCATGAGGGGCGTGATCCCCTCGTTGTCGCGCTTGTTCACGTCGGCGCCGAGGGAGAGCAGATGCTCGATGACGCTAACGATCGTGCGCTCCGGCGAGGCGGCGGCGGCGAAGATGGCGTCGCGCCCGTTCACGAACTCCTCGTGGATGTTGCTGGCGTTGGCGGACATCCGGAGGTTGATGATGTCCGCCTGGAGCGACTGCCGCCGCACGGCATGCCCGAACTCGATGTCGCGGGCGTAGACGATCTGCTGGTCGGGGCGCGCGCTGGTGAGCGCGAGGCCCGGCAGCGGGTCGCCGGCACCGTCGTAGAGCGTGACCATGGAGCGGGCCGGGAGCGTGAGCTGGAACTGGTTGTGCGTGGAGCCGGCGGGGAGCGAGATCTCCTGGAAGTAGTTGTTGCTCGTGCTCTGCCAAGCCTGCCAGGCGCGGTCGCGCGAGCCGGCGATGGTCACGTTGAAGGTGACGGGCTGCGTGTAGTTGTTCGTCAGGACGATCGACTGCGCGTCGAGGTCGTCGTGGTACCAGCTCGTGTAGTACAGGTCGCGCTGCTTGTTGCCGTCCACGTCCACCGCGCCGGAGTGGGTCATCTCCATCCGCCGCGCGCCGGGGCGGATC
Organism: Planctomycetota bacterium; assembly: GCA_023417885.1. Lineage (GTDB taxonomy): Bacteria > Planctomycetota > Phycisphaerae > Tepidisphaerales > Tepidisphaeraceae > JAEZED01. Next base: position 6,819 of record JAEZED010000082.1, read on the forward strand.
CAGTGGGCGTAATGCTTGACCGCCTGGTAGCGTGTCGTCGGCTCCATGCCCTTGAAGAGCGCGCTGGTCGGGTCGTTGAAGTTCTCCAGCTGCCACTCGTAGAACATCGAGATGTTGGCGCTCTGCATCATCGAGGCGATGTCCTCGCTCAGCCGCAGGCCGCCGTTCCAGCTCGAGTCGTGCTTCCCCGCCGCCTCGGTCAGCCAGACGGGGTTGCCGCTGTCGAGCGAGGAGTTCCTGATCTGCTCATACTCCCGCTCGCCGCCGGCGTAGTGGGTGCCCCAGACCATGTCGCTGTTCCAGATCTCCGGATCCTCGCGGAAGGCCTCGTCCCACCAGAGCCAGCGGTCGAAGAGCGCCAGCTCCTCGGGGGCCATCACCTTCGTGTCGAGCCCCTCGTGGGCCAGGCGCTTCTGCACCGCCTTCATCACCGAGATCATCTGCTCGGGCGTGTAGATCGTGCTCTCGTACGGCTGGATGAACTGCGGCTCGTTCTGGATGCTGAAGACGTCGATCTCGATGCCGTAATCCCGCTTCGCAGCGATGACGTACGCCGCCACGAACTCCGCGAACTCCTCGCGCATGTCCGCCCGCAGCGGCCCGCCGTAGACGTGCGCGCTGGTCGCCTTCATCCACCACGGCGGCGTCCAGAGCGAGGCGAGGAAGGTGTCGGCCCCGCGCTTCTGCATCTCCTGGGCGAACTTCAGCGTGATGTCCATCGCCTTGTAGTTGAAGGCGTCCCAGTCGATCACGTTCGGGTCGTCGTTGTCGTTGCTCTCCTCGAACCCGAAGTGGACCGGGAGCCGCACGGCGTTGATCCCCGCGTCGCCCACCAGGAGGTTGTAGAACTCCGGGTTGTTGTAAGGAGAGCCGTTGTGCGAGCTGACGCTCCCGCCGAACCCCTCCCACTCCTGGTGGAGCGTGGACGGATCGATCGAGAGGTCGAGCGTGGCCGCGAGCAGGCGGCGCGGCTCGAGCGCCTCCAGGCGCGCCGGCAGCCCGGCGACGGTGAGTTGGCTGGTGTCGTTCATTGCTGAAGGCGTCCGGTTCCCCGGTCACGAATGGACTGCCCCCCCGCGGACAGGCGGGGAGCCTGAGGTGTCGCCTTCCATGGCTGAGATTCGGCCCCGCCCAATCCCCGCTCGGGTTTGGCCTGCGCGGGATAAGGCGGTTGTAAAGGGCCGCTGCCGGCGATCCGTAGCGGCAGGCTGACGAGGATGCGCCGCGAACCGCGATCTCCTACCGGCGGGCCTCATAAATCCCAGCCCGGCCGACATCGGTTCCGGCGGCACATTCTACTCCTCCAGCGCCCGTGTTACCGGACACCCGCGAACCCGACAACGTTTGAAAACCGGCAATATAAGCGGTCTGGACCGCCCTTGCGACCGCGCCATCCCCTAACTTCACGCGCCATCCCCTACTTCAGCAGCAGGCGCCCGTGACGCGCCACCAGCCGGGCCTGCACCGCCAGGATCTTCAGGTCGTGTAACCGGTTACGGGGAAGCCGGTTCGGCACGCGATATCGATCCCACCGCTCGCGCACCGCCCGCGGCATCAGCCAGCGCCCCCGGTTCCACGGCTTGAAGCAGGTGATGTAGTGCGTGATGTACGGCTCCACCCCCGCCGTGTTCCGCATCCGCACGCGCCCCCAGAGCGGGTCGACGATGCAGTTCCAGCGCTCGTCCAGCTCCCGCACCGAATCCCCCAAGACGTGCGCGATCGCCGCCTGTTCCATCATCTTCGGCCGCGTCTCCGCCGCCCAGGCAAGCGTGCGCGTGGCGAGCCCCTCGCGACGCCAGCGCTCCGCATCGATCACCAGCACCCCCGCGTTCAGCTCGCCCGCGTAGTGCACGCCCGCGTAATGAGCGCCGGCCAGGTCGGTCGCCTGGAGCTCCCCCAGGTCGCGCTCCACGACGACATCGACATCCAGGTAGACGAAGCGCGGCCAGTCCACCATCTCCGGCATCAGCAGCCGGGCATAGCTTATCGTGGAGATGTGCGCCAGCGTCCCGAGGCCGCGCACCCGCCCGCCATCGATCGGCATGAGGCGGATGTCGAGCCTCGGCAGGACGCGGCGAAGCTCGCGCTCGTCCTCCTCGCGCACGGCGTCCACCACCAGCACCACCTCCAGCGCCCCGGGCGTGCTGTGGCGCACGCTGTTGAGCACCGTCGGCACCCACCGCAGCACGTTCCGATCGGCGGCGAGCATCAGGCGGACAGGTTCAGGCATGGGCAAGGCAGAGAAGAGATGACGTGAACGAAGCCGCGGATCTGCACCGGCATTCCCCCGACCTGCTCCCCCTGCCCCTCGCGCTCCTGGCGCGGGGGCATGGTAACATCCCGCCCCATGCCCAAGCTCTCAAGACGCCAGTTCGTCGCCGGCAGCGCTGCCGCTTCGCTCGCCGGCGCGGCCCCGGCCGTCTTCGGCAACGCCCCTGCCATCCACGTCCGCCGGGCCGGGCCCGTCGTCATCGCCTCCGCCAACGGCAACCGCTTCCGCAACGGCGGGGAGGTCACCGGCGTGCAGAAGGCCTTCGACATGATCGTCAACGGAGACGACGTCCTCGACGCCGTCATCGCCGGCGCCAACCTCTGCGAGCTCGATCCGGAGGACATGAGCGTCGGCTACGGCGGGCTGCCCAATGCCGACGGCGTCGTGCAGCTCGACTCCTGCTGCATGCACGGCCCGCTGAAGCGCGCAGGCGGCGTGGCCTGCCTGGAGGGGGTGCGCACGCCGTCGCTCGTGGCCCGGGCCGTCTGCCATACGACGGATCACCACCTGCTCGTCGGGAAGGGCGCGCAGGACTTCGCCCGCGCCATGGGCTTCGAGATCGAGGATGACCTGAACACTGAGCGCTCCCGCGCCACCTGGCTCGAATGGAAGCGGCGCAGCGATCCGGAGCATTACCTGGATCCCGAGAGACGCGACGAACCGGCGGAGCGACGTACCGACGGAGGGAGCGGCGGCGGTGAAACTCGATTAGGCGCGGCACCGCGTGTCGCAGGAAACGCCTCTCCCTCCGGGAGAGGCGCCGAGCGCAGCGAGGCGGTGAGGGCGCTCCGCGATCGACGGGAATTGCAGCGCCAACACCGCGCCGCCCTCTCCATGATCCGCGACGGCCTGATCGACCCGGAGCACTACTTCGGCACGATCAACATGAACGCAGTCAGCGCCGCCGGCGCTGTCTGCGGCGTGACGACGACGAGCGGCCTGGCGTGGAAGATCCCCGGGCGCGTCGGCGACTCCCCCATCCTCGGCGCCGGGCTCTACGTGGACAACGACGTCGGCGCCGCCGGCAGCACGGGGCGCGGCGAGGCCAACCTCTACAACCTCTGCTCCTTCCTCATCGTCGAGAACTTGCGCCGCGGCATGACGCCCACCGACGCCGGCATGGACGCACTGAAGCGCGTCGCCGCGAACACGATCGAGAAGCGCCTGCTGAACGACGCCGGCCAGCCCGCCTTCGGCCTGAACTTCTACATCCTGAGCGCCACCGGCGACCACGCCGGCGTCTCGATGTACCCCAGCCAGTACGCCCTTTGCACCGACAACGGCCCCGAGACGCTGCCCACCGAAGCGCTGTTCGACGAGCGGCCACGGGATTGACATCATCGCCAACCGATGCCCGACGCGGCGTGACGCGACGGCAAGCAGGCCCATCCCGGGGGATGGGCCTGCGGTCTCCTTGATTGGATACGGGAACCTCACGCGGTACGGCGGCGGCGAATGGCCCCCAGTGCCAGCAGCGCCATCCCGCCGGCGGCGGCGCCGGGCGTCGGGACGACGGAGACGCCGTTGGCGATCGTGATGTTGTCGAACTGGTGGTAGGGAAACTCCTGATCCCACGCCACGGACACGACGCTCGTGAAGCCGGAGAAGAGGAACGTTTCGGCCGCAAAGGCGACGCCGTCGAGCGTGAACGTCTGCGAGACGGTGCCTCCCCCGCTGAGCGTGCCGATGAAGGTGACGTCGGCGACAACGGAACCGTTGAGCTCGGCGATGTCGATCGAGAGGAGGTCGAACGCGCCTCCCCCGTCCTTCGTCAACGTGGTCGTGTCACCGGGCGTGTCGTTGAACAACGCCGTCGACCCGGAGAAGCGCGTCTCCAGCGTGCCGAACGTGCCGAACCCGAACGCGCCCGGCGCCGACAGGGTGAAGCCGTCCTCCGAGTAAGTCGCGCCGTGGTACATGATGCTCGCATCGTCATGCCGGAGCGACTCGAAATCGATGACGGTGTCCGCCGACGCCTCGCCCGCCAGCCCCCGTCCAACCCCCATCGCCGCCGTCGCGAGCGCGACGGCGAGCATTCGTTTACGGAGTACCATGTTGACTCCTCCAGAGAGAGATAGGTGTTCCCGGCCCGAACGGGCCGGGAGCGACCGAAGCTAGCGACGCGGCAAGTCCGCCGCAAGCAAAATCGGCCTTTGGCCACCCGGCCCTCTCTCTTGCGGCTCCGGACGAAGGCGATCCCGCCTAGCGGCGCGGCCGTCGCCGGGCGTGAACGATCCGAAGGCTACGCGCGTGGCGCCGAGCCTCCCTCGCGCCGATGAAAGTGGCGACTGGCCTCAGTCCACCGACCCCATCGCCGGCGCGATCGGTCATCGTGCACGCGCGCAGCAGGCATAAACAGGCCCGCCCCTTTCGGGACGGGCCTGTTGCATTTCTCACCCTCGAATCGGTGCGGGGCGTGGCGGTGGTCGCGGGTGGCTCAGCCCTGCTTGCTCTTGGCGATCGCCTCGTCGAGGCCGCCGACGTAGAGGAAGCTGCCCTCGGGGATGTCGTCGGCTTCGCCGTTGAGGATGCGCTCGAAGCTGGTGATCGTCTCCTCCAGGCCGGTGTAGTTGCCCGGCTTGCCGGTGAAGACCTCGGCGACGAAGAAGGGCTGGCTGAAGAAGCGCTCGATCTTGCGGGCGCGGCTGACGGTGAGCTTGTCCTCCTCCGACAGCTCGTCGATGCCGAGGATGGCGATGATGTCCTGGAGGTCGCGGTAGCGCTGGAGCGTGGTCTGCACGCGGCGGGCGACGTCGAAGTGGCGCTCGCCGACGATCTGCGGGTCCAGCGCGCGGCTGTTGGAGGCGAGCGGATCGACCGCGGGGTAGATCCCCTTGGCGGCGATGGAGCGCTCGAGGTAGATGAAGGCGTCGAGGTGGGCGAAGGCGTTGGCCGGGGCGGGGTCGGTCGGGTCGTCGGCGGGCACGTACACCGCCTGCACGCTCGTGATGGCGCCGGACTTGGTGGAGGTGATGCGCTCCTGGAGCTCGCCCATCTCGGTGGCCAGCGTCGGCTGGTAGCCGACGGCGCTGGGCATGCGGCCGAGCAGCGCCGACACTTCCGAGCCGGCCTGCGTGAAGCGGAAGATGTTGTCGATGAAGAGGAGCGTGTCGGCGCCCGACTCGTCGCGGAAGTACTCGGCCATCGTCAGGGCGCTCAGGGCGACGCGGAGGCGCGCGCCCGGGGGCTCGTTCATCTGGCCGAAGACCATGACGGTCTGGTCGAGCACGCTCTTGCCCGTGTCGCCGATCTTGGCCTCCTGCATCTCGAGCCAGAGGTCGGTTCCCTCGCGGGTGCGCTCGCCGACGCCGGCGAAGACGGAGTAGCCGCCGTGCTGGCGGGCGATGCGGGCGATGAGTTCCTGGATGACGACGGTCTTTCCGAGGCCGGCCCCGCCGAAGAGGCCCGCCTTGCCGCCGCGGATGAAGGGGGTGAGCAGGTCGATGACCTTGATGCCCGTCTCGAAGACCTCGGCCTTGGGGGTGAGGTCGGTGAACTCCGGCGGCTCGCGGTGGATGGGGCGATAGTCGGCGGCGTCGACGGGGCCGCGGTTGTCGATCGGCTGGCCGAGGAGGTTGAAGACGCGGCCGAGCGTTTCCTTGCCGACGGGGACGCGCAGGGGGCTGCCGGTGTCGGTGACCTTCGCTCCGCGGCGGAGGCCGTCGGTGGAGCCGAGGGCGACGGCGCGGATCTTCCCGCCGCCGAGGTGGCTGGCGACCTCGCCGGTGAGGGGGACCTCATTGCCATCGACGTTCATGGTGACGTTGATGGCGTTGTAGATGGCGGGGAGCTTGTCCTCGGGGAACTCGGCGTCGAAGGTTGAGCCGATCACCTGGGTGACGGTGCCTTGGGTCTGCTGTTCGGTGGCGAGGGCGGTCATGATGAGGGCGTCTCCGGGGACGATTTCAGGAAAGTGCTGGGATTGGGGGCGGGATTGTATACCTGCGGTACGAACGCTCAAGGGGCGGCACAGGGCCGCAGGCCCCGCTCACGGCGCCTTTCCCCCGCCACCGCTCCAAACGCCGATCCCGCTCCGTCGGCCCAGGGGTCAGGCCGACAGCCGCTCCAGCAGGCGCCGGCGGGCGGCGCGGTAGCGGGCGACGTCCTTCTCGAAGTCGTCGAAGCCGCGGAAAAGTTCGGCGATGATCGCATCCGCGGCCGCGGGATCTGCGGCGCGGAGCATCTGGAGCAGCTGGCGATCCTCGAGGCCGATGCGATGCGCCTCGAAGCGCACGCCGCTCCAAGGCCCGTCGCGGCCGGGATAGACGATGTGCGTATCCCCGGCGGGGAGCTCGCTCTTCTCGTTGCGATCGGAGACGTGGGGGACGACCGTCTGCACGAGCGGATCGACGCGCCACTGGTTGAACCCCCAGTGAAGGAAGCCGTCGATATCGAATGCGGCAGCGCCCCAGCCGACGTAGACCTGGCGGAGGCGCTCCTGGTCGAGGAGCCGGTTCACCCAGGGCCCGCCGGGGAAGAGGCAGGTGTAGACCCAGACGCGATCCCCCGCACGTTTCCGCTCGGCGAAGAAGTCGCGCCGGCGCTGGAACTGGTGCGCCTGGGGCGACCACCAGTCGACGTGCCCCACCACCGCCTCGGACATCGTCGCCTCGACGATCGGCACGTCGCCCAGCGCCTCGCGCACGATGGCGGCGGCATGCTTGTAGGCGGGGGCCAGCCGGTTGGTCGGCTCGTCGGCGACGTGCTGCACCCAGCGGTGGCCCCAGCCGTTGGCCTCGATCTCCTCGCGAAGCTGTCGCAGCGCGTCGCGCAGGGCGGCGTCACCCTCGGGGGTGCCGAGGTCGAGACCCGTGCCGACGAGGACAAGCGTGTCGGTGTTCCAGTCGCCCCCCTTGCGCGTCGCGGGCTGGCCGCCCATGAGCCAGTGGATGCCGGCGCCGGTGAAGACATCGACGGTGCGCCGGAGCTTCTCCCGATCGAGCACCAGTCGCTCGCCGCCTTCGGCCGAGGTGTCGCGCGCGAAGAACTCCCCCCAGTTG
>JAEZED010000089.1 GCA_023417885.1 Planctomycetota bacterium
CGGGCCCCCCCCGCTCCTAAGATGTGCCGTGTCGTCCCTGCCGGTCCTCGACCGCCCATCCCCGCCATCCCTCGACCTTTCGGACCTGCCGCCGCTGCGGCCGGCGGGGCTGTATGTGCACGTCCCTTTCTGCTTCCACAAGTGCCACTACTGCGACTTCTACAGCATCACGCGCCAGGGGCCGCAGCGGATGTCCCGCTTCGTCGATCTCGTGCTCCGGGAAGCGGACCTGTGGCGCGACTCCCCCATCGAGCTTCGTCCGGAAACCATCTTCTTCGGCGGCGGCACGCCGTCGCTCCTGCCGGTTGGTGAGATGGCGCGACTGCTGGCCGGGCTGCGCGAGCGCGTTGACCTCGCGGGTGTCCGTGAGTGGACGGTGGAGGTGAACCCGGCGACCGCGGACGCCGACTACCTGCGGACGATGCGATCCGGCGGTGTCGATCGCGTGAGCATTGGGGCCCAATCGTTCGATCCGGCGGAACTTGCGATGCTCGAGCGGCACCATCTGCCGGCCGACGTGGAGCGGGCGGTGAACTGGGCGCGGGCGGCCGGGTTCGAGCGGATCAGCGTCGATCTCATCTACGGCATTCCCGGCCCGTCGGGCACCTTGCGGACGGGTCGCGGCGGACAGGGAATGGAGTCGTGGCTGCGATCGCTCGAGGCGGCGCTTGCCCTGGGGACGGAGCACATGAGCTGCTACGGCCTGACATACGAGCCGAACACTCCGCTCGCGGTCCGCCGGCGGCTTGGGCGCCTGACGCCGGTGGAGGAGGAGATGGAAGTGGCGATGCTGCGACAGACGCGGCACCGACTGGCGGAGGCGGGGCTCAGGGCGTACGAGGTGAGCAACTACGCCATCCCGGGCCGTGAATCGCTGCACAACCTGGGGTACTGGAGCGGCGACTCCTACGTGGGGCTCGGGCCGTCGGCGGCGTCACACATCGAGGGCCGGCGCTTCCGCAACCAGCCTCACCTGGGCCGCTGGGAGTCGGCGGTGGCCGCGGGTCTGCTGCCGGCGATCGAGTACGAGCACCTGTCGCCGGTTCAGCGCGCCGGAGAGCTGGCGATGCTGAATCTCCGGCTCCAGCGCGGAATCGTGGTCGACGACTTCCGCCGGCGCACAGGGTTCTGCCCGCGCGATCTCTTTTCGGACCAGATCGCGCGCCTGGCCGGGGTCGGGCTGCTCGACGACACGAAAGAGGCGATCCGGCTGACCGATAACGCCTGGCACCTGGCCGACGCGGTGGCGGCTGAGTTTCTCGGAACCGCGTTTGAGCAGTAATTCGACTTTCCCCGCCTGCTCACCTCACGCTCATTGCCCATCTTGCCGACGAATCGTACGTCTCCTCAGCCGTCCGGCCCCCGCGACGGCATTACAGAGAGGGAGAGACTAAGCGATGCTCGGCCTACTCAGTTCCTTCAATTTCGTTCAAGGCTTCTTCGGCGGCTCCGCGCCCGCCGTCGGCGTGGACCTGGGCACCGAGACCATTCGTCTTGCGCAGGTTCAGCTTGGCCCTGATGACCCCGAACTACTCGCCGCCGCTTCACGCGACGTCCCTGGTGGGGCCGCCGAGGAGCCGGTGGCCTACGCCGACTTCTGCGCCACGGCGCTCAAGGAGCTCTGGCGCGAGGGCCAGTTCACCGGCCGCAAGGCGGTACTGGGACTGCCCAGCTCGATGATGCACCTCCTGCACCTGCGGCTCCCGAAGATGGACGCCGCGGCGATGCAGACGGCGCTGACCTTCGAGGCCGCCGGGAAGCTCCCCTTCGACCCGGTCTCCGGCATCCTGCGCCACCACCCGGTCGGCGACATCTACACGAACGACGGCCCCCGCCAGGAAGTCATCTGCACCGCCGTCCGGCGCGACCATGTGGAACTGCTGCTCAACGCGGCGGAGAAGGCGCGCCTGGACGTCGTGGGCATGGTCGCCTCCCCGATGGCGCTTCGCGACGGCTTCGGCCGGATGTACCGCCGGGCCAACGACGGCGACACCGGCTTCTGCTTCGTCGACATCGGCCGCAGCGCGACGCGCGTGACGATCATCCGCAGCGGGCACCTCTATTTCGCGCGGAGCATCCCGATCGGCAGCGAGCACCTGAACGATGCCGTCGCCAAGGCGGTCGGCATCCAGCCGGCCGAGGCGAAGATGCTCCGTGCCCAGCTCGGTGAGCAGCAGGTGCAGCTCGAGGCGCAGCGCGCCGAGGCCGCCGCCCGTGCCGCCGCCGAGCAGGAGAACCAGCAGGGGCACGACCCGGAGAACGGATTTGCCATGCTCGGCGCCGCCATGCAGGCGAGCGAGGCGCGCGCCGAGGCCTACGTGATGAGCGCGCCCCGGCCGGGCGCCGGGCGCGGCGGGCTCCATGCCCCCGCACAGTCCCATCCGGGCGCGGGCGTGATGGCCGGCTCGAGCCTTGTCACGGAGATGAGCGTCGCCCAGGCGATCGAGCCGGTGATGCACCAGCTCGCCGACGAACTTCAGCGCTGCCGCCGCTACCACGAGGCGACCTTCCCGAGCGTGCAGGTCGACCGCCTGGTCTTCGTCGGCGGCGAAGCGCACAGCCGCGCCCTCTGCCAGGCGATCGCCCGGCGGCTGGGGATCGCGGCGCAGCTTGGCGACCCGATCGCCTGCCTCTGCCCGGCGGGCGGAAACCCGCGGGTGCAGCCTGACCTGGTGATGGCCGGCATCGACCGGCGCCGGCCGCAGCCGGCGTGGGCGGTCGCTTCCGGTCTTGCGATCGGCGCCGCCGCGGCCTGAGCGGTGTGTTGGAGCGGATACGAGGGAAACGATCATGTTGAAAGCTCTTCGCAGCAGATTCTCGCGCAACTCCGAGGCCAACGCCCTTGCGTCGCCCGGGCTGGACTTCCTTCCCGACGGCTACGCCGACCGGCGTCGAATCCGTCGCACCAACGCTTTCTGCCTCCTGCTGTTCGTGGCGGTGGTGTCGGTCGCGGGCGGGACGTTCCACGTCTCGGAGAAGTCGCTGGCGGCGGTCGAGGCCGAGTACCGGGCCGTCGAGGCCAGGTACACCGGCGCAGCGCGGCAGATCGACCAGGTCAAGCAGATGCTCCAGAAGCGCAAGACCGTTGCCGACCGGGTGGAGCTGGCGATGTCGCTCCGCGAGAAGCTTCCGCGCAGCAACCTGCTGGCGGAGGTGACCAACGCGCTGCCGGCCGGCATCTCGCTCACGGACGCCTCGCTGGAGGCGCGTCGCGTCGGCCCGACGCCGACGGTTGGGCAGACGAGCTTCGAGAAGAAGGCGGCGGCCAACAAGCCGCAGGCCGACGCTCCGCCGCAGCCGCTGGCGTACGACACCACGCTGACGATCACGGGCGTGAGCTACACCGAGGGCCAGGTGAGCGACTACATCGACGCGCTCAACCGCAGCGGCTACTTCCGCGCCGTTGACCTGCGCTGGGTGCGCAAGGGCAGCAACCTGGACAGGAACGACGAGACCATGCGCACGTTTTCGCTGGCCCTGAACATCGACCCGGACGCGGACGCCTCGGCTTCGGCCGGGTTCCGCAACGGGCTGCTTGGAACGAAGGCTTCGACCGGCGCCGCGTCGGCGTCGGGTCGCTGAGTCGGCCAGGCGGCGCCGGCACGAAGCCGGGGACCGCAACCATTACCTGCTTGCCGGGGAAACAGTCATGAGGTTCGGAGTACGCGAGATCATCTTCGTGAACCTGATGCTTGCGCTGCTTGGCGCCAGCTGGTGGTTCGGATTCAAGAAGGTCGAGGATCGGAAGCTGGATCTTCGTGCCGAGATGTCCGTGAAGCAGAAGGAGCTGGCCGACCTCGAGGAGGCCACCGCCGACGTCGCGGACCTCCAGAAGCAGATCGAGGACCTTCAGCAGGCGATCGACTTCTTCGAGGGCAAGCTGCCGCGCGAGAAAGAGGTGAACGACCTCCTGCGCGACGTCTCGAACGCCGCCCGGCAGAGCCAGCTGGAGATCCGGCAGTTCGAGCCGATGACGACGGCGCGCGGCAGCCACTACAACGAGCTGCCCGTCCGCATCGTCCTCGCGGGCGACTTCGACGGCTTCTACAGCTACATGCTCGAGCTCGAGAAGCTGGCGCGCATCACCCGCGTCACCGACATGAAGCTCAAGAAGATGCAGGACCGCAACGGCGCCATGGAGGCCGAGATGACCCTGAGCATCTTCTTCGAGCCGTCCCTGATCGGCGCCTCCGCCAGCACGCGCTGACCCCGCCGGGTCGCACGCCCAACCTGATTGTCGCGGCCGCATCGGTCGCAAGCACGGAGAAGTGATGAGCCAGCAATCCGACAACTTCAACATGAACATGCTCCAGAACGCCTCGCCCGATGGTCTGAGCGGCGAGCCGGACGGCGAGGGATCGTCGTTCGCGGCCCAGATCGCCGGCGGCGGCGACAACGAGTTCATCATCCCGACGCAGAAGAAGTCGGTGTCCGCCGGCGCGCTCGCCTTCATCGCGATCGCCGCGGTTGCCGGCGGAGGCCTCTGGTGGATGAAGCAGCGCACGGGCGGTCCGGCTCCGGCCGAAGCCGCCGGCGCCGAGGTCGTGGCCGCGCGGGCGAGCATCCAGCAGTTCCTCGCGGGCGGGAGCGGGAGCGTCACGGAGATGAAGGCGCTCCTGGCCGACAGCAGCCAGATCACCGAGAAGTTCGAGGCCTTCAGCGACAACCACCAGGTTCCGCTGCAGGCGCTGAAGACCAACCCCTTCTACCTTGAAACGACCGAGGAGAAGCCGGTGGTCCCGGTCGTCGATCTGACCCGCCAGCAGCAGGAGGAGCTTGCACGGCGCGAGGCGGAGCGCGTGCGGCTGGAGCAGGAGCGGCTGGCCGCGGCGGCCTCGAAGCTGGAGGTGCAGACGATCTTCTACGGCAAGACGCCCACGGCGCTGATCGACGGGAAGATCTGCCGCGTCGGGCAGAAGCTGGGCGACTTCACGATCACCGCGATCCATCCGGACCGGGTCGAGGTCGAAGCCTCGGGCCAGAAGTACGACCTGAAGCTCAAGTCGTGAGGCCCGGGCGGCGGCGATACGGAACGCGGCGCCAGCGTTGAGAGGCGCAAGGGAAGCGAGACGAGAGATGATCATGCCGAATGGACCTGTTTCGGAGGCGAACCTGGGCGCCCACGCGCCTACGGGCGGCGGAGCCGCGTCGGATGAGCGGAACATGCTTTGGCAGCCGGAGCAGCAGAGCCTCGCCCGGCGGCAGACGCTGGAGCAGGTGCTGCTCGAGGCGCAGGCGGTCTCCCAGGAGCTGCTGACGCAGGCGCAGTCGGTGCTGGCCAAGACGCCGGGCCGCGCGCTGCACCAGGTGCTGGTGGAGGTCGGCGCCGACGAGGCGGGCATCTTCGCGGGCCTTGCCCGCACGCACGACCTGCCCTTCGAACGCCCCGATCCGGAGGCGGTCGAGGAGGACGTCTTTAACGCGGTTGGCGCCGATTACGCCAAGCAGCATGGCGTGGTGGGGCTCCGCCGCGACGAGCACAACCGGTTCATGGTCGGCGTGACCGACCCGGCCAACGTCTTCCTGCTGGACGAGATCCGTCGCAAGGTGCGGCGCGAGATCACCGCCATCGTCGTCACGCCCTCCGACGTGGTGCGGGTGTGCGAGGCGATGGCCGGCGCCAGGGGAGACGATGCAACCGCCATCGACGACATCATCAGCGAGGTCGCGGAGGACGACGTCAGCGTCGTCGAGGAAAAGCAGGGAGACATCGAGGATCTTGAGAAGGCCGGGCAGGAGTCGCCGGTCATCCGGTTCGTGAACTACCTGATCGCGGACGCCATCAAGCAGGGCGCCAGCGACATTCACATCGAGCCGAAGGAGAAGTCGCTCCAGGTGCGCTACCGCATCGACGGCATTCTCTTCAGCTCGATGAATCCGCCGCACACCATGGCGCCGGCGATCACGTCGCGCCTGAAGATCATGGCGAACCTGGACATCGCCGAGCGCCGACTTCCGCAGGACGGGCGCATCCGGGCAGTGGTGCAGGGGCGCAAGATCGACCTTCGCATGAGCACCCTGCCGACGGTCGGCGGGGAGAAGGTCGTGATCCGCGTGCTGGACAACCGCTCGATCAACGTGCCCCTGGAGGCGCTGGGCTTCAGCGACGACCAGTACACGACGTGGCGCGAGCTGATCGACCAGCCGCACGGGATCCTGCTCGTCACCGGCCCAACGGGAAGCGGCAAGACGACGACCCTCTACTCCTCGCTCCGCTGCCTGGACGGCAACAAGCTCAACATCAGCACCGTCGAGGACCCCGTCGAGTATCACCTGGGCCAGGCCAACCAGGTCCAGGTGGTGGACAAGATCGGGATGAGCTTCTCCGCCGCCCTGCGGTCGCTGCTGCGACAGGACCCGGACGTGGTGATGCTGGGTGAGATCCGCGACGGGGAGACGGCGCGCATCGCCGTGCAGGCCAGCCTGACGGGCCACCTGGTGCTCTCGACGCTCCACACCAACGACGCCCCGAGCAGCATCACGCGCCTGATCAACATCGGCGTCGAGCCGTACCTGATCTCCGCATCCGTCAACGGCATCCTCGCACAGCGGCTGGTCCGCAAGATCTGCCAGCACTGCAAACAGCCGCACACCCCTTCCGATGAGGTGCGCAAGGTGCTCGACCGCTGCGACTTCGGCGACGGCGAGCTCTTCCGCGGCACCGGCTGCGACAAGTGCCGGCAGACGGGCTACAGCGGGCGCCTGGGCATCTACGAACTGCTGACGATGAACGACGCCCTGCGCGACATGGTCACGACGAACCCGGACGTGAACGTGCTGCGGCGCATGTGCCGCGAGGCCGGCCTGGTCACGCTTCGCCAGGACGGCTGGCGGAAGGCTCGCCTCGGATTGACCACGGTCGACGAGGTGCTCCGCGTGACCGAGAGCTTCTGATGAGCCCGCGCGGGCTTATCGGAACCGCCCCGCCGCCCTCCCCGCGGGCGCCCGAGGCGGAGTGAAGCAGCGCGGGGAGTAAAGGTGCCGCCGCGGCGGCACGATGAAGGGCAGTAGGCCGCGCCCGGTGCGTGGCATGAGGTAACCCGAACCCCGGACACGCGGCCCCGGCCGCTCAAAGCCATGCTCGACGACATTCTCAAGGCCGCCGTTGCCGCAAAGGCCAGTGACATCCACATCAACGTGGGGCAGCCGCCGCTGTTCCGCGTGACGACCGTGATCCAGAAGTCGGACTTCCCGATCATGACGGCGGAGGGCTGCGAGCAGCTGTGCCGCCAGATGATGGACGACCACCGCTGGGAGCACTTCCAGCGCCTGCGCGACGCGGACTTCTCCTACGAGATCCCGCGGGTGGGCCGCTTCCGCGTGAACGCCCACTACCAGCGCGGCACGGTGGCGCTGGCCTTCCGAACGATCAACGACAAGGTGCGGCCCCTCGAGGAGCTGTTCCTGCCGGAGATCGTCAAGAAGCTGACCTACCTGCCGCGCGGGCTGATCCTCGTGACCGGCGGCACGGGCTCGGGCAAGAGCACCACCCTCGCCGGCATGATCGACGCGATCAACAAGCGCGAGGCGGGCCACATCATCACCGTCGAGGATCCGATCGAGTACGCGTTCATCCCGAACAAGAGCTGCATCGAGCAGCGCGAGATCGGCGACGACTGCCCGAGCTTCGCCAGCGCCCTGCGCCACGTGCTCCGGCAGGACCCGGACGTGATCCTCGTCGGCGAAATGCGCGACCTGGAGACGACCAGCGCCGCCATCACGGCCGCCGAAACGGGCCACCTCGTGCTCAGCACGCTCCACACCGTCAACGCCCCGCAGACGATCGAGCGCATCATCGACATCTACCCCAGCGACGAGCAGAACCAGATCCGCTCGATGCTCTCCAACACCCTCCAGGCCGTGATCAGCCAGACGCTGTTCAAGCGCCAGGACGCCCCGGGCATGATCCCGGGCGTGGAGATCATGCTCTGCACGCCCGCCGTGCGGAACTGCATCCGCGAGAACCGCATCTACGAAATCCCGAACATCATCACGACGAGCCGACAGCTCGGCATGCAGTCGCTGGACGACAGCATCATGCAGCTTTACGCGAACGGCCACATCAGCCGTGAGGACGCGATCAGCCAGGCCGCCCATCCCGAGAAGATCGAGCGGGCGCTGGCGGCCTGAGCGACGTGTGTGCGAGGCGCGAGGAGGAACGGCCGGTGGCCGGCGGCGACTGGAAGGACATGACGCCCGTCCCCCGCCACCTGGGGTTCCCGAGAAGCCGGAGGCGAGATTATGCCGCAGTTCAAATACGAAGTTCGAACGGCCAACGGCCAGACGGCGGCCGGGGTGCTTGCCGCCCCCAACCTGATGACGGCAGGCCAGATGCTGCGGCAGCAGGGAATGTACGTCCTTCAGCTGGCGCCGGCCGTCGGGGCCGGGGGCACCGCGCGGAGTCTGAACGACATCCAGATCAGCTTCGGGCCCTCGCAGAAGGACATCCAGAACTTCACCTCGCAGCTGGCGGTGATGATCCGCGCCGGCATCAGCCTCCGCGCGGCCCTGGAGGGGATCGCCGACCAGGTCGAGAATCCGAAGTTCCAGAAGATGCTCCGGCAGATCCAGGGCGACGTGGAGAGCGGCAAGCCGTTCAGCGTCGCGCTGGCGCGCTACCCGAAGAAGTTCAGCCCGCTCTACATCAACATGGTGCGGGCCAGCGAGCTCTCGGGCGGCTTCGCCAAGATGCTCGACCGCATCGCCGCCTACCTTACGCAGCAGATCGAGACCGCCCAGCAGGTGCGCGGGGCGATGATCTACCCGGGCATCATCGGCGGCCTGGCCGTCTGCACGACGGTCTTCCTGCTGACGTTCGTGCTGCCGCGGTTCAGCGTGATCTTCGCGGGCAAGGAGGCGGCGCTTCCGGCCCCCACGAAGCTGCTGCTGTTCATCAGCGACTTCATGATCAACTACTGGTACGTGATCCTGCTGGCGATCGGCGCCGGGATCTGGGGCTTTGTGCTCGGTGTCCGCACGGAACCGGGCGGCATCTTGTGGGACAAGTTCAAGCTGAAGGTCCCCCTCTTCAAGAAGCTGTTCCGGGCGCTTTACATCACCCGATCGCTCCACGCGATGGGCCAGCTGATCAACGCCGGCGTGCCGATGCTCGACACCATCGCCATCACCGCCGAGATCAGCGGCAACACGATGTTCAAGCGGATGTGGCGAGACGTCTATGTCGCCGTCAAGCAGGGCAAGAAGATCAGCCAGCCGCTCTCGGGAAGCGCCCTCCTGCCCCGCGCCGTCGTGCAGATGATCGGTGCCGGCGAGGAGTCGGGCAAGCTCGGCGAGGTGCTCGACGAGGTCTCCGAGTTCTACAGCCGCGAGCTCAAGGCAGTCATCAAGAGCGTGACCGCGATGATCGAGCCGCTCATGATCGTGGTCATGGGCAGCATCGTCGGCTTCATCGCGATGAGCATCATCCTGCCGATCTTCAAGCTGAGCCAGCTCGTGAACTAGGCAGGGCAAAGGTCCCGCGTTATCCATCAGCGCCGCGGGACCCGGAAAATCTTCTCCAGCTTGCCTGGTGGCCGGCGGAATCCGATGTGAAAGACATGTGGTTCCGCCGGCCATCTTCGCATCCCGCGCCTCGAGCCCCGAAGGCCCGCCGCCGGGCGGGTTTCACACTCATCGAGGCGTCGCTGGCGATCATCATCGTCGGCGTCGGCGTGCTCGCCGCCGCGGAGCTCCTGGCCACCGGCACCGAGGCCAACGCCGACTCGCATCGCCTCACCACCGGGCTCAACCTCGCCGCGAACGTGCGCGAGCTGGCCCAGCAGAAGGCGGCCGACGACATCCTGGAGATGGACGGCAAGTCCTTCAAGCCTGCCATGGACGCGCGCGGGGTGGCGATTCCCGGGCTCGACGACTGGGAGCAGGTGGTGGAGGTGACGAAGGTCACCCCGACCATGATCACGCTGGATGCCGGCGTCGGCAGCAGCAGCCGCCTGCTTCGGCTGCGTGTCACCGTCGTATACCGGAACGAGGCCATTACCACCGAGGAGTGGCTGCTGGCGGACACGAGCGATTGATCCGGAGAGCGCGAGGAGGAGAAGGTGTTTCGTCATTCGAGCCAGAGCCAGTCGCCGGCGCCGCGGTCTCCGCGGGCCCCTCGCCGCGCGCGCCGCGGCGTTGCGGCGGCGCTGGCGATGCTTTACCTCGTGCTCTTCAGCACCCTGGCGATCGGCTTCTACGCCGCCTTCACCCTTTCGACGCAGATCAGCCACAACGAGCGCGACGCCCGCCGCGGACTGGCGGCGGCGGAGTCGGGGATGGAGTTCATCCGCTACCACCTCTGGGCGCTGGATTTGGAGCGGACGGCCGTTCCGGAAACGCTGTTCGACCACGTCTACGACGCGCTCCAGACCACCCTGAACGGCACACCGAACCTCGGCGGCGGAAACATCGCCTGGGTTGGCGACTCCATCTTGATCCCGGGGAACCCGAACGAGTACATCGAGCTGGGGGACGGCAGCGCCTTCCGCGTCACCATCACGCGCGACGGCAAGGAGCTCCTGGTCACGACCCAGGGCCGCACCGACACGAGCGTGACCGCCAGCGGAGGCCGGGCGGTCCGACTCCGCTACTCCATCGCCGAGAAGACCAGCTCCATCTTCAACTTCGGCGTCGCCAGCCGCGGGCCGGTCTCCCTCATCGGCAACACGAGCATCAACGGCGGATACAACGCCGCCGACGGGAGCGTGCTTTCGGCCACCACGAGCGGCTCCCCGCCGCTGACGATGCAGGGGAACACGTCGATCTCCGGCGACGTCTCGATCGTCAATCCGGATCCGTACAGCATCCAGGTGGGCGGCAACTGCTCGATCGGCCTGACGAAGAATCCGAACATCTGGCGCGCCGAGCACCTGCACGTCGGCATCGAGCCGCCGGAGTTTCCGGTGGTGGACACCACCGACTACCGCGATTACATCCTGTCGTCGCCGCACACGGTCGTCAGCGGCAACTCCGGCGGGAACAAGACCTTCGGCAACATCTACGTCCCGGCGAACACCAACCCGACCTTCAACGGCAACACCAAGATCACCGGGCTGATCTACATCGAGGCGCCCAACAAGGTCAGCTTCTCGGGCAACCTGGACCTGCACGGCGCGATCGTCGTCGAGAACGACCCGACGGGCGACATCACGACCAACGTCATTGACTTCGGCGGCAATGTCGACTTCGAGGGCGTGAACACCCTGCCGGCCTCCTACGGCGAGCTCCGCAGCATGGACGGGGCGATGCTGCTGGCGCCGAACTTCCACCTGAAGATGCGCGGCAACTTCGGCACGATCGGCGGCTCCATCGTCGCCAGCAAGATCGAGTTCACCGGCAACGCCGGCGGCATTGTCAAGGGCACGATCATCAACTACGACGACGTCCCGATGACCCTCCAGGGCAACAGCGACATCATCATCGAGAGCGAAGGGGCGATTCAGCAGCCGCACGGCCTCTACTTCGGCAGCCGCTACGTCCCCCTGCCCGGCTCCTACGAGGAAGTGTTTCTTCCCTGAACACTCGCCGATCGGCCCGTCCGGCCTCAACACCACCTCATTTGCTATACAGGTCAGGGTTTTCCAGCCTTCGGCCCAACGGGGCATCGCCCCCGAAGAACCCGGCTACTGGAAAGTCCCAGCCGATTGCCAGCATTCCAGGAAGGGCTGGCAATCTGGGAGTTTGAATGCGATTCATGAATGAGGGATAGGTGAGACGGCCCCATGTCGGAGTGTCCCATGTGTGAAAACCGCCCCAGAGAAACGCAGGTCGGTTGCGAGCCGGCGCGAAGGCCACGGCGCGGCGTCGCTGCCGCACTGGCAATGCTCTACCTGGTGCTCTTCAGTACCCTCGCCATCGGCTTCTATGCCGCCTTCACGCTCGCGACCCAGGTCAGCTATAACGAGCGCGCCTCCCGCCGCGCCCTGTCGACGGCCGAGTCCGGCATGGAGTTCGTCCGCTACCAGCTCTGGGCGCTGGACATCGAGCACAACACGCTGCCCGACGAACTGTTCGACAAGGTGTACGCCCAACTCTCGGCCGCGATGAACGGCACGGAGAACCTCAAGGGCGGGAACATCGCGCGCGTCGGCGACACGATTCTCATCCCGGGCGATCCGGAGGAATTCATCGAACTCAACGACCAGGGTGATGCCTTCCGCGTCACGATACGGCGCGACGGCAAGGAACTGATCGTCTCCGCCGTCGGGCGCGCCGACGCCGGTAACGCTTCGGTGGCCCAGCTCGACCGCGCGATCCGGCTGCGGTACGGCATCTTCGAGAAGCCCAGCGCCATCTTCGACTTCGGTGTGGCCAGCAAGAGCCGCATCGAGATGATCGGCAACACGCAGATCCTGGGCTCCCCCGACCCGGCCGCGGGCAGTGTGCTCTCAACCGCTAGCGACGCCTATCCGCTGGTGATGGGTAGCAACTGCGCCATCAGCGGCGAGGTCTCCTTCTCCAACCCCGGGGCCTGGGTTCAGTCGGGCAAGAACAGCGTCATCAACAACGAGGTGGGCGAGGCCAACTGGTCCGACAACGTTCACCACGTCGGCGAGCCGGACTTCCCCGTCGTCGACACCAGTGACTACGCGATCTACGCCACCAACACGATTGCCAGCAAGAACCCGATGGGGACGCAGTTCGTCAACATCCGCATTCCGGCGAACACGAACCCGACGTTCGCCGCGGGCACCGAGATCTACGGCGTGATCTACATCGAAGGCCCGAACCACGTGAAGTTCGCCGGCCACTCGGCGATCCACGGGATCATCGTCGCCGAGAACAACGCCGCCGGAAGCTGGGACTCGGGCAACGTCATCGAGTTTCGCGGGACGGTGGACGCCGACGGCGTGGAAAACCTGCCCGAGAACGATCCACGCTTTGCCGGCCTTCGCGAGCTCGGCGGGGCCTTCATCCTGGCTGAAAACTTCAGCGTCGACTTCGGCGGAACTGCCTCTGTGGGCGCCACCGGCATCGCGGGAAGCATCGTCGCCAGCAGCGTGAGCTTCACGGGCACCGCCGACGCCGTTGTGGAAGGCTCGATCATCAACCTCGAGCCCACGTCCAGCGTCTACTTCAAGGGGAGCAGCGGCGTGACGATCAAGAGCACCGGCACCAAGACGCAGCCGCACGGCCTGTACTTCGGCAGCCGCTACGTCCCGCTGCCCGGCTCGTATGAAGAGGTGCAGTAGTGACCGACGCAGGGGCCTGGGGCCTCGCTCCTGCGGGGCCCTGGCATCCTGGACGTTTCAATTCGATGCTGAGGGAGCGGACCCGCCCGCACCTACCGGAGTCTACACCCATGCGCATCCAGTCCACATCAGCGCAGATCCTGTCGCCGCCCGGCCCGCGCCGCAGCCTCCGGCGCGGCGTGGCCGCGACGCTGGCGATGCTCTACCTGGCGATGTTCAGCGCCCTTGCCGTCGGCTTTTACGCCGCCTTCACGCTCGCAACCCAGGTCAGCTACAACGAGCAGGACGCGCGACGTGCCCTGGCGACGGCGGAGTCGGGAATGGAGTTCATCCGGCACGAGCTGTGGGCGCTGGACATCGAGCACGATACCCTCCCCGATGAGCTGTTCGACAAGGTGTACGCCCAGCTCTCGGCGGCGATGAACGGCACCGACAACCTCAAGGGCGGCAGCATCGCCCTTGTCGGCAACGAGATCCTCATTCCGGGCGATCCGGACGGGTACATCAACCTCAACGGAAGCGGCGACGGCTTCCAGATCCGGATCCAGCGCGACGGCAAGGAGCTGATCGTCTCCGCCGCCGGACGCACCGCGGTCGGATCCGCGGCGAGCATGGACCGGCAGATCCGGCTGCGTTACGGCATCTTCGAGAAGCCCAGTTCGATTTTCGATTTCGGCGTCGCCAGCAAGAGCGCGATCACGATGACCGGGAACACCCAGATCGTCGGATCGCCCGACCCGTCGAACGGCAGCGTGCTCTCGACGGCCAGCGCCGCATATCCGCTGATCATGGGAAGCAACTGCGCCATCAGCGGCGAGGTCTCCTTCTCCAACCCCGGCGCCTGGGTGAAGTCAGGCACGAACAGCGTCATCAACAACGAGGTCGGGGAGAAGAACTGGTCGGACAACGTCCACCACGTGGAGGCGCCGGACTTCCCGGTCGTCGACACCAGCGACTACGCGATCTACGCCACCAACACGATCGCCAGCAGCAACCCGATGGGGACGCAGTTCATCAACATCCGCATTCCGGCGAACACGAACCCGACGTTCGCCGCCGGAACGGAGATCTTCGGGGTGATGTACATTGAGGGTCCGAATCACGTGAAGTTCGCCGGCAGCACCGCCATTCACGGGATCATCGTGACCGAGAACGATGCCGCGGGCGACTGGGCCACCACGAACAAGATTGAGTTCCGCGGAACGGTCAAGGCCGACGGCGTCGAGAACCTTCCCGCGAACGACCCGCGCTTTACGGGCCTTCGCGAGATGGGCGGCGCCTTCATCCTGGCGGAGAATTTCAGCGTCGATTTCGGCGGCAACGCGACCGCCGGCGCGACGGGTGTGACCGGCAGCATCGTCGCCAGCAACGTCAGCTTCAGCGGATCCGCCGACGCGGTGATCGAGGGCGGAGTCATCAACCTCGAGCCCACCTCCAGCGTGTATTTCAGCGGAAACAGCGACGTGGTCATCAAGAGTACCGGTACCAAGACGCAGCCGCACGGCCTGTACTTCGGCAGCCGCTACGTCCCGCTGCCTGGCTCGTACGAAGAGGTCCTCCCATGAGCACCGTTCCCACCCACCCACGATGCCGCGGCATGCGCCGGAACCTCCGGCGCGGCCTGAGTCTCGCGGAGATCCTCATCGCGGGCGCCATCGTCGCCATGCTCCTGATCGCCATCGCCACCGCCTATGACGCGACGGCCACCTCCATCCAGGTCAATGAGAGCTTCAACCGGGCGGCGCAGATTGCCCGCATCGGCGTCCGCCGCATGACCGAGGAAGTGCGAACCGCAGAAGCGGTGCAGGTCGGCACCAGCGCCCAGCAGTCGCAGACGTCGATCATCGACGCCCCGAACCTGGACATCATCCGTGCCGACGGCACGGTGGTACACTACTCGTTCGACAGCGACGCCGGGCAGGTGCTCCTGACGGTGGACGACCCGAGCGACCCGATGACCGTTGTGCTCGCCCGCAACGTGGCTGCAGCCAGCTTCACCGCCGACATCGAGCAGCACCCGGAGACGGGCGTCCGCCGCACGGTGCGCGTCGTGGTCGAGATCACGCTCGACGTGGACGGGCAGACGCTCTACCTCTGCGGCTCCTCGGTTCCCCGCCGCGAGATGGTGTACTGAGCAGCGCCGCACGCAGCTGCCCACCGCGGGTTCCGGAAGCCGACGGCTCCGGATCCCGCCCGCAATTGCAAAAAGTTGTGCGTAAACCAGGTAATCGGGGCAATCGAGGCTTGCCATCAAGCCGAGTGGTATTGGACGTAGGAGTATGCGTCGGACGCGCACAAGTCGATGTGGGGGAGGCCGTTCCGGCTTCACGCTCATCGAAGCGTGCCTGGCGATCATCATCGTCGGCGTCGGCATCTTTGCCGCGATGGAGCTCTTCGCCGTGTGCACACGGCAGAACGCGATGGCGACCCGGATCACCGTCGCCTCGATGCTCGCGCGGAACCTGGAGGAGGTGATCGTCCACCTCCCGCTCGTTGACCCGATCGAGGGTTCGGAGACATTTGGTCCCGAGGAAGGGGAGGCGCTGGCGAACTTCGACGACGTGGACGACTTCCACGGCTTCTCGAGCGCGTCGGTCGGCGTGCCGGTCGATTCGCTTCTGCTGCCCATTCCCGAGCTGGCCCAGTACGAGCAGCAGGTCACGGTGACGCCGGTGCTGGCAAGCAACTTGGCCGTCGAGACGGCCGGCAGCGACGCCGTGCGCGTCGACGTCGCAGTCGTCTGGCGCCGGACACCCGATGACACGCCCGAACCGCTGTTCGTGGCCACCTGGTACCGCATGCGGTGAATGGAGCTGTCCCTATGCGAGTAGAAGCCGAGGCATGCCTTCGACGCCCCCACCGGCGCGGCTCGGCGGCGACCATTGCGATGGTCTACCTCGTGCTCATGAGCAGCATCGCGGTGGCGACGTTCTTCGTCGCGACGCTTTCGGTGCGCGGGGCGGTGGCGAGCGGTGACCTGCTTCGCGCGCGCGCGATGGCCGAGAGCGGCATCCGCTGGCAGGCCTCGCGTCTGCGCCTGGCATCGCTCCGGCCCGTGACGACCAAGGGAAATCTCGACGCCGGCGACGCCGACACGCTCTGGCCGCAGGTGCGCGACCGGATCGCCGCCGACTGGTCGAACATCCCGGGGGCCGGCCTGAGCGTGACCACGGGAACCGACTTCGTCGAGATGGACGGCATGCAGCTTCACGGCGGGCACTTCCGGATCCGCGTGGAACGGCTGGAGGGGTACGAGACCAATCCGCTGAGCGACGCCTACCGGCAGTTCATGCGCGTGACGAGCACTGGCGTGGTGAATCCCGGCTCATCGGAGGAGATCACGCGGGCCGTGAGCATGAACTTCTCGCTGGACAAGCGCATCGATTTCGCGATAGCGGGGAAGACGCGCATCCAGATCGGCCGGAACACGCTGGTGGAGGGGGACGTCGCGATGGGGACGGCCGGGCTCTATCCCCCCTTCCTGGTGCTGTCCGACTTCACCCACTTCGATACCTGGCTGAAGGGGGACGTGGAGTCGTGGGCGCGGTTCCTGAAGCGCAATCACGACGGGTACGGCAACCGCGTGAGCATGAACGACACTGACGTGGCCGAGAAAGCCCTCGCGGCCGGCTTTACCGACTACAACGAAGACGGCTACATGGACGAGTTCGACCTCTTCCTCCGCCGCTTCGACGAGGACGGGGACAAGGCGGTGAGCCGTGAGGAATTCAGCGGCCCCGACGGGCTTCGCGAGCCCAACCTCTGGCACGCGATCGACAGCCTTGGCGCCCCGATGTTCGCCGGCGATCCCACGCGCGCAGGCTACATGGACGACCTGATCGACTCGCGCGACTTCTACTTCAAGATCGGCGGAACCGTCACCTCGCGCGACTCCGAATCGGCCTGGCAGAGCTGGATGAACAAGAACGGGGGCGGTTCGATCCACGACGTGCTCCAGGGCCCGGTCGTCCCCTCGCATCCCTCCGACGCGCCGGTGACTTTCGGCGCCCCCGCCGCCGAGATCGTCGACCTGGACCCGGCGAACTTCGAAGACGCGGCGGAGATCTTCCGGGGCAAGACCGGCGAGTCCGCCGGCGCGCCCGCACGGCAGTACCGGCAGGCGACCGACTCATCGGGCAACCCGCTCTTCACAGGCACCGGCTCCAACCGCAAGCCCGTGATGGAGGCGCAGATCCTGGAGAACACCGTGCTGTCGCTCGACGACGCGAACGTGACGGTGAACAGCAAGGGATCGGTTGTGCCCGTAATGGTCGATGAGCGCACGCCCCACGGCTCGAGCAGCTGGCAGGCCACCTACCGCCGCCCCGTGTTCCGGAACATGCACCTGAAGAACGTGGTCATCCCCAAGGGGATGAACCCCCTCTTCGAGAACTGCACCTTCGAGGGCGTCACGTTCGTTGACATGACGCGCGACATCGTCGTCGGCGGAAAAGTGCGCCACGACAGCGGCAGCGGCATGGACTGGAGCAAGCGGATGAAGTCGGGCTCCTTCAGCTCCAACACGCCCCTGACCTCCTCGAACTCGCTCGCCTACACGCAGGGGAACAACGTCCGGTTCGAGTCGTGCACGTTCGAGGGGCCGCTCGTGAATCCGTATAGCACCGCCTACACCCACTTCAGCAACTCTTGGGAGTTCACCGGGGAGACGCTTTTCGACAACAAGGCGGACGAGACCGCCACGATCGTCGCGCCCCAGACGAACATCGAGATGGGCAGCTTCGAGCGCCCGGGCGAGGCCCCGTCGAAGCTTGTCGGCGTGGTGGTCGCCGGCAACATCGACATCCGCGGCGTCGGCATCGTCGACGGCTCGATCCTCGTCACCGGCGACGGCGCTGGCAACACCACGCTCGGCTACTTCGGCGCCAGCGACGGCGATACCGATCCGTCGGCGATGCCCGAAGGCGGGTACGGCCGGCTGAACGTGCGCTTCAACCCCTACCGCGCCCTGCCGGACGGCATCGCGCTAGCGGTGATCTTCGACCCGATTCCCTCGACCTACACGGAGCACTGATGTCGGCACCGAACAAGGTGACGTTCGCGCGCCGGCGGACGGCGCGCCGCGGGCTGGGGCTGGCCGAACTGCTGATCGCCGGCGCCATCGTCGCCTCCCTTCTCGCCGCGGTGGCGGTTGCGGTGGACGCGAGCTTCCAGCTTTACGCGGCCAACCAGGTGCGCGCCCAGACGACGCAGCGCGCGCGGATCGCGCTGGACCGGATGCTGGCGAGCGTCCGGGTCGCGGAGGATCACGCGCCGCTGGACGAGGAGCTGCGGCCCGACTTCACCACGGGCCTGATCGTGCAGGATACGGGAATCGTGATGTTCGACGAGGCGGGCCAGATCATCGGCTGGCGCTACGACGAGGATCAGGAGGCGCTGCTCTTCACGCGCGGCGAGGATTCCCATGTCATGCTGCGCGACGTGCGGGCCTTCCGGGTGACGCTCGAGCCGATGCGCTCACGCACCGCCGTGCGCACCGGCGGGGCCCACGACCGGCTGCGGCGCGCCTCCGTGCTGCTGACCGTGGGCGTGGCCGGCGGCGAGCCGGGCATCGACGGCCGGGCGCAACAGGAGACGTTCAGCCTCTCCTCCAGCGTGGTGCCGCGGCGAAACGTCGGCCTGTGAAACGGGCCCCGGGCGCCAGCGGCGATGCGACCTAGAATCGGGTCGTGAAGTACTACTACGGCGAGTACGACGGGCAGGAGTTCCCGACGCAGGACAAGCTGTTCGGCTTCGACCAGCTGATGAACATGATCCTGCGGCACGGCGAGGACGCGCTGGACGCCCTCCAGCACATGCTCGAGCGGGGGGACAACGACGAGATCAACGAGATGATCGAGCAGATGCTCCAGGAGGGCATGCTCGAGAAGGACGGCCAGGGGAAGCTCCGCCTGACGCCGCGGGCCATCACCGGCATGCAGCAGAAGGCGCTGATGGAAGTTTTCGCCAACCTCAGCCGCGGCCGGCGCGAGGGGCACGAGCGGACGACGCCCGGCCAGGGCGGCGAGCGGGTTGACGGCACCAAGCCGTACCAGTTCGGCGATCCGGTCAGCGAACTCGATCTTCACAGGACGCTTCACAACGCGATCCACCGCCACGGCCTGCCCGACTTCAAGTCGGGCGGCCGGATGCGGTTCGACGAGCGCGACATGGAGCTGCACCTGCACGAGGGCGTCACCTCGTGCAGCACGGTCGTGCTGCTGGACATGAGCGGCAGCATGATGCGCTACGGACGCTTCCTGTCGGCCAAGAAGGTCGCGATGGCCATGCAGGCGCTGGTGCGGGGAAGGTTTCCGCAGGACACGATCGACTTCGTCGGCTTCTACAGCGGCGCGGAGCGCATCCCCGAGTCGGCCCTGCCGCTAGCCATGCCCAAGCCGGTCACCATCTACGACTACCAGGTGCGACTGCGCGTGCCGATCGAGAAGATCGACCGCGCTCCGCAGCACTTCACCAATCTGCACATGGGCCTCCAGACCGCCCGCCGCATCCTCAAGCGGCGGACCAGCGAGAACAAGCAGATCTTCATCATCACCGACGGACAGCCGACGGCGCACCTGGAGGGAGAGCATGTCTACCTGCTCTATCCCCCGGATGAGCGATCCACGGTGGCGACGCTGAAGGAGGCGGTACTGGCGGTGCGCGAAGGGTGCCGGATCGCGACGTTCGCCCTGATCGAGGACTACTGGGGGATGGACTGGGTCAGCTTCGTGGACCAGCTCACCCGGCTGACCAAGGGGGTGGCGTTTTACACCGCGTCGGGGGAGCTGGCATCGTGCGTGATGGAGAGCTACCTGTCGGGGCGGAAGAAGAAGGCGCACATCGGGTGATCGGCCGGGGCGGGGCGGAGGGGCCGGGGGCGGCACGTGCAGAACCCGAAGGGTGTGCGTCAAAGACTGGCAGGCTTTTGACTTAGGGGAGGCTTCGGCTAGACTGCTCGGCCACCTGGCCTCCGGGAAGCGGGGGCGGGTGATGCTTCAAGGGCACCTACCCAGGGACCGGCCGCGGTGAACGACCAAGCGAAGACGAGGACCCCCCTGCCGTTGATGAAGCGGCACCTGGCCGCGCTGATCATCGCCGGGGCGTGCATGCCGGTGGGGGTGTACGGGCAGACGGGGGAATCGGCGGCGACGCAGCCGGGGATCGAGGCGGCCGCCCCGCCGGCGCGGGTGCTGCAGGTCGCGCCGGAACTGCGCGGCCGGCGCGTGGAGGCGGTGCGCATCGCCGGCAACGTGCAGGTGTCGCCGTCGGTGATCCTCAACGTGGTGCGCACGCGCGAGGGGGAACCGTTTGAGCCCACGACGGTGGAAGAGGACATCAAGCGGATCTTCGATTTGCGCACCTTCGCCAACGTCGAGGCTAAGGTCGAGCCGACCCAGACCGGGGTGGTGGTGGTCTACGTGGTGACCGAGCAGAAGCAGGTCACCTCGCTGGCGTTCAAGGGGAACCGGAAGATCGACACGCGCACGCTGCAGGATTCGATCGACATCGCCCCGGGGCAGGCGATCGACCGGTTCCGCATCGCCATCGCGCAGCAGGCGATCGAGACGCTCTACCGGGACAAGAACTTTCCCTACGCCCACGTGACCGTGCCGCCCGAGCCGCTCACCGAGCGCGGGGAACTCGTCTTTGAGATCACCGAAGGCCCCGAGGTGCGCGTCCGCAAGGTGGACTTCATGGGGCGCAAGTCCTTCACCAAGGGACGGCTGCTCGACCAGGTCAAGACGCGCTCCTGGATCTGGATCTTCCGCGCCGGCACCTACGACCCCGAGCAGGTGGATGACGACGTGGCAAGCCTGCGCCGGTTCTACATCGACAAGGGGTTCTTCGACGTGAAGGTCGGGCGCAAGATCATCGTCTCGCCGGACCAGACCGAAATCCAGGTCAACTTCGTGATCGACGAGGGACCGCGCTACCAGGTGCGGAACATCCGCTTCCAGGGGAACGCCAGCGTCGCCGAGGCGGACCTGCGGCAGAACCTGAACCTGGTCGAAGGCGAGTATTACGACAACGACGTGGTGCAGCGCGACATCCGGCAGATCGTCAAGGCGTACAGCCCGTTCGGGTTCGTCTACCAGCCCGAGAGCGAGAACCCGGACTACCTGCGCATCCGCCCCACCCAGGTCTTCCAGAGCGAGCCCGGGACCGTGGACCTGGTGTACGACATCGCCGAGGGCAAGCCCTTCCGGCTGGGGCGGGTGATTGTCAAGGGGAACAGCAAGTCGATGGACAAGCTGGTGCTGCGCGAGATGCGCATGGTGTCGGGGGAGCTGTATGACTCGGCGGCGGTGCAGGATGGGCTGGAGCGTCTGCGGCAGCGTCCCTACTTCACGCGCGTGCAGGCGACCCCCATCGGCGATTCGCCCGACACCCGGGACGTGCTGGAGGAGGTGACCGAGGGGCGCACCGCGCAGTTCAACATCGGCGCGGGCGTCAACTCCAACGGCGGCGTGGCCGGGCAGATCGCCTACACCCAGCGCAACTTCGACATCGCCAACTGGCCGGCCTCCTGGAGCGACGTCTTCTCCGACCGCGCCTTCACCGGCGCCGGGCAGACCCTGCGCGTGGCGATCGAGCCGGGGGACCAGTTCTCCAACGCCTCGATCTTCTTCGGCGAGCCCTTCCTCTTTGACCAGAACTACAGCTTCAGCAACGAGCTCTACTACCGCACCCGGGTGCGCGAGGATTACGACGAAATCCGCATCGGCGACCGCATCAGCTTCGGCAAGCGCTTCACCGACCAGTGGACCGGCACCGTCAGCCTGCGCGGCGAGGATGTGAACATCAAGGGAATCGAAGAGCCGGAAGACCGGGCCCAGGAGATCCTCGACGAGCAGGGGCACTCCACGCTCAC
>JAEZED010000091.1 GCA_023417885.1 Planctomycetota bacterium
GTGTAAGTGGCCGACGCGCCCGGCTCGAGGCGAAGCGCGGCTCCGGTGACGAGCTCGAGCCGGGCGTCGGGCGTGGTGACGGCATACTCACGCGGCGCGTCGCTGCGGTTGACAACCTTGATGCGAAGCGAGTTGCGGACGCGTCCATCGTCGGTGACGCCGAACGGCTGCCCCAGCGAGCGCAGCACGGTGACGTCCATCGAGCTCTGGCTGCCCAGGTTGAAGGCGAAGAGACCGAAGACGACCAGGATGCCCAGCGGATAGAGCAGCACGCGCGGCCTGGCCCACCAGCGCTTCGGCGTGGCCTGCGGCTGCGCGGCCTGCTCGCGGCCTGCCTGAGAGGCGTAGCCGATGAGCCCGAGCTCGCGTCCGAGCTTTGTCATGACGGCGTCGCAGGCGTCGATGCACTGGGTGCAGTGGATGCACTCCATCTGGAGACCGTTGCGGATGTCGATGCCCATGGGGCAGACCTGGACGCACATGCTGCAATCGACGCAGTCGCCGGTGTTCTCGTCCCCCTTGCGCTTCTTGCCGCGCGGCTCGCCGCGTTCGGCGTCGTAGCTGACGATGAGGGAGCCGCGGTCCAGCAGGACGCTCTGGAAGCGCCCGTAGGGGCAGGCGATGTGGCACATCTGCTCCCGGAAGAACGCGAAGTCGAACATCATCAGGCCGGTGACGAACATCACCAGCGTGAAGCCGCCGAAGTGATCGAACGGCGATCCGGTCATCCAGCGGACGAGACTGTCGGTGCCGACGAAGTAGGCGAGGAAGGTGTTGGCAAGGCCGAGGCAGAGGACGAGATAGGCGGCGTACATCAGCGCCCGGCGCCAGGGGGCGGCGTTCTTCGGCTTGCCCCCCCTGCCCGTGGTGCCGAGGAAGAAGCGCTCCAGCGGGCGGAAGACGAACTCCATGTAGACCGTCTGGGGGCAGGCCCACCCGCACCAGGCGCGCCCGAAGACGGCGGTGGCGAAGAAGATCGTCAGGAACAGCCCGAGCATGAACAGCGCCAGCAGCACCGTGTCGGTCGGGAGAAACGTGACGCCGAAGAAGGTGAACTGGTGGTTGGCGATGTCCAGCAGGATCGCGGGCTTGCCGGCGATCCGGATCCACGGCAACGACACGAACAGCACGATCAGGCCCCAACCCACGATCGCCCGGCGACGCCACCAGAAGCCGCGCGCCAGCTTCGGCCAGATCCACCGGCGCCGGCCGTCCGCCTCCAGCGTCGCCAGCACGTGCTCCTCCGGGCGCAGCAGCTGCGACTCGTCGGTCGTGTAGACCGGCCGATCGCCGCGCGAGACCACTTGCGGGAGGCTCACGCGCTTGGCGCGCCGCGTCGCGGGATGTTCGGTGGTGGTCGTCACGGCGTTGCGAACCCTCGGTTACAGGCCTTCCTTGAGCTCCTGGCCCTCTGGCGCCTTGCCGCCGGCCACGTTCGTGCCCTTGAGGCTCGCCACGTAACTCGTGACCAGGATCACGTCGTTGCCCGAGAGGCGGTTCTTCCACGCTGGCATCGCACCGTTCTTGCGGCCGTTGGCGACGACGTCGTAGATGTCCTCAATCGTGCGGACGTTGATGTAGTGGTCATCCGTCAGGTTCGGGGCGGTGAGGCTCCCCTGGCCACTGGCGCCGTGACAGCTCGCGCAGTTGGTGGCGAAGACGCGCTTGCCGAAGTTGGCACGCACCCCCTCGCCAAACTTCTCGAATGTCTCCCGGTTCGGCTCCAGCACGCCCAGCTCGCCGAGCTGGCGCATCTGCTCCGCCGCCTCCGCCTGCACGTAGGCGGAGCGCGCGCCCCACTCCTCCTGCTGCACGAGCGAGACGAACCCGTAGGCGACGCCGAAGACGATCGTGGCGACGAAGAGCCACGACCACCAGCCCGGCATCGGGTTGTCGTACTCCATGATGCCGTCGTAGTCGTGCCCAGTGAGCAGGTCGGCGGCCGCCTTCCCGCCGATCGCATCGCTGATCGCTTCGGCGGCCTGCGAGGGAACGAAATCCTCCTCGTCGGCCGGCGGCGCCGCTTCGAACTCGTTCGGCTCCAGCTCCGCCGGCTCGCGCCGGAGCTCCGGTTCGGCTTCGATCAACTTCTCGTTGGAGGAACGGATCATCGGACTCCTCCTTCCTCGCGGGAAGGCACGCGAACGGGCTCGGCATGGCCGTCGTCCAGCGGAATGATCGCCCACCGCCGCACGCGCTGGCGCGACTGCCGCATGGCCCAGACCGTCCAGAGAATGAACACGCCCACGAAGATCACCAGGGCGATCTCGCCAAACAGGGCGAGGTCGAGCATTTGGATCGCTTCCCTGATCACTGTGCACCTCCTTCAGCGTCGGCCGCGTTGGCCGGGGGCTGGTCAAACTGCTTCTGGTAGTCCACGCCGAGGCGCTGGAGGTAGGCGATGAGCGCGACGACCTCCTTGTCCTCGAGCCCGTCGGGGCCGCCCTGCTGGACGATCTCGTCGGCGATCTTGCGCGCCTGGGCCTCGGCGTCCTCGCGGGCGGTCATGACCGCAAGGTCGTCGTACGGGACGCCGACGGCGCGATTCGCCTTGACGCGGAGCGGGATCGAGTCGAAGTCGAGCTTGTCGCTGAGCAGGTGCTTGTAGCTCGGCATCACACTGCCCGGCGTCACCTGCGTCGCGCTCTCGAAGTGGAGCACGTGCCAGAGATGGCTCTGCTTGCCCCCCTCGCGCGCCAGGTCAGGACCGATGCGGCGGCTGCCCCACTGGAACGGGTGGTCGTAAACGTGCTCCCCGGCCCGGCTGTAGGCGCCGTATCGCTTCGTCTCGGCCAGGATCGGGCGGATCTGCTGGGAGTGGCAGTTGTAGCACCCCTCGCCGACGTAGATGTCGCGCCCGGCGAGCTCGAGCGGGCTGTACGGCTCGACCGTGCCGATCGTGGGAACGTTCGAGCGGATCACGAAACTCGGAACCAGCTCCAGCAGCGAAGCGGCGCCGACGGCCACGCACGTCAGCACGGTGAACTTCACCGGCAGGCGCTCCCACTTCCGGTGCCACCACATCGTGGCGAAGACATCCCACTTCTTGGCGGCGTCGGCGACGGTATGGTCGCCGTGCCACCGGCTGCGCGGCTTGACAGGGTCGCCGTGGTATTCCCGCGCCAGCGGGGCCGCGGCGATGGTCGGCTCGTCGTACTTCGCGGGGCGCTGCTGCCAGGTGCGGTAGAGGTTGTACCCGCCGAGGATGGCGCCGCCGAGGTAGAGGCTTCCGCCCAGCACGCGCAGCCACCAGTGGGGGATGATGGCCCGCACGGTCTCGACGAAATCGGGATACGCCAGTTGCCCCTCGGGCGTCATCGCCTGCCACATCAGCCCTTGCGTAAGGCCGGCGACGTAGATCGGAACGATGTAGAGCAGGATGCCGGCGGTGCCCAGCCAGAAGTGGGCATTGGCGAGCCTGGTGCTCCACATCCTGCCCGGCTCGCCGCTGCCGTTGCCGGTCTGGAAGAGCCGCGGGGCCAGCCAGTACATCATCCCGAAGGCGAGGAAGCCGTTCCAACCCAGCGCGCCGGCATGGACGTGTGCGATGGTCCAGTCGGTGTAGTGGGAGAGGGCGTTGACGCTCTTGATCGAGAGCATCGGCCCCTCGAAGGTCGCCATCATGTAGAAGGTGATGCCGACGACGAAGAACTTCAGCACCGGGTCCGCCGTCACCTTGTGCCAGGCGCCGCGGAGGGTGAGCAGGCCGTTGATCCCGCCGCCCCAGCTGGGCATCCAGAGCATCAGGGAAAAGACCATCCCGAGCGTGCTGGCCCATTCGGGGACGCTGGTGTAGTGCAGGTGGTGCGGGCCGGCCCAGATGTAGATGAAGACCAGCGACCAGAAGTGGATGATCGAGAGGCGATAGCTGAAGACCGGGCGCTGCGCCGCCTTGGGCAGGAAGTAGTACATCAGCCCCAGGAACGGCGTGGTGAGGAAGAAGGCGACGGCGTTGTGCCCGTACCACCACTGCATCATCGCGTCCTGCACGCCGGCGTAGATCGGATAGCTCTTGAAGAGACCGGCGGGCACGACCAGGTTGTTGAAGACGTGCAGGAAGGCGACGGTGACGATCGTGGCGATGTAGAACCAGAGCGCCACGTACATGTGCCGCTCGCGACGCCTGACCAGCGTCATGAAGAAGTTCACACCGAAGAACCCGACCCAGACGAGGGCGATCATCACGTCGATCGGCCACTCCAGCTCCGCGTACTCCTTGCTCTGGGTGATGCCGAACGGCAGTGTCAGCGCCGCGGCCACGATGATGAGCTGCCAGCCCCAGAAGTGGAGCCGGCTCAGCGTGTCGCTCCACATCCGCGCCTTGCAGAGCCGCTGCGTCGAGTAGTAGACGCCCGCGAAGATCGCGTTCCCCGCGAAGGCGAAGATCGCGGCGTTGGTGTGAAGCGGACGCAGCCGGCCGAACGTCAGGAACGGCAGGTCCAGACTAAGCCACGGCTGCACGAGCAGCAGCGCGATGACGATGCCGAAGAGGAAGGCGGCGATCGCCCAGCCGTACATGGCGACCATGAACATTCGGACGATCTGGTCGTCGTAGCTGAACCGCTCGAGGCCGTCCGTGGTCTGCGGGCCGGGTCGCCAGGTGCTGGTGGGCCAGAACAGACGCCGGAAGGCTCCTGGTTCCGTGGGAGTCGTCTCGGACGCCGGTTGCCCCATCTTCGGCAGCACGGGCAACGACAGGGGGATGGTGGGCACGCTGAACCTCCGTACTGCGGATCGGCGAGTGCTGGGGCACTCCTTCCTTACTTTCAGATCATAAGACTAACTACTCTCTTTTGTTCGGAGGTGGTACCGTCTGTCGCACCCTCTCGGACGAGGGGGAGGGAGCGCAGGACGACGGCCTCGGGCGGCGGAGGCGTCGAGCCTCACCATTGGGCTGACTTCTGCCTGGTAACAACGAACCCCCCGCCTGATCGGCGAGGGGTGGCGATCAGCCTTCCCGAGAGGGCTCGAACCTCTAACCTTCGGCTCCGGAGGCCGACGCTCTATCCAATTGAGCTACGGGAAGTCCTTGTTGTCCGCCCCGGAGGGCGGTGCGGATTATAGACCACCTCAACGCTCCGTCGAGAACCCGCCCGCGCCCGGGCCGTTACCATCGGGGCCATGTCCGGCGACATCGACCGCACTTCCTTCGTCACCCACCTTGAGGCTGCCATCGACGGCACGAGGTACCCCGCCAACACCCTCCAGACGCTCCACGATGGCCGACCGCTCTGGGTTCGATACGACCTCGACGCCCTCGGCAGGGTTGTATCGCGAGGGGACCTTGCTCGCCGCGAGCCGACGATGTGGCGCTATCGCGAGCTGCTCCCCGTCTCCCGGTGGGACGGCCGCGCCACCCTCGGCGAAAGCATGACCCCGATCCTCCCCTGCCCTCGGCTCGGACGGCGACTGGGACTGACGAATCTCTTCATCAAGGACGAGTCGCGCCTCCCGACCGGCTCGTTCAAGGCCCGCGGAATGGCCATGGCGGTGACGATGGCGCGCGAGCTGGGCGTCACCGTCGCCGCCGCCCCGACCGCAGGAAATGCCGGCGGGGCGCTGGCGGCCTACGCGGCGCGCGCGGGCATGAAGTGCGTCGTCTTCATGCCGGCGGACACGCCCGTCGTCAACCGCCTCGAGGCGGCGCTGTATGGGGCCCGGGCATTCCTGGTGAACGGTCTGATCCACGACTGCGGCCGTCTGGTGGCGGAAGGGGCTGGCCGCTTCGGCTGGTTCGACTTCTCGACGCTCAAGGAGCCCTACCGGCTCGAGGGGAAGAAGACGATGGGGCTCGAACTGGCCGAGCAGTTCGACTGGGAACTGCCGGATGCGATCTTCTATCCGACCGGAGGCGGAACAGGGCTCATCGGGATGTGGAAGGCCTTCGAGGAGTTGGCAGCGCTCGGCTGGCTCGCCTCCGACCGCCGCCCGCGGATGTACGCCTGCCAGTCGGAGGGTTGCGACCCGATCGTCCGGGCGTTCGAGGCCGGCCAGCGCTTCGCCGAGACGCGCGAGAACGCCGCCACGATCGCATCCGGCCTGCGCGTCCCGAAGGCCGTGGGGGATTTCATGATCCTCGACGCCGTCCGCGCCAGCGGCGGGAAGGCGCTGCGGGCGAGCGAAGATCGCCTGCGCCACTGGATGGGGCTGGCCAGCGCCGACGAGGGCCTGGCGATCTGCCCCGAGACGGCGGCATGCCTTGATGCGCTGGAGGGGGCGGTGCGGTCGGGCGAAGTGAAGGCGGGCGAGCGCGTGGTCGTCTTCAACACCGGCGCGGCGCAGAAGTACGTGGAGGCGATGGACACCGACCTCCCGCGCCTGGATGTGGTGGACGTGGACTGGCAGGCCGTCGAGCGGGCGCTCGCGTAGATGATTCCGCACCACCAAGCAAAGAACCCAGCCTCGAAGAGGCTGGGCCTTGTCCGCTAAAGCGGGTGATGGGACTCGAACCCACGACCCTCACGTTGGCAACGTGATGCTCTACCACTGAGCTACACCCGCGCCTGGTTGTTACAGCGCCGAACTGTGGCCGGTTCGGCGGAAGCAACTTTAGGCCCGCCCACAACCCGGTCAAGCGATCCGCAGGCTTGTCCCGAGCCCCCGGAGCCGCACCGGGTGGAACTCGCCGGGGCAGGAAGGTAGCCTGCACTTGCGCCGGCCTACCCCATCTCGGATCGCCATCGTCATGCCCCGCCGCCTCCACCAGATCGGCCTGTTCGCCCTGACCGCGACGCTCCTGCTCGCCGGATGCCGCGGCAAGGCAAGGTTCGACGAACAGCCGCGGAATCTCGAGGCGCGCCACTGGGTCGGCGTCTACGCCTCGCCGAGCGAGATCCGAGGTTTTACCGCGACGACCCTGGCCGCCGCGTGGCGTGACGCGCATCCGCATCGGATGAAGCGGTCTGGCGCCTCGGGTCAGCCGGAAAACGCCTCCATGCACTGTTCACGCCCGGGTTTGCAGCCGGTGGCGTAACCTCTCACCTTGCCGGCGTAACCTGGCAGGCTGGTGGCGTAACCTGGCACCCTGGTGGCGTAACGGAGCGTCGTTCCGGCGTAACATTTCATCGCTGTGGCGTAACTTTTCAGCGACGTGGTGTAACGTTTGATCGATCTGGCGTAACGTTTCATGCGATATTCGTTACGCCGCAGGCCTGATTCGTTACGCCGAAGCGATGCAACGTTACGCCACGTCGACGAAACGTTACGCCGGAGCGCTGCCACGTTACGCCACAGGCACGCAATTGGGCCGGGCGCTTGCGCATCCGGACGTTTCCTCGCTCACCGACCGCCTCATCAGCAGCGCCTGCCCCTCCTTTATCGCCACCGCCGCGCGGCGCTAACGCACGCCGCGCCGCCTGTCGATACCACGACCATGCGACGCATCGGTTTTCAGTGGGACTCGGAGGGCAGAGTTCAGTGCGTGCCGGTCATGCCGGCGAGCGGCAAGGAGCGCGTCGCCGCCTACCGCAGGCGCCACCCCGATCGCGTCGCCGCCTACAACGCCCAGCGCCGCGCCCAGCGGCAGGCCGCCAAGGCGGCTTGCGCCGCCCAGGCCGAGCGCTTCGCCGCACGGCAGGCGGAGCTTGCCGCGGAAAAGGCCGCGCTCATCAGGAAGCCCCTGCTCCTCCCCGCCCCGCCCGTCCGCCTCTGCCGCCCCGCGCCGGCGGAGGAGCCGATGTTCATTCTCCCGCAGGCGAGGCCCGAGCGGGTGCTGGTGGAAGC
>JAEZED010000101.1 GCA_023417885.1 Planctomycetota bacterium
GGGTGTCACTCATCCCCCGGGCCGTACATGCCGGGGGCCTTGATGCCGTTGAGGCGCAGGTTCATGATCAGCATCGCGCGGTGGTGGATCGTGTGGCTCACCCTGTAGGTCGGGACGCGACGCGGGCGACGCCTCTCCCTCCGGGAGAGGTGCCGAGCGAGCTTGCGAGCGAGGCGGAGAGGGCGGTCTGCGGCTCGCTTATCCGCGCTCGAGCCCGCCGGTAAACTTGTTTCATGCCTCGCCCCACGAATCCGCAGACACGTGATCGGGCGCGCGCGTTGCGGAAGGAGATGAGCTTTCCCGAGCGCCTGCTATGGAGCCGGCTGAAGGCGCGGAGGCTTGCGGGGTTGAAGTTTCGCCGCCAGGCGCCTGTCGGGCCGTTCATCACAGACTTCCTGAACGACGAGCACCGGCTCGCGATCGAGCTCGATGGTCAGTCGCATGATGGTACATTCGACTACGACGCGCGGCGGACGCTGTACCTGAAGGAGCAGGGATACCAGGTCGTCCGGTACAACCATGACGACGTGCTTGGCGATCTGGAGTCCGTTCTGCGCGACATCGCGCGGCATTGCGGGCGCGATGTGAGCGAGTGGTGATCGCACGCTTCGCGCGTCGCGATCGGGCAGAACATTCTCAAGTCTTCCGTACACCGCCCTCTCCGCCTCGCTGCGCTCGGCACCTCTCCCGGAGGGAGAGGCGTTTGAGAGCCCACATCTGGCGTCGCTCGACCGGGTGTCACTCATCCCCCGGGCCGTACATGCCGGGGGCCTTGATGCCGTTGAGGCGCAGGTTCATGATCAGCATCGCGCGGTGGTGGATCGTGTGGCTCATCACCATCGCCCGGATCGCCGCGTGGCGCGGCAGCGTGAAGATCACATCGTCGCCGGCGCGCAGCGTCCAGTGCTGGCTGACGTGCTCGTCCCTGGCGTTCGAGAGCGCCTGGCGCAGGTCGGCGACGTTCTTGTCGAAAGTCGCCAGGATCTGCTCCCTGCCCTTCGGCGG
Source organism: Planctomycetota bacterium (assembly GCA_023417885.1). Classification (GTDB taxonomy): domain Bacteria; phylum Planctomycetota; class Phycisphaerae; order Tepidisphaerales; family Tepidisphaeraceae; genus JAEZED01. The sequence goes on from JAEZED010000101.1 coordinate 1,006, forward strand.
CTCGGGGCGTTGGGCGGTGGCGAAGTTGAACTCGGGCTGGGAGAGGATCACCGAACCCCAGTGCGGGATCGCCGCGATGTGGGCGGCGTTCCACTCGATGGTCTGGCTGGTGGGCGTGGGCTTCCAGTCGAGCTTGTCCTCGGGCACGCGCTCCAGCACCTTGCGCGTGTTGGCCATCTCGTGGTCGAACTCGGGCAGGATGGTCCGGGAATAGTTCATGTGAGCCTCCGGTGGATAGGGGTGGGGGCGTGGTGGTGTAGCTCGCTCGATCCTATGGACATGCCCGCAGCGCCAAATGCGGTGCGGAAAGGCGTGGTGGAAGTCCGAGAACTGTGCAGCTTCACACGAGGAGAAGTGATCTCGGCCAAAACCCAATTCGACCGGTCCGGAGCGCTAGCCGGTCCTTCCGTCTAGCCAACCGGTCCTTCCGTCTAGCCAACCGGAAGGACCGGCTTGCTCGCCGGACCGACCGGAGCTGCGGCGCGACCGCCGAGGGTCCGGGAATGACCCCCAGGCGCGAACCATCTGCCCCCGCCATACTTTCCGCACGATTCACACCGCCGCAGCCGGTTATCCTGCGGCGCATGAGCCCCAGACTCCCCGCGACGCTCGGCCTGCTGATCTCCCTGCTCTTTGCCCATGCCGCCCTCGCGCAGGACGGGGCGGTGATCGAGCCGACGCACGCGGACGTGCGCTACGGCCCGCACGACCGCAACGTGCTCGACGTCTACCAGGCGGAGACGAAGGCGCCCGCCCCGGTGCTGATCCACTTCCACGGCGGGGGTTGGGTCATGGGTGACAAGCGGCCGATCGGGGCGGCGCCGTTCATTCGCAACGGGATTACCGTCATCTCCGCCAACTACCGCTTCACGCGCGGGCACGCGGATGCGGCGTCCTATCCCGCGCCGATGGAGGATGGGGCGCGGGTGGTGCAGTTCGTCAGGAGCAAGGCCGCGGAGTGGAACATCGATCCGGACCGGATCGCGCTGACAGGCGGGTCGGCGGGCGCGGTGATGAGCATGTGGATCGCCTACCGGGACGACATGGCGGACCCAGACTCGGAGGATCCCGTCGCGCGCCAGTCGACGCGGGTGACGTGCATCATCCCGATGGGCGGGCCGACGACGCTCGACCCGGATCTGATCCTGAAGCGCGTCGGCGGCAACCCGCAGATCCACCCCGCCCTGCTGCCGTTCTTCGGCGTGGAGTCGATCGACCAGCTGCGGACGGACGAGGCGAAGCGGAAGCTCGTGGCGGACGCCAGCCCGATCACGCACGTCTCGCCCGACGATCCGCCGACCTTCATGCTCTATGGCTTCCCGCTCGGGGGCACGCCCCTGCCGGAGAACGCGGACGGGAACCTCTCGATTCACCATCCGGAGTTCGGGGTGATCCTGAAGGAGAAGCTGGACGCGGCGGGCGTGGAGAACGTGCTCCAGGCGAAGGACGACGGATCGGATCCGGCCGCGATGTGGCTCTTCCTGCTCGAGCACCTGAGGCCGGAGAACTACGTCCCCGCGCCGGCGGCGACGACCGCGCCCGTCGAGAGCTGATCCATTGGGGCGCGGCCGGGTGGGGGGCGAGGCGTTATAATCGTGATGGCCCCGTTCAGGGCCGCAACAGGAGACGACCGATGTCCGCGACGTTCTACCAGAAGATGGGCGAGGTTCCCCGGAAGCGGCACATCAAGCTGCCGCGCGAGGCAGGCAGGAGCTTCAAGGGGGAGGCGCTGCACTACGAGCACGTCGTCACCACGGCGGGCTTCGACCGGGCCTACTCCATCATGTATCACCTGCGTCCGCCGACGCGGATCAAGTCCTACAAGCTCGCCGGACAGTTCGACTGCACGCCGGCGGAGGAGCTGCCGCTGCGGCATCATCACCTGCGGTCGCAGGACATGCCGCGCTGGGGCGACCCGATCCGCGGACGCGTGCCGCTGCTCTTCAACGAGGACCTGACCGCCTACCGGTGCAAGCCGGAGAAGGAGCAGGACGTCCTCTACCGCAACGGGGCGGCGGACGAGCTGATCTTCATCTTCAACGGCCGTGGCGTCTTCGAGAGCCAGTACGGCAAGCTCCCCTACCGCGAGCTGGACTACATCGTGGTGCCGCGGGGGACGACTTACCGTTTCGTTCCGGACGACATCCGGCGTGAGGATCACCTGGTGCTGGAGGCGAAGGGGCAGTACCGCGTTCCCCCGCCCTACCTGAACCCGGACGGACAGATCAAGATGGGCGCGCCCTACTACGAGCGCGACTTCCACGGGCCAACCGAGCTCATCACGATCGACGAGGAGAAGGACACCGACGTCCTCGTGAAGGACAAGAGCCGGCTGACGCTCATGACGCTGGCGAACCACCCGTTCGACGTCGTCGGGTGGGACGGGCGCATCTTCCCGTACACCTTCAACGCGATGGACTTCGAGCCGCTGACGGGCACGGTCCACCTCCCCCCGCCGTTCCAGACGACGTTCGTCTGCGACGGCTTCGTCGTGTGCACGTTCGCCCCGCGCCACCTGGATCACCATCCGGAGGCGATCAAGGTGCCCTACGTCCACAGCAACGTGGACGCCGACGAGGTGCTCTTCTACTGCCGTGGCGAGTTCGGCAGCCGCAAGGGGATCGAGCAGGGAAGCCTGACGCTTCACCCCACGGGCATCCCGCACGGCCCGCACCCGGGCACGATCATGAAGAGCATGAACGCCGACCGCACGGAGGAGCTGGCGGTCATGTTCGACACGGAGCGGCCGTTGCGGCTCACGAAGCAGGCCCTGAAGATCGACGATCCGAAGTACGCCACGAGCTGGCTGGAGTGAAGGGCTTGAGCAGCGGCGGGTCGCCGCTGTTACAACCGGAGATTGCCAATGACCACCGCCACGATCGACAGCGCACCAAAGGGACACAGGCCCGGGGAGGGCCTGACGACCACCCAGGCGTCCTTCATCGAGGAGGCCAAGTCCGGCGGCGAGATCTACATCCAGCAGCCGTACGACCTCTACAGCGAGGAGAACCACGAGACGTGGCGCCGGCTCTTTGCGCGCATGCGCCCGCGCTGGGAGAAGTACGCGAACCGGAAGTTCATGCAGGGGATCGAGAACCTGATGCTCGACCCGAACGCCGTGCCGCGCCTCTCGGACGTCAACAAGTTCCTCTCGAACCTGACGGGCTTCAAGGCCAAGGCGGTCAGCGGGTACGTGCCGGCATACCTCTTCTTCGACTGCCTGCGCAACCGCGACTTCCCCACGACCATCACCATCCGCGACGGCCGGAAGATCGACTACCTGCCCGAGCCGGACATCTTCCACGACATCGCCGGCCACGTGCCGATGCACACCGACAAGGCGTTCGCCGACACGCTGGTGCGGTTCGGCGAGGTCGCCAAGGCCGCCAGCGAGCACGTGGCGAACATCGCCGACTCCCAGGAGCAACTGCACCGGGTGGAGAGCATCATCAAGGCGATGGCCCGCTTCTTCTGGTTCACCATCGAGTTCGGGCTGATGCGCGACAAACCCGGCAGCGAGACGCTGAAGGTCTACGGCAGCGGCCTGCTCTCGAGCTACGGGGAGATCGAGCACTGCATCGAGAGCCCGCTGGTGCAGCGCTACCCGATCCAGCTGGAATGGGTGATCAACCAGTACTTCGAGATCGACCACTACCAGCCGCTGCTGTTCATCGTGGACAGCTTCGACCACCTCTTCAGCCTGGTGGACGAGCTGGAGGCCTGGATGAAGGCCGGCAAGCTCGACAACGTCGTCGGCGGGGAGCCGACCGTGAACGAAGCCGACCTCCAGAGCTTCCTGGACGCCGGACGCTAGCCCGGAGCCCGTACTGGCCTGTCACACCGGCAGTGAAAGCCGGGGATTTGAGCCCTTGCGGGCCGTGCGATATAATGGACGCTGATCCGTAGAAGTGGAATTCCCGCCTCATCCGGCGAACTTCCACCGGCGGGCGGGGGCTTTCGGCCCTCGCGAGTGGGCCTCCCGAGGCCCCGCGCCGCCGATTTCCGACGCCAGACCCCAACGTCCCGAGCCCGCCGCGGAGGTACTCCTGATGGCAGCCGACCTGAAGACCATGAAGGGCGTGTCCGAGAAGGATCGCCAGATGATCGCCGACGCCGAGGCCCTGCTCGGCACGCAGCCGGACACGCTGGGGGCGATCAAGACCCTCTTCTGGGGCGGCCTGCGCAACGACCTTCTCTTCCCCTACCCCAGGTACGACGAGGAGGAGAAGAAGCGTTGCGACGAACTCCTGGCCAGGCTCGATACCTACCTCGCCAACGAGCATCCGTCGATCGAGATCGACCAGGGACAGGAGATCCCCGAGTGGGTCATCCGCAAGCTTTTTGACCTGGGCGTCTTGGGGATGACGATCGCGAAGGAATACGGCGGGGGCGGCTTCGGGATCACCAGCTACAACCGCGTCCTCGAGCGGATCGGGAGTTACTGCGGCAGCACGGCGGTGCTCGTCAGCGCGCACCAGAGCATCGGCTGCAAGGCCGTGATGCTGTTCGGCACGGAGGAGCAGAAGCGGCGGTGGCTCCCCCACCTGGCGCAGGATCACCTGAGCGCGTTCTGCCTCTCGGAGCCCAACGTCGGCTGCGACGCCGGCGGGCAGGAGACGACCTGCGAGAAGTCCGCCGACGGCGAGCACTTCATCCTGAACGGCGAGAAGAAGTGGAGCACGAGCGGCGCGCTCTCGGGGCTCTTCACGGTGATGGCGAAGCAGAAGATGCCCGACGGCAAGGAGCGCGTGACGGCGCTGGTCTGCACGCCGGACATGCCGGGGATCGACATCTTCCAGAAGAACCGGAGCAAGTGCGGCATCCGCGGCACCTGGCAGGCGCGCATCCGCTTCAACAACGTCAAGGTTCCCAAGGAAAACCTGCTCCACAAAGAAGGCAAGGGGCTCAACGTCGCCCTCACCTGCCTGAACTACGGACGATGCACGCTGTCGGCCGGCATGCTCGGCGGGGCCCGGCGGGCGATGGAGCAGGGAATCAAGTGGGGTCAGACGCGGTACCAGTTCCAGCGTCCGCTGGCCGACTTCGAGCTCGTGCGCCAGAAGATCGCGCGGATGATGGCGTACACCTACGCCATGGACGCGGTGCTCTACATGACCACCGGGATGCTCGACCGGCACGACGAGGACATCCAGCTCGAGACGGCGGTCTGCAAGGTCTTCAACAGCGAGATGGGCTGGCGCGTGGTCAACGACGCCCTCCAGATCATGGGGGGCGAAGGGTACATGACGGAGAACGAGGTCGAGCGCATCTTCCGCGACAGCCGCATCAACACCATCGTCGAAGGCGCCAACGAGGTGATGCAGAGTTACATCTTCGCCTACGGCGGCAAGGACCTGGCGGAGACGATGCTCGGCGTGAAGGACGCCCTGGCCTGGGATCGCGAGGGGGGCATGGGCGCCAACCTCCGCAAGCTCTTCCGCAACGGCCTCAACCCCACGATGATGCGCGCCGGGCTGCCCCTGGCAACCGAGCTCTACGCCGGTGTCCGCCGCCGCGCTCCGTCGCCTCCGAACGTCCACGCCTCCAACGCCAACTGGGCCCACAAGCTCTCCCTGGCCGTCCGGCAGCACTCGCACGAGTTCAAGCTGGCCGCCAAGCGCGAGGAGGAGAAGATCGTGACGCGGCAGGTCGTGCAGGCGCGCCTGGCCGACGCCGCCATGTGGCTCCACGCCTGGGCGTGCACCCTCAGCCGGCTCGACAAGCAGACGCGGGAGCCGGACACCCGGCCGCTCGTGCAGGCCAAGGCCGAGCGGGCCGCCGCCGAGCACTTCATGGACCTGGCCCAGCAGGAGATCCACGCCTGCTACAACGGGCTGTACAACAACGCCGACGAGTCCATGCGCCGGGCCGCCGACGACGCCCTGGCGTGGATGGAGACGATCCCCAACAGCCGGTACGTGATGCCGGAAAAGTCGCCCAACGCCGCCGGGACGGGCCGGCCGCTCCGCCAGCGCGGGATCAAGCAGTTCCCGGGCGTCAACGACGAAGCGACCGAGGTCCTTTCCGACCCGGTCAACGAAGCCGAGGCCAACCGCACCGTCGACCGGCACGGTGGGGTCCACCAGCCCGACGCCGCCAACTTCGCCGACGGGCACCGCCCGCGCGACGAGGTGGGAGTCGGCAGCAGTTCGTGAATCCGGTTAAGCTGTTCGCCGGGGAGTGACCCGTCGAACGCTTGTCCTGCGCCCTTACCCCGGAGCGTGAAACGTGAGCCGAGCCCGAAAGAAAAGCCCCGCACGAAAGAACGCCCGGCAGAATCACAAGTCCGGAACGAAGCCGCCTCCCCGGCGAAACTCCGCCGCCCGCGCCGCCGACGTCAACGGCAACCCGGCTACTTCCAAACCGGAGACTGGCATGCTCAAGACCGTGTACCAGGCGGAGATCAAGTATCTCCAGATCATGGACGAGGAAGGCCGCCTCAACGAGGAGCTGGCCGCCGACGTGCGCGACGTCCTCACGGACGAGCGCCTCGTCGAGATGTACCGCGACATGATCGTCGCCCGCGAGCTGGACGACGCCGCCTTCAAGCTGCAGCGCTCCGGGCGCATGGGCACCTTCCCGCAGAACAAGGGGCAGGAGGCCGTCGCCTTCGGCGCCGCCGCCGCGCTCCGGAAGGGGCATGACCACATCCTCCCCAGCTACCGGGAGAACGCCGCCCTCTTCCAGCACGGGCTGCCGATGCACTACGTGCTGCTGCACTGGATGGGAGACGAGCGCGGCAACCAGATCGACCCAAACCAGTACCACGTCAGCCCCATCTGCGTGGAGATCGGCGCCCAGTGCCTGCACGCCGCCGGGTGGGCGTGGGCCTTCAAGCTCCAGAACAAGAAGAACGGCACCGACAAGGTCGCCATGGTCTTCTTCGGGGACGGCGCCACCAGCGAGGGAGACTTCCACGAGGGAATGAACTTCGCCAGCGTGCTGAAGGCCCCGGCCGTCTTCGTCTGCCAGAACAACGGGTGGGCGATCAGTGTGCCCACGACCAAGCAGTCGGCCAGCGAGACCTTCGCGCAGAAGGCCCTGGCCTATGGCATGCCCACGATACAGGTCGACGGCAACGACATCTTCGCGATGGTCAAGGCGTGCCGCGACATGGTGCAGAATGCGCGCGAGGGCAAGGGGCCGGGCTTCGTCGAGGCATTGACTTACCGCCTCGCGGATCACACCACCGCCGACGATGCCAGCCGCTATCGCCCGCCGGAGGAGGTCGAGCGGGCCAGGCGCCAGGATCCGCTGGTTCGCATCGGCAAGTACCTCACTGCCAAGGGGCTCTGGGATGAGTCGAAGCAGGCCGAGGCCGCCGAGCGGGCCAAGAAGATTGTCCGCGAGGTCATCCCCGCCGCGACATCGATCGAGAAGCCGACGCCGGCGGACATGTTCGACCATGCGTACGCCGAGCTCCCGGCCGACCTCCAGATCCAGCGGGACACGATGTGCACCGCCACGCTCGTGCAGCAGCCGGCGCAGGAACGGCTGAAGGATCCAACCGAAGATCTTGTCGGGTCCCGATAAGCGAGATTCGCGAGTCATAGAAGGCGCCGGACCCGCGTGGCAAGGGCTTCCAGCCCGTCCGATGCTGCCTCAATCACACGGTTACTGGAGATCCACATGCCCCAGATGAACATGGTGGAGGCGATCAATCTCGCCCTCGCACAGGAGATGGAGAAGGACGACCGGGTGATCCTCCTCGGGGAGGACATCGGTCTGAACGGCGGGGTCTTCCGCGTCACCGACGGGCTCCAGAAGCGCTTCGGCGAGGATCGCGTCGTCGATACGCCCCTGTCCGAAGGCGGCATCATGGGAACCGCGGTCGGGCTCGCGCAGGCGGGGATGCGGCCGGTTCCGGAGATCCAGTTCGAAGGGTTTCTCGGCCCGGCATACGACCAGCTCGTGAACCAGGCGGCGCGCTGCCGCGCCCGCAACCGCTCGGCGCTGACCTGCCCGCTCACGGTGCGCGTGCCGGTCGGCGGGGGAATCCACGCGCCGGAGCTTCACAGCGACTCCCCGGAGGCGATCTACGCGCACACGCAGGGCCTGAAGGTGGTGATGCCAAGCCGGCCGTACGACGCCAAGGGGCTGCTGATCGCGGCGATCCGCGATCCGGATCCGGTGATCTTCTTCGAGCCGAAGCGGGTGTACCGCAGCTTCCGCGAGGAGGTGCCGACGGAGGAGTACACGGTCGAGATCGGCAAGGCCAAGGTTCTGAACGAAGGGGACGACGTCACGGTCATCACCTGGGGCGCGATGGTCTTCCAGTGCCTCGACGCCCTGGACCAGCTGCCGGAGAACGTCAGCGTCGAGCTGATCGACCTGCGGACGATCTACCCGATCGACATCGAGACGATCGTCGAGAGCGTGAAGAAGACGGGCCGGGCCGTCGTGGTGCACGAGGCGCCCAAGACCGCCGGCATGGGGGCGGAGATCGCCGCCCTCATCCAGGAGCACTGCTTCCTCCACCTCGAGGCCCCGGTGCAGCGGGTGGCGGGCTTCGACGTGCCCATGCCCTACTACAAACTGGAGTTGGATTACCTCCCCGAGCGCGGGAGAATCACCCGGGCGGTGAAGGAAGTGGTGGCTTACTGACCCGCCGCGTCGCGGCCGCCCCCGGCGCCGCGTGTTGACCCGACCCGCCCTAAGAAGACGCCCCTAGGAATCCGCCGATGGCCACACCCGGAACGAACGCGAACGCGAAGGACTTCCTCCTCCCCGACCTCGGCGAGGGCCTGGAGGATGCGGAACTGCTCGAATGGTGCGTCAAGGAGGGGCAGCAGGTCGAGGAGTTCGACACGCTGGCCAAGATGGAGACAGCAAAGGCGCTGGTCGAAGTGCCCGCCCCGCGCAGCGGAACCATCGAGAAGCTCCACGGCCAGCCGGGCGATGTCATCAAGGTGGGCAGCCCCCTCGTCACGTGGGCCGACGGAGAGCGTCCCTCCGGCAGCAACGGCAGCGCCGACACCGGTGAGCGCCGGGAGAGCACGCATATCGAGCAGGACCAGGAGACCCGTCGCCAGGGCGAGGAGGTTCCCGAGGAGTTGAGCCGCGCCCAGGCGACCGTCGAGGAAGAAGAGTCGGCCGAGGAGGATGGCCCGCGGAAGGATGCGGGCACCGTCGTCGGAAAGCTGAGCGAGCTCGGCGGCGTGAGCTCCGAGCCGGGGAAGGTGCTGGCGGCCCCCGCCGTGCGCCGGCTGGCGCGCGACCTCGGGGTCGAGCTCGAGCAGATCCGCGGCAGCGGGATCGGCGGTCGCGTCACCGCTGCGGACGTCAAGGCCGCCGCCGGCCAGGGGAACGGGCGCGGCATGGCCACGCCGATCGATCGCCCGCGCTCGGCGCAGCGCCCGGCTTCGCAGCCGGCGCGGCAGGGAGCGCCGATGAGCACGACCCTGCCGGAGCCCGAGGCCCCGCCGTTCGCAGTCGGCGGCACCGACGAGACGATCACCATCCCCTTCCGCGGCGTGCGTCGGACGATCGCCAACCGCCTGCGCGACAGCGTCGACAAGGCAGTGCACTTCGGCGTGATGGACGAGGCGGACGTGACGGCGCTGGACGGGCTTCGCCGCCGGCTCGCCGCCGCCAGCGGCGAGAAGCTGAGCCTCCTGCCGTTCGTCTGTTGTGCCGTGGCCCGCACGCTCGCCGGTGAGTTCGGCTACCAGCTCAACCGCCTGAACAGCACAACGGACGACGAGAAGGGGGAGATCACGCAGTACCGTGCCGTCAACCTCGGCATCGCCACCGACACCCCCGCGGGGCTCATGGTGCCCGTCATCCGCAACGCCACGCGCATGGGCGTCCTGGAGATGGCCCGCAAGATCGCCCAACTCGCCTCCGCCGCACGCGATCGGAGCATTCCGATGGGCGACCTGCAGGGCAGCACCTTCACCATCAGCAACTTCGGCAGCTACGCCGGCCGCTTCGCCAGCCCGATCATCAACTATCCGGAGTCCGGCATCCTCGCGGTCGGGCGCATGCGCGAGGGCGTCGTCGTCCGCAATGGCATGATCGGCGTCGGCAAGCTGCTTCCCCTGTCGCTGGTGAGCGATCACCGCGTCATCGACGGCGGGACGGCCACGCTCTTCCTCGCCAAGATCGTGGAACTGCTCCAGAACCCCGACGTGCTGCTGCCGAGCAACCTCCAGCTCTGACCGCCCCGGCGCCTCCCGCGAGGCGCCGATCACCCGGCGGCGGAGCGGCGCGCACGCGGCGTCGGTGCTCCCCTCCTCCCGTCTGCTCCGGCCCCGGCCGCTTTCCGATGCGTTACCACTGGAGACTTCTCGACGCCGGGCCGCTCCTGCTCGACGGCGGGAGCATGTTCGGCGTCGTTCCGAAGGTGCTCTGGCAGAAGCAGGCGCCCCCCGACGAGACCAACCGGATCCCCCTCGGGCACAACTGCCTCTGGCTCGAGCCGGAGGGAGGCGGGCCGGCCGTCGTCATCGAGACCGGCAGCGGCGACAAGTTCGACGCGAAGAACCGGGCCATCTTCGGCCTGACGGATCGCACTATCCTCACGGCGATGGCCGAGGTAAACCTCGACCCGTCCCGCGTGAGCCACGTGATCGTCACGCACCTTCACTTCGACCATGCCGGCGGGCTCACGCGCCTGGCGCGGCAGGGGGAGACGGCCGACTGGACGAGCACCGACGGCCTGGCGGTGAAGCTGACGTGGCCGGAGGCGCACGTGATCGTCCAGCAGCGGGAGTGGCAGGACGCCGTCGCCAACACGAGCGTCATGACGCGCACCTACCTGCGCGAGCACCTGCTGCCCGTCGAGCACCGGCTGCACCTGGTCGATTCCCCCCTGCCGTTCGCGCCGGGGCACACCCCGCGCCGCGACGAGCCGCCGCGGCTGGCCCTGCGGGACCTCTGCACGCAAGTGCTCCCCGGCATCGACGTCTTCCGCGTCCCGGGGCACACATGGGGGCAGCAGGCGGTGCTCTTCCGGGACACCCGCGACCGCACGATCGTCTTCACGCCCGATGTCATGCCCAGCGTCCACCATGTCGGCGCGGCCTACTCCATGGCGTACGACGTCGAGCCGTACATGACCATGTCGGTGAAATCGTGGTTCCTCGGCGAGGCGGTCGCCGGGGGATGGACGCTCGTCATCGATCACGAGCCGCGGACGCCGGTAGTCACGGTGGAGCCGGACGGCAAAGGCTGGTACCGGCTCCTGCCGGTGGACGCTTGACACCCCGGCCGCCCCGGTCACGATTGTGGCCCCAGCCCCCGCCGCCGTTGGCGGGCAGGCACGTATGCGGGCCGCGGCCGGGATGATGTTTCCCACGGAGTTTACAGATGTTCGTTCGTCGTACTTTCGTCGCCCTGTTCCTCGGTGTCGCTGTACTGGGCCCAGGCTGTGACGGCGGCGCGGAGGATCAGCCCGCCCCCGCAGAGGGCGGTCCGGACGTCTCCTCCCCGGGCCACCCGGACGCGGCGACCGGCGGAGCGGAGAACGATCCAGGGGTCCAGATCGCTCAGCTGATCACGCCCGAGAAGCTCCAGGAGGTCACCGGCCTGTCCTTCAAGCCGGCGGTCGAGTCCGCCCGGCAGTCGAACGTGGCGATGGGCTACTTCCAGACGGCGGACGACGCCGGTTCGGTCAGCCTCTCGGTCTACGTTCAGAACGCCGACAACGCCGTCACGCAGTACAGCGCGATGCCGGGGATGACGCCTGTCGAAGGGGTGGGGGAGGCCGCGTGGTGGAGCGACACGCTGGGGCTGTTCGTCACCCGCAAGGGGCAGCGTGTGCTCGTCGTCGAGTTGCGATCGATCGAGGGAGATCTGCCCGGCTGGTCGCGGCAGATCGCGACGGAAGTGCTCACCAACCTCTAGCCGCGGCGTCGCCTCCGGTCTCTGCTTGCGCGGGATCGTTCGCCACGCAGCTTCACACATCGCCCATGACCCGCAGCGCCACGAAACCGACCAGCCCCGCCTCCACAGCCGGCAACGGCCGACCCGTCATGGACCTGCGCGCCGTCACCGTGCAGGTGATGGCCGACGAGGCGACCCTGCGCGAGGGAGGGGGCAAGGCGGGGCAGGCGCGCCAGAAGAAGCTGGGGCGCATGACCGCGCGCGAGCGCATCACCGCCCTGCTGGACGAGGGTTCCCCCTGGCTCGAGACCAATCTCTGGGCGGGCTGGCACATGTATCCCGAGGTGGGCGACGTCCCCGCCGCAGGCGTGGTGTGCGGGGTCGGGTTCGTCCATGGCCGGGCCGCCATGGTCATCGCCAACGACGCGACGGTGAAGGCGGGCGCGTTCTTCCCCGCCACCTGCAAGAAGATCCTGCGGGCGCAGAAGATCGCCATGACCTGCGCGCTCCCGCTGGTCTACCTGGTGGATTCCGCGGGCGTCTACCTGCCGATGCAGGACGAGGTCTTCCCCGACGAGGACGACTTCGGCCGCATCTTCCGCAACAACGCCGTCATCAGCGCCGCCGGAATCCCGCAGTACTCCGCCGTCATGGGCAACTGCGTCGCCGGGGGGGCCTACCTGCCCGTGCTCTCCGACAAGCTGCTGATGACGGCCGACAGCGAGCTGTACCTCGCCGGCCCGGCGCTGGTGAAGGCGGCGATCGGCCAGCAGGTGGACGCCGCCGAGCTGGGGGGCGCGAAGATGCACGCGCAGATCAGCGGCACGGTCGATTTTTTCGAGCCGGACGACGAGCACTGCATCCGCCGTCTGCGCGACCTGATCGACATGCTGCCGGAGACGCCGCCTGTTCAGCACGAGCCGAAGGATCCGGAACTGGACGCGCAGAGCCTGTACGACCTCGTCAGCGCCGACGGCCGCCGTGAGTACGACGTGCGCGACCTGCTCCGCGCCGTCTGCGACGCCGGGACGGTCAACGAATACAAGGCGGACTACGGGATGACGCTCGTCTGCGCTTATGCGCGCATCGACGGCCGGCCCGTCGGCATCGTCGCCAGCCAGCGCCTGCGCACCAAGAGCGCCAAGGGGGAGCTGCAGATCGGCGGGGTGATCTACCACGACTCGGCCGACAAGGCGGCGCGCTTCGTCATGGACTGCGACCAGACGGGCCTGCCGCTGGTCTTCATCCAGGACGTGACCGGGTTCATGGTCGGTCGCGACAGCGAGCAGGCGGGCATCATCCGCGCCGGGGCCAAGCTCGTGAACGCCATGAGCAACGTGCGCGTGCCGAAGGTGACGGTCATCGTCGGCGGCAGCTTCGGGGCGGGGAACTACGCCCTGTGCGGCAAGGCCTTTGACCCGACGTTCATCTTCGCCTGGCCCAGCGGCAAGTACGCGGTGATGGGCGCGGCCCAGGCGGCCAACACGCTCCTCCAGCTCGAGAAGCGCCAGGCGGAGCGCGCCGGCCGCGAGATGGACGAGGCGGCGGTGAAGGCGCTGCGCGAGAAGATCACAGGTCGCTACGAGGACCAGACCGACATCCGCTACGGCGCCGCCCGCGGCTGGGTGGACGCGATCATCCCCCCGCACGAAACGCGGAACGTGCTGAGCCTGGCGCTGGATCTGTCGACGCGGCCGAAGCCCGAAGGCGGGTTCAGGGGCGGGGTGTTTCAGGTGTGAGCATGGCAGGCACGAAGGCACGAAGTCACGAAGGCACGAAGGGGCCGGAGCCGGAAGAAGGCGCGGCCGCGCAGTCCGTCACTTCGTGCCTCCGTGCCTCCGTGCCTTCGTGCCTTCGCCTCACCGACGTCGGCCCGCGCGACGGGCTCCAGAACGAGAAGACTCTCGTCCCCGTCGAGGCCAAGGTCGCATACGTCAACGCGCTGTCCGCGGCGGGCGTGGCGGAGATCGAGGTCTCCAGCTTCGTCTCGCCGAAGTGGGTCCCGCAGCTCGCCGACGCCGCCGAGGTCTTCGCACGCATCGAGCGCCGGCCGGGCGTGGTCTACTCGGCCCTCGTTCCCAACGAGAAGGGCCTGGAAGGGGCGATCGCGGCGAAGGCGGACAAGATCGCCGTCTTCACGGCCGCCAGCGAGACTTTCTCGCAGCGGAACACCAACGCCACGATCGCTGAAACGATCGACCGTTTCCGCCCCGTCGTCGCGACGGCGAAGCAGCACAAGCTCCCTGTCCGCGGGTACATCAGCACAATCGTCCAGTGTCCCTTCGAAGGGCCGATCGCGCCGGAGCAGGTTCGCCGCGTGGCGGAGCTGCTGCTGGAGATCGGCGTCGATGAGATCGACCTCGGCGAGACGCTCGGCGTCGCCGCCCCGCCGGAGATCGAGCGGCTGTACGACGGCCTCGCCGGTCTGCTCGAGCCGAACCAGACGACGCTCCACCTCCACGACACCTTCGGCCGCGGCCTGGCGTGCGCTTATCGCGCCATGCAGCTTGGCGTGACGAGCTTCGACGCAAGCTGCGGCGGGACGGGCGGCTGCCCCTACGCCCCCGGCGCCGCCGGCAACCTCGCGACAGAAGACCTCGTCTCCCTCGCCGACCGCATGGGCATCGCGACCGGCGTGGATCTCTCAAAGCTCCTCGACGCCGCGACGCTCATCGCCCGCGCCCTCGGCCGCGACCCTGCCAGCCGGGTCTTGACGGGCGAGCGGCCCCCGCGCCTGCGCGCCATAGCCACGGCAGGCCGTGCCCTGCCCGAGAGACCCCGAGGCGTGCTGGACAATCCCCGCGCGTGAGGATGGAAGCTCTCGCTTGCATCATCGCCGGGCGTCCCGGATCACGAGGTTGTGCCGTTCAGCCTCCAGGCATGACCGCGGCGGCTCGTGGACGGATCGCGCCGGCTCGTGCCCGAATCACTCGGACACGTGCCCGAGCGGCTCGGGCACGGTCCCCCGCCGCGCCGGCACGATGACTTGCTCCTCCGGCTCGGTTCCGAGAAGCGCCGGCAAGGACCGATTCGTGCGGGAAAAGGCCCGCCCCGCCCCGTTGGGGGTGATCTTCCCGGACGTGGCCCGGGGACCGGGCGCTGTCGCCTCGCGCGGGCGCCAGCGCAAGCGACGATGCAGCCGGCGGCACGCCCGTACCGCGGCTATGGCGTTATCCTTCAGGCCATGGCCGATCAACTCATCACCCGCGAGCCTGTCAGCGCGTCGACACTCATCCTCGCAATGAACAGGCCCGACAAGCGCAACGCCCTCTCCATCGCCATGATCGAGGGGCTCACCGCCGCCCTGCGCGACGCCGCCGCCGACAGGGCCCGCCGCGTCGTCATCCTCCGCGGAGAAGGGCCGGTCTTCTGCGCGGGGCTGGATCTGAAGGAGGCCGCCGACCCATCCGTCGCCCACCGCTCCGCCGAAGCGCTGGCGAGGCTTTACGAGACGATCTGCACGAGCCCGCTCGTCATCATCGCCGCCGCCCAGGGCTCGGCCATGGGGGGCGGCGCCGGCTTCATCTCGGCGGCGGACTTTGTTATCGCGAGCGACGACCTCCAGGTCGGCTACCCGGAGGTGCGGCGGGGGATCGTCGCGGCGCTGGTCATGCCCCTGCTGCGGCGGCAGGTGCCGGAGCGGACGACCCGCGAGATCATCCTCCTCGGCCAGACGCTCGATGCCAATCGCTGCCGCGAGCTGGGCCTCGTCAACCGCATCGCCACGACGGACGGGCTTCGCGACGCCGCCCTGGCGCTGGCGGCGGAGGTCGTCACCGGCGCGCCGGACGTGATCGTCCGCACCAAGCAGCTATTGAACGAGATCGCCACACGGCCGATTCGCGAGGACCTCCAGATCGCCCTCGCCCAGCACGTCGCCTCGCGCACGAGCCCCGAGATGGCGGAGGGCATCGCCGCCTTCCGCGAAAAGCGCCCGCCCAACTGGGGAAGCCGTAGCGGCGGTTGAGTCGACGGAGGCCGGAGTTTTTGCCACAGATAAAAGAGATGCACACGGATGAAGAGAGACGCGTCGCGTTGCGACGCGGTTACCGGGCGAGGCGTTGAGAGCACCGCGCGTTCTTCCGCACTTCCCTCTGCTCATCCACGTGCACCTGTGTTCATCTGTGGCCAACCTTCCGAACCAAAGAGCGGCGCAAGTCACTCCTCCGGCGCAGCGAAGACGTACGCCGTGAACCCTTCCAGCCGGCCGATCATCTCGAGGAACCGCGCCGCCCCCATCACGCAACCCGCCGTCGCCAGCGGGTCCGTCTCGATCCCGCGCGGCCCGATCACAACCGCCATCCGGCGCGTGGTGATTCCCATGCCCGTGCGCGGATCCACCACGTGGCTGTACCGCACGCCGTCGATCACCACGAACCGCTCGGTGTCGCCGGAGATGCTGGCGGCGGTGTTGGCCAGGGTCAGCGGCTCCCTGCCCGGGACATCGATGTTCCACCCGTCCGTGCCGGGAGGCGCCTCACCGATCACCATGTCCCCGCCCGCCTGCACATAACTGATCGTCACCCCATGCTCGCGCAGCGCCTCGGTCGCCAGGTCGCAGGCATACCCCTTGGCGATGCCGCCGAAGTCGAGGCGCATCCCCTGGGCCTCCAGCTCGACCGTCCGCGTCACCGGGTCGATCTTCACCTTCTCCATCCCGATCGCCCGCTGCGCCTGCCGCAGCGCTTCGGGCGGAGGAAGCTGGCCCGTGCGCGTCGCCTCGCGCCACAGGCGCACGACCGGGGCCGCCGTCGGGTCGAACGCGCCGCCCGTCAGCTCGTGCATCCGCCGCGCCGCAAGGAGGACGGTGATCATCTCCTCCGACACTTCCACCGGCCCGCGGCCCGCCTGTTCCGAGAGCCGGCTGATCTCGCTGTCGGGCACGTAGTCGTTCATGAGCTGATCGACCCGCGCAACCCGCGCAAACGCCGCCTTCGCCGCGGTCTGCGCCTGTTCAGGGGAAGCCGCCCAGAGGCTGATCTCCACGGGCATCCCCATGTGGATCTGGTGAAACGTGTACGCCTCCAGCGCCGGCTGCGTGGCCTGTGCGGCAGCCGCTTCCGTTGACGCTGCCGTTTCCGGGGCAATAGGCTGGTGATCGGTCCCGGCCCCGCCGGAGATGTTCCCGCACCCCGCGGCGAAGCAGGCGAGCAGCCCCAACGCCCCGCCCCACGCCGATCCGCCGTGTAAGATGTTGACGATGCGCATGCGACCTTCCCGACTGATTTCCCGGAGCCTGGCCCTTGCCGCACTGCTGGCGGCCGGCAGCTTGTTCCTGCACGATACCACGCCCGCCGCCTCCGCCGAACCGCGGCCCGCAGCCCAGCAGGATCGTCCGCTGGCGGCGCTTCAGCCGTACACGGAGACGGTTCCCGGCTCGCTGGTGGAGTTCGAGATGGTGCCGGTGCCCGGCGGCGATGGCGTTGAGCCGTTCTTCATCGGCAAGCACGAGGTGATGTGGGACGAGTTCGCCTACTGGGCCTATGTGCGCGACCTGGAGAAGGAGATCGACAAGATCAAGCAGCGGGCCCGCAAGCTGCGCCCCAGCCCCCCCTACGACCAGGTCGATCGCGGCTTCGGCTTCACCGACCGCCCTGCCCTGGGCATGTCACGCCTCTCGGCGGAGCTCTACGCCGAATGGCTCAGCGAGAAGACGGGCCGCAAGTACCGGCTCCCGACGAAGCAGGAGTGGCAGCACGCCTTCAAGGAGGGATACGGCTCGCTGGAGGTGCCGGCGTCGGAGCTGCCAAAGGTGGCCTGGTTCGCGGACAACGCCGAAGATCGCACGCACGAGCCAGGCTCCCGCGAGGCGAACAAGATCGGCGTCCACGACATGCTTGGCAACGTCGCTGAATGGGTGACGGAGACCGGCGAGGAGCGGATGGCCATGGGCGGGCACTTCCTCGCCCCCGCCGACCAGGTCAGCGGCACGGCGGCGGTCGTGGAGGATGCATCCTGGAACGAGAACTACCCCAACGAACCCAAGAGCATCTGGTGGTTCGTGGACGCTCCCTACGTTGGATTCCGGCTGGTCTGCGAGCCGGAAGTGGAGGCGGAGCCTGCCGCCGGCGCCGACGCGCCGCCGGTCGCTGGCGAGGCGAAGAACTGACCCATCCGCGGCCCGGCCGCGCCCAGACAGACGAATGACAAGCAAGACCTGGAGCATCGTGGCGATCGCCGTGGCGGGCCTCGCCGTCGGCATCGCCCTGGCCGTCATCTTCCTGCGCGCCCCCGACCGGGCCGCCGACGCCTACCAGGCG
>JAEZED010000126.1 GCA_023417885.1 Planctomycetota bacterium
GCTCTGCAACGAGGCGCGCGACACCGCCGACCCGCAGAAGCGGCTCGAGCTGCTGGCGCAGGCGGAGCAGGTCTTCCTCGACGAGGCGGCCATCCTCCCGCTGTTCCACTACACCAACCGGTTCGTGCACCGGCCGGACGTGACCGGCATCCCGCGCAGCCCGCGGAACATGATCGTCGTGAAGCACGTCCAGACGCCGCGCAGCACGGGGCCGGGCGTGGAGCAGCCGTCGGAGGGAACGGCCGAGCCGCAGGAGACCGCGTCCGCGGAATAGTGGGACTCCGCCGCCCCCGGCGGCCGATCCTGGTGACGTAACCGCGCAGCAGCGCTCATTGCCGGCATTCTCCGCACATGGTTCGTTTCGTTCTCAGCCGCCTCGTGCAGTTCCCGCTGATCCTGGCGGTGATCTATCTCACGACGTTCGCGATGGTGTGGATCGCCCCGGGCGATCCGCTCCAGTCGGGCGAGCGCCAGATGGATCCGGCGGACCTGGAGATCCTGCGGCGCGATTTCAACGCCGACAGCCCGTGGCGCTTCCTGGCCAGCTATCCGGTGAAGCTGCTGAAAGGGGAGATGGGCCCCAGCTTCCAGCGGCGCGGAACACAGGTCGAGGACATCATCGCCGACCGGCTCCCCGTCTCCCTCGTTGTGGGAACGGCGGCGATCATCATCGCGACACTCGTTGGCGTATCGCTGGGCACGCTCGCGGCGGTGCGGCGGGACGGGGCGCTGGACTGGCTGAGCCTGTCGCTGACGCTGTTCGGCGTGAGCGTTCCGAGCTTCGTTGTGGCGGCGCTGCTGTTCACGATCTTCAGCGTCTGGCTGGGCTGGATGCCCCTGGGCGGCTGGCCGGGCACGCAGGAAGGACGCGGCTGGGGCAATCCGCAGTTCTACGTGGACGTCTCGCCCGAGCAGTACGACGCGGCCACGGGCGAGTATGACCTGACGGCGGGACAGACGGCGACGTACGTCGTGAAGGCGGTGGGGGACTACGCCTGGCACCTGATTCTTCCGGCGGTTTCGCTGGCGCTGCTTCCGATGGCGTACATCACCCGGCTGACGCGGGTGAGCATGATCGACGTGCTCGGGAGCGACTACGTGCGCACGGCGCGTGCCAAGGGGCTTGCGCGCGGCAAGGTCGTCTTCAAGCACTGTTTGCGCAACGCGTTCTTGCCGGTATTGAGCTACCTCGGCCCGGCGACGGCCAACGTGCTGGTGGGGAGCTTCGTGGTGGAGAAGATCTTTGGCCTGCCGGGACTGGGGCAGGAGTTCGTCAACAGCGTCACCTCCCGCGACCAGCCGCTGATCCTCGGCACCGTGATCATCTACAGCGTCCTGCTCATGGCGCTGAACCTCATCGTCGACGTCAGCTACGGCTTCGTCGATCCGCGCATCGAGCTGGCCACCGCGGGAGGCGGCAAATGAGCGGCGCAGGACCCACCGCCACGCCGGCGCAGCGTCCCGGTCCTCGCGGAGCGGGCGCGGATGCCGTGCCCGACCCGGTCTTCACGGGCCGTCTCCCCGAAGGCCCTCCGCACACGGATCCGGAGGAGCCCGGCTACGCCGCCGATCCGCGAGCCGCGGCTCCCGACCACCTCTGGCGCCGCGCGCTGCGCATGCCGCGCATCCTGCTGGGCGGCGGCGTGCTGATGCTCATGCTCCTGGCCTGCATCGGCACCCTTCCCTGGACGCTGAGCTACGACTCGGGCTTGAGCTACGACCGCGGCAACCCGCTGAACTCGATCGCGCCCCCGCTGGAACCGTCGGCGGTGGAGAACGTGGGGCCGGTCCTCAGCCTCTTCGGCTTCGACGAGCAGGGGCGCAGCATCCTGGCGCGCTGCCTGATGGGCGGCGTGATTTCGCTCGCGGTCGGTGTCGCGGCGGCGGCGATCAGCGTGGTGCTTGGCGTGGGCGTGGGGCTGCTGGCGGGCTACGCCGGAGGGAAGGTGGACGCGGCGCTGATGCGCTTCGTCGACATCATGTACGGCCTGCCGTACATCCTGCTGGTGATCATGTTCAAGGTCGCGCTGGACGAACCGCTGCGGGCGCTGTTCGAGTGGCTGAACCTGTTCCAGAGCCCGCGGCTCGCGGCCAACCTGACGGTGCTGTTCATGGCGATCGGCCTGGTGAGCTGGCTGACGATGTCGCGCGTGGTGCGCGGGCAGGTTCTCTCGCTGCGAAACCAGCCATTCGTGGAGGCCGCCCGCGCGGGCGGGCTGCGTCCGCTGCGGATCTTCTGGCGGCACCTGCTCCCGAATCTCGTAGGGCCGATCCTGGTCTACACCACGCTGACGGTGCCGCAGGCGATTCTCCAGGAGAGCTTCCTGAGCTTCCTGGGGATCGGCGTGCAGCCGCCGCTGCCCAGTTGGGGGTCGCTGGCCTCGGAGGGGCTGGACCCGACGCGGAGCACCTTCAACCCGCAGTGGTGGCGGCTGGTGTTTCCGTGCATTATGCTGGCCATTACGCTGCTGAGCCTGAATTTCCTGGGCGACGGGCTGCGCGACCTGTTCGACCCCAAGCGGGAGGGGACCAAGCTGTAAGGCCCTCCGCCCGAACCTCGCGCCGCCGCAGATCGTCTAACCTGGGTTTGGATCGCCGGTCCACCCCGACCGTACTTCTTCCGCCTCTCGAGGCCGTGCCATGGAAAACCGCTTCGGCATCAAGGACTTCTTTCTCTTCCTGCTCCTGGGCGTGCTGGTCGTGATCGTGATCGTCGCGATGGTGCAGTACGACCGGCAGTACCGGCTCATCACGCAGACGTTCAACGAGACGCGCACGCTATCGGAAGAACTGAATCGGGTGAAGCGGTCGCTGGCGGACGCCTCGGAGGGCATCTCCACCGGCGGGGCGGGGCAGCCGGTGCAGATTCACCAGCACTTCTACGGCACGGGCGCCGCCGGAGCGGCGCCGACGACGCAGCAGGGCTCGGTCGCCGCCATTCCGACGACGGGCGCTCCGCCGCAGCAGGGCACCGGCGGGGCGGTTGCGGAGCTGGAGCGCGGGAAGGGGCGCGACGGCAGCAGCAATCCGTTCTACCAGCTCGAGGAGGCGGCGGAGCAGGACGAGTTCGCCCGTGGCGACTGGTTTGTGGACAATTTCGGCACGAAGATCGGCCGGCTGACGCCGATGGTGAGCAGCGACGTGTACCAGACGTGGGTGGAATACCTGGTTTGCGAGGGCCTTGCCCAGCGCGACCCGTACACGCAGGAGTTCATTCCGCGGCTGGCGCGCGGCTGGGACGTCAGCGACGACGGCCTGGAGATGACCTTCCACCTGCGCCGGAACGTGAACTTCAGCGACGGCGCGCCGCTGACGGCGGACGACGTGATCTGGACATTCGACTGGACGATGAACCCGGAGGTGCAGGCGGACCGCGACCGGGCGTATCTGACGAAGCTGACGAAGTGGGAGAAGCTGGACGACTACACGGTGAAGTTCACCTTCAGCGAGCCGTACTTCCTCAACTTCGAGACGGTCGCGACGACATCGATCCTCCCGAAGCACTTCTACGAGAAGTACACCCCCACGCAGTACAACGAGCACGTCGGGCTGCTCATGGGCAGCGGGCCGTACATGGTGCAGGAAGGCCCCGACGGCTGGACGCCCGGCAACGGCGTGACGGTCGTCCGCAACCCGCGCTACTGGGGTGAGCCGGCGCCGCTTGATCGGATCATCTTCCGCGAGATCGAGGAGGAGACGGCCGACGCCGTCAGCTTCCGCAACCAGCAGACGGACCTGATCCGCTGCGTGCCGGAGCTGTTCGACAAGCTGAGCAAGGACCCGCAGGTGATGAGCTTCGCCAAGGACGTGAAGCACACCTCCCCGTACAAGGGGTACATCTACGTCGCCTGGAACCAGGTGCGCACGCGCTCCGGGCAGCAGCCGCAGCCGACCTTCTTCTCCGACAAGCGCGTGCGGCAGGCGATGACCCTGCTGCTCGACCGCGAGCGGCTGAACCAGGAAGTGTTCCTGGGGCAGTACACGGTCGCCGACGGGCCGTTCAGCCCCACCGGCCCGCAGAGCAACCCGGAGATCGATCCCTGGCCGTTCGACATTGCCCGCGCCCAGGAGCTGCTCCGCGAGGCGGGCTTCGCCGACCGCAACAACGA
Organism: Planctomycetota bacterium; assembly: GCA_023417885.1. GTDB lineage: Bacteria > Planctomycetota > Phycisphaerae > Tepidisphaerales > Tepidisphaeraceae > JAEZED01. The sequence continues at coordinate 4,110 of JAEZED010000126.1, forward strand.
CGGCATCATCGAGGACGCGCAGGGCCGCCCGTTCGTCTTCACGCTCACGTACCCCAGCGGCAGCGACACGTGGGAGAAGGTCGTCAAGTTCATGGTGACCGCCTACGCCCGGGGCGGGATCAAGATGGAGCCGGAGCGGCTGGACTGGCCGGTGCTGGTGACGCGACTGACCGCGAAGGATTTCGATGCCATCACGCTGGGGTGGAGCAGCGTTCCGGAGAGCGATCCGTACCAGATCTTCCACTCCAGTCAGATCGAGGGGCAGGGGGACAACCGCAGCAGCTACCGCAATCCGGATCTGGACGCCGCCATCGAGCAGGCGCGCCAGACGATGGACACCGAGGAGCGGATGAAGCTGTGGCACGAGGTGCACCGGATCCTCCACGAGGATCAGCCGTACACCTTCCTGTTCAACCGGCCCAACCTGTGGCTGATGAATCAGCGCGTCCGCAACGTGGAGGAGTCGGAGGTCGGGCTCAACTGGGAGCCGCTCAACCCCGGCGGCATCGTCCCGTGGTATGTCCCGCAGTCGATGCAGAAGTACAGCCAGTAGTCGCCCCGGTCGCGGGCGGGCGGCCGGGCGCACAGCCTCCCGGCGTGCCGGCCCGCCGTCCCGTCTCACCCGGCCCGCATGATCAGTTACCTGCTGCGTCGCGTCCTGCTGTTCATCCCGACGATCATCGGGGCGACGTTCATCATCTTCATGCTGCTCTCGCTGGCGCCCCAGAGCGTCATCGACCAGCTCCTGCCCCCGACCGGCGAGATGCAGCCGGGGTCGCGCGAGCTGCGCCTGGCCTACATCGAGGACCGCTACGGCCTCGACAAACCGGCCCCCGTGCGCTACCTCAAGTGGCTCAACAACATCTCCCCGGTCGGCTTCCAGACCTGGAAGTACGACGAGCCGGAAGTGGTCGAGCAGCGCCGCAAGCGCCGCGAGTGGCGCGACCAGACGCGGCCCGAGGTCACCCAGCAGATCGAGGCGGACCTCGCCGCCGAGCTCGCCGACCTTCGCGCGCCCAGCGGGAACGAAACGCTTGACGCCGTCAACCGCTCGCGCGCCGCCCAAATCATCCAGGATGCCACCGACGCGCGCATGAAGGAGCTGGAAGCCGGGCAGGGCTTCCACCCGCTTCCGGGCAGCATCAGCTGGAAGGAGACGTGGCGGTTCTCCCTCCTGAGCTGGCCTCCCAGGATTCCATTCCTGAAGTCGCCGGACCTGGGCGATAGCTTCACCAAGAGCCGACGCGTCTGGCCCCTCATCGCCGAGGCGCTTCCGATCACGCTCCTGCTCAACGCCATGGCCCTGCCGCTGGCGCTGTCGATCTCGATGGTCACCGGCATCTGGTCGGCCAAGCACCGGGGCAAGTGGCAGGACTGGGGCACCGGCAGCGTGCTTCTGGCGCTCTACAGCGTGCCGGTGATCTGGGTGGGCGTGATGGCGATCGGGTTCCTCGCCAGCGAGCAGTTCCTGCACGCGTTCCCGCCCGGTGGGGTGCATGACATCCAGGCCGACTCGATGAGCTTCTTCCCGTGGAAGGTTAACGGGCAGTGGGAGCGCGGCTTCCTGCTGGACACGCTCTGGCACCTGGCGCTGCCGGTGATCTGCCTGAGCTACGCCCAGTTCGCCTACCTCTCGAAGCTGACGCGCACCAGCATGCTCGAGACGCTCGGGGCCGACTTCATCCGAACCGCCCGCGCCAAGGGGCTGGCGCCCAACACCGTGCTGCTGCGCCACGGCCTGCGCAACAGCCTGATCCCCGTCATCACCTTCCTCGCCTCGCTCCTGCCCTACATCGTCACTGGCTCGATCGTCGTCGAGGTGATCTTCGGCATCAACGGCATGGGACGCCTCGTCATCGACGCCCTGAAGGGGAAGGACTATGAGCTGTTCCTCAGTGCCACGCTGATGGTGCTCATCCTGAAGCTGCTCTGCTACCTCGCCGCCGACATCGCCTACGTGATCGCCGACCCGCGCGTCAGCTACAGCAGCAAGTGAGCCGTGTAATCCGTTCGTTGTGACGCATGAACAAGCCGATGAGCCGTCAGACGCCAACCTCCGCCTTCTCCGGTGACACCCCCGCGCCCGGGCGCGGCGGGGCGTTCGACCGCAACGCCGGCGAGGGGGACATGCTTCCGCCCGCGGTGCCCGGCGCCGTCGCCAGCAGCACCGACGCCGGCGGAATCGTGCCCGAGGGCGGCCCTAGCGAAGGGGGCATCGGCTTCCCCGGCTACCGCCCGCCCGCTCCGTCGGAGGAAGTCGGCGGACGCCGCTCCGCCCTTCTCCAGGCCTTCTCCGACACGTTCCGCCAGCGCGGGGCGAAGATCGGGGCCGTCTGGGTCACGATCCTGGTCATCCTGGCGGTCTTCGCGCCGTTCCTGGCCAACAGCCGGCCGCTGGTGGCGCGCTGGGCGGACGGGAGCATCACCTCCCCGCTCCTGACGAGCCTGGCCCCGGTGGACGTGACGCTGCTGGTCACGTTCCTGGCGGCGCTGGCGATGCTGCTGGTGAACCGGTTCGTCATGCGCCTGGCCCCGCGGGAGGTCGTCGCGACCGTCGCGTGGGTGATGTGCGTCACGATCGTCGCCAGCGGCTGGTACGAGGCAGGCCTATACGCCGGCCGCTACTTCGCCGACGGGTTCACCTTCTTCAGCTGGAGCGCGCAGCGGTTTATCTGGGGCGCGGCCGCCGCCGTGCTGGTGGTCGGGGCGGGAATCGTGATTCCGCTTTTCCTGGTGCCGTCGCGCCTGCTGCTGCCGGTGGGGCTGTTGATGGCGGTGCTGATCGGGCTGACGATCTGGAAGCCGATCAATCCCCCGCGGCTGGTGGAGTGGGATCAGTGGCGTCAGCTGGAGCGTTCGGGGGAGCTCAAGAGCGCCATCCACACGATCGTCCCCTTCAGTCCGAACGACGCGATGGCGGACCTGCGCGCCGCCTTCGAGCGGCCCCAGCAGCCCCCGTCGAAGCAGAATTGGCTGGGGACGACGGTCTTCGGCGAGGACATGCTCAGCCGGATGATCCACGCCACCCGGGTTGCGCTGGCGATCGGCTTCATCGCGACGGGCATCGCGGTGATCATCGGCGTGGTGATCGGCTCGATCATGGGTTACTTCGCGGGCTGGACGGACCTGCTGATGATGCGGTTCATCGAGATCGTGGAGGTGATCCCGCAGTTGATCCTGCTGATCATCGTGACCAGCTTCTTCGGCAAGAACATCTGGCTGATGATGATCACGATCGGCCTGATCGCGTGGACGAGCAACGCGCGGTTCATCCGCGCCGAGTTCCTGAAGCTGCGCCGGCAGGACTTCGTGCAGGCCTGCGTGGCGACGGGATTGCCCCTGAAGAACATCCTGTTCCGGCACATGCTGCCCAACGGCATCGCGCCGGTGCTGGTGAACGCCAGCTTCGGCATCGCGGGGGCGATCCTGCTCGAGAGCGTGCTGAGCTTCCTGGGCCTTGGCCTCGAGCAGACGGAGAGTTCGTGGGGCGCCCTGCTCAACCAGGCGCGCGAAGGGGGCAGCGGCTTCAACTGGTGGATCGCCACCTTCCCGGGGCTGGCGATCTTCCTGACCGTCTTTGCCTACATCCTCATCGGCGAGGCGATGCGCGACGCCATCGACCCGAAGCTGCGCAAGGCCGGCGAGTAAACCTCAACACGAGCCGCGGCACCGCGTGCCCGGGGCCAATGCCGCGGCACGGCGTGCCGCAGGCGGTGGGTCCGGAAGTTGAGACACGAGGAACACGAAGAACCACCGGGTGCCCCGCCCGCGGTTCAGCGACGTCGGGGGCGAGTCCTTCCCGATTCGCGCTCGATCCGAAATGCATCGGTATGGATCCTTCCTGCCACGATCTGGATCCTTTTCGACCCGTTCTTGGTCCTTTTCAAGGCAACCTGAGCTCTTTTCGGGCCGTTCTGGGTCCTTTTCACCGCGAAACGGGTCCTTTTCATTGCGATCTGGGTCCTTTTCACCGCGAAACGGGTCCGTTTTGCCCTGTTCTGGGTCCTTTTCACGGCAAAACGGGTCCAGAACAGAGCAAAAAGAGCTCAGAATGCCACGAAAAGGACCCAGAACGCGGCAAAAAGGACCCAGGACGGGGCAATAAGAACTCAGAACGCCGCACGCCGGACCCCGCACACCACGCACCATAGCCTGCGGCACGCGGTGCCGCGGCTCTTGGGATCAGTCGCGGCTGTCGTCCACCGTGAGGAACTGGCGGATGCGCTTCTCGATCTCCCCGATTTCGAGTTGCTTGTCGAGCGGCAGCGTGCAGAAGACGCCCCGGTTGTGGTCGCTGGCCAGGATGAGGTGCCGATCGCCGTTCCGGCTCCACCCGCGATCCTGCGGCTGGTGGCCCGTGATCACCACCTTCGCCTGCACCGCGTCAGCGAACTCCGCCGCCTTCTCCGGGCTCATGTTGCGGCCCCAGATGAGTTGGTAGACCGGGCCCGTGCGCCGGCGGTAATCCTCGCCGTTGAGGCTGTCACGCCCGAAGACGTCGTAGTCGAACTCGTCGATCTGGTCGTCCCCCGGCAGGCTGTGGCAGAAGAAGAGCCCGGCGCCCGGGGCCCGCACCGCCAGGGGGAAGCTCAGCAGGAATTCGGTGATCGCCATCTCGACCGAGGCGTACCGATCGCCGAAGTCGCGCTTCACCGCCTCGGTGAATGCCTCGCACACCGAGAGGCCGGCCTTGCTGATCCCCTCGCCGTGGATCTGCGCCAGGTCGTGATTGGCCAGGAGGAAATGGACCTGGTCGGGGAAGTCCAGCAGGAGCTCGGCGGCCTGGTAGAGGGTGATCCAGGAGTCCTCGCGGCCGCGGTCGTCGAAGTGGTCGCCGTGGATCAGCTCGTGGAGGATGAGGTGCCGGTCGGGGTTTGCGCCCAGGTCTGCGACGTGCTGGAGTTTGCGCCAGTTGGTCCGGTGGTCGTGCAGGTCGCCGGTCATGACCACGTCGCCCTTGTCGGGGAGGGTGACGATCTGGCCCTGCCGCTTCTGACTGAGCAGGAGCTCTTCCTTGGCGGCCTCGAAAGTCTCGACCGCCTGGTCGGCTGTCACGTTGAGGGGATTGGCAACGGTCATGGTGTTGGACGCCGCACAGCGCTGCCGTGACCACGAGCCGCATCGGGCGGCGGAACGACCCGTGGCAGGGCGGCAGCACCCGTGCCACGATTCCACAAGTGTTGCGCACGGGCGGCGCTTGTCAATGTCAGGATGGGTGGCCCCCCGGGCTGGAAAACGCCCAAAGCCACCCAGGGAGCCGAATCAGGCCCAGACGGAGCGCCCTCACCCCTCCAGTTCGGCGAGCTTGCGGAGCAAAACCAGCTCGTTCATGACGTTCCGGACGTCGTGAACGATCTTGCCCGAACTGTGGGCCCCGATCACCTCGGCGATCGTGTCGAGTTGCGACTGGAGCGCGTCCCGCTCGCGGCGCAGCTCGGCCAGCTCGGTGAGCAGCCGCTGCATGTCCGGGGGGTCGGCCGGTCGATCTGAGCCGGGCGCGCCCCCTCCGCCGGCGTCGGGGCTGTTCAGGAGGTACGAAAACAGACGCATCGCCATTCTCGGCAGACCATACCGAGGGCCCGGCGTGCATGTCCGCGCGCGAATTTCACCCGCCGCACCCGTTTCGAGGTCGGGCCGACGCGCGGCCGGCCGGGAAAGACTTGCAGTCGTTACAACCGTTCGCCGGACGTTAAGCGATTCGCGGCATGGCGCTTGCAACCGTCTGGGCATCCCCCGAAGCGAAGGAAGAGAAGTCGCCATGACACGTCTGGATGCGCTGAACACACCTGAACAAGCCTCCTCCCCCGTCCCGATCCGGAGGTATCCGGACGAGGAGCAGGAGTGGCACGGCCGGCACATCAACGTCGGTCGAACCGAGCGAAACCTCAGCTTCGCGGCCGGCGCCGCGCTCATTGGCCTGGGGCTGGTGCGCGGGCGCCTCAGCGGCCTGGCCATGGCAGGGCTGGGGGCACTGGTGTTCAAGCGCGGCTTCGACGGGCATTGCCCGGTGTACGAGTCGCTCGGCATCGACACCGCCGAGGACGACGAGACCGACCCGACCACGCTGTACGAGCGGGGCGTGAAGCTCTACGACGCCGCCACCGTCAACCGGCCGGCGCAGGAGCTGTACGACTACTGGCACGACTTCTCGAACCTGGCGCGCTTCATGCCGAACGTGGAGTCGGTGCGCGTGCTGGGGGAGGGGCGGACACAGTGGCGACTGTCCGGTCCGGCGGGCGTCGTCTTCGAGTACGAGGCGGAGACCATCAATGACGAGCCGGGCCGCCTGATCGCCTGGCGCAGCGTCGGCGGGGCGGACGTGCAGCACGCCGGCAGCGTCCGGTTCATCGAAGCGCCTGGCGGGCGCGGCACCGAGGTGCACCTGAACGTCGAATACCTTCCGCCGGCCGGGTTCATGGGACGCTTCGGTGCCAAGGTGCTTCGCCTGCTCGGCCAGGCGCCCATGAACGACGTGCGCGAGGGACTGCGGAACTTCAAGCGGCTGATGGAGGCGGGCGAACTGCCCACGACGCAGGGTCAACCGCGCGGCAGTTGCTGAGGCGAAACAAGGGCGGGCGCGAGGCGCCCGGCGAGGCGTTTCGAGAGCGGTTTTCAGAAGCCGTGTCACGCCTTCCCGGGCCCCTCGCCCCGGCCGTCACGACCCCGAGAGAAGCGCGTAACCGACACACACTCCCCAGAAAGCGACGGCGTTCCCATGAAGGCAGTTACCTGGTGCGGCAAGCACGACGTGCAGGTTCAGAATGTCCCGGATCCGACGATCCTCAACGATCGCGACGCGATCGTCCGGATCACGACAACGTGCATCTGCGGCAGCGACCTGCACCTGTACGACGGGTACATCCCGACCATGAAGGGCGGGGACATCCTCGGCCACGAGTTCATGGGTGTCGTGGAGGACGTGGGACGCGGCGTGACCAACCTGAAGAAGGGGGATCGCGTCGTCGTCCCCTTCACCATCGCCTGCGGCAACTGCTGGTTCTGCCAGCAGCAGCTCTGGAGCCTTTGCGACAACTCCAATCCGAACAGCTACATCGCCGAGGGGATGATGGGCTTCAGCCCGAGCGGGCTGTTCGGCTACTCGCACATGCTGGGCGGCTACGCCGGCGGTCAGGCGGAGGCCGTGCGCGTGCCGTTCGCCGACGTGGGGCCGCTGAAGGTGCCGGAGGATCTGAGCGACGAGCAGGTGATCTTCCTGACGGACATCTTCCCCACGGGCTACATGGCGATCGAGCACTGCAACCTGAAGGGGGGCGAGGTCGTCGCCATCTGGGGCTGCGGCCCGGTGGGGCAGTTCGCGATCCGCAGCGCCATGCTGCTGGGCGCGGAGAAGGTGATCGCGATCGACGATGTGCCCGAGCGGCTCCAGATGGCGGCAGACGCCGGGGCGATCGTCATCGACATGAGCGACGAGCAGATCTACGAGCGCCTCCGCGAGCTCTCGGGCGGGCGGGGCCCGGACGTCTGTGTGGATGCGGTGGGAATGGAGGCGCACGGGATGACGCTCGACGCCGCCGTCGATCGCGTGAAGGCGGGGATGTACATGACCACGGATCGCGCCCACGCCCTGCGGCAGGCGATCAATTGCTGCCGGAAGGGGGGCACGGTGAGCATCCCGGGCGTCTACGCCGGCTTCCCGGACAAGATCCCGATGGGGCCCGCAATGAACAAGGGGCTGACCTTCAAGATGGGCCAGACCCACATGATGAAGTACATGAAGCCGCTGCTGGAGCGCATCCAGCGCGGGGAGATCGATCCCACCTTTGTCATCACCCACCGGATGCGGCTCGATGACGCCCCGGAGGGATACCGCATCTTCCAGCAGAAGCGGGACAACTGCATCAAGGTCGTCATGAACCCGTGAGGGGGCGGCCGGATCTTCCGAACAAATTGCCCGGCCTGACTTGCTAATCAGGTCGGGCGTTTTTCGATTGCACGAGACGCTCGATCCGATAGCCTGATGGCGTCATGGTGGACGCCGGGGCCGTCGTTCGGTCGGCCCCGTCGAAATGCGTCCGCCGGTTCTGGTTCGCGGTCACAGTTTGTCTTCCGTTCCAGGGAGAAGGAGCAGTCATGCAGTTGACGTACCCCATGCGCGCCGCCGTCGTCACCGCTGCGGCGGTCGTGGCATCCTCGCTTTTCTCATCCGCCGCTTTCGCACAGACGGACGCCCGCCTCGTGGCGCGCGAGGGCCTCACGCTTCCCGGGTCCGGCGCGGCGACGGTGAACTCCGTCAACACCGCCTTCGTCAACGGCAACGGACAGGTCGGCTTCCTCGGCATCCTGAGCGACAACGCCCGCTTCATCTTCTTCGATGACTCGATCATCTTCCTGAACACCGACGTCACCAGCCCCACGCTCACCGGCGGGGAAGGGACGATCGGCATCAGCAACACCGGCGGATTCGCCTACAGCCCCTCGATCGACGGCGGAGACGGCATCTACTCGCACATCGGCGTGCTGGCGCGCGACGGCGACCCGTTCCCGGGCGGGCGCTTCTACCAGTTCAACAGCCGCCCGCGCATGTCGGCCGACGGCACGGCCTGGTGGATAGGCGGAACCTCCGACACGTCCACCGGCTCCAACAACCAGGACGTCTTCTGGAAGGTCGACACCTCCACCGGCTCGCCGGTGCATACGCAGGTGCTCAAGGGAGGGGACACGATCGGGGGGCGGATCATCTCCTCGACCGGGCTCGACTTCAATTACGACATCTCCGACAACGGGCTGCACTTCATCAACGAGGTCTCCTTCGCCGGCGCCTCCGGGAACTCGGTCGTGCTCAACGGCTCGACGATCATCGTCGATGAGGACGCCCCCGTCGGCGACGGCAGCGGCAACAACTGGGGCTCGATCCGCTTCTCGAGCATCAACAACAGCGGCGACTGGCTCGTCTACGGCGACGACGACGGGCCGACCACCTCCGACGACATCCTCATGTTCAACGGCGCGGTGATCGCCCGGCAGGGGCAGACGCTCGACGGCGTGACCCTCGGCTCCACGCTCGACGGGGCCGCCATCAACAACGTCGGGAACATCGTGCAGCTCTGGGACCTGACCAGCAGCACGGACGAGGGCCTCTTCTTCGGCCACTCGAGCAACCCCGAGCTCTCGCAGCTTGTCCTGCGCACCGGCGACACACTCGACTTCGACGGCGACGGCGTCGCCGACGCCGTGCTGGACGACTTCAACGCCTCGTCCGTCGTCACGCCACCGCTGGACCTGGGGGACGACGGGTGGATCTACCTCGACGTCGACATCACCCCGACGGGCTCCGCCGACTCCATCGAGGCGGTGATCGGCGTGCTTGTGCCCGAGCCGGGCGCCCTCTCGCTCCTCGCCTGCAGCAGCCTCGCCCTGCTGCGGCGGAGGTCGCGCCGGTAGGGCAGGCCGGCGGTCAAGGCGCGCGGTAGGCGCCGCCGCCTTCGAGGTTCGCGGGGTCCGACACGTATCGCCCCTGCTCGGGCACCGCCACCTCGTCGAAGCGGCGCGCCAGCTCGTGCAGCGCCTCGCGCAGCGGCTGGCCGCGCATGGGGCGGCCGTGGCCGGTAATCGCCATCTCGGGCTCCAGCCGCGCCAGGCGTTCCACGGAATCGCGCGCCTTGTCGAAGTCCTGCGTGTAGTACATCGGCGGGCCATGGAGTTCCGGCTTCTGCGTGATCACCGCGTACGCCGATTCCTGCGCCGTCGTGATGAAGGCGTCGCCGGCGATCAACGCGCCGTCGTCCTTCCGCCAGAACGAGACGTGCCCGGGCGTGTGGCCGGGCGTGTGCAGCCAGCGCCACCCCGGCAGCGGCGGGACCGACCCGTCGGCCGGCAGCGCGCGCAGCCGATCGCTCACGTTCCACGGCCCGCGCGGGTAGAGCTTGCTGCTCCAGGCCATGAGCCCGCCGCCAACGGTCGGATCCGGCGGGGGGTAGCTCGCAGCGCCCGTCAGGTAGGGGGCTTCCAGCTCGTGGGCCCAGACCGGCACATCCCACCGCCGCGCCAGTGATTCCAGCGCGCCGACGTGGTCGAAGTGTGCGTGCGTCAGGACGATCGCCGACGGGCGCGACCCCTTGCCGAAGCGCTCTTCGGCGGCCGCGACGATGGAGTCGGCGCTGCCGTGGATGCCCGCGTCGACGAGCACCCATCCGCCGTCGCCGGCGCCGCGGCTACCGATGAACATCACGTTCACGAGCAGCAGGCGCTGGTAGGCCAGGTCCGGCAGGATCTCGTGCGCCCTCTCGCGGTCATCCGCGTCGTCGGCTCGCGCCGCGGGATCGATGGGTATCTGCTCGGCCATGACACGACTCCTGCGGCCGCGGGCCGCCGTGGGAGAAGGTCACGGTGCAAACCTCGTGCCCTGTGGGGACGCTCAAGGAGCCGCAGGCGCCCGCAGCGCCTCCCGCGCCACGTCGGGGAAATCGGTGATGACGCCGTCGAGGCCATGGTCACGCGCCAATCGCTCGATCGCCGCCGGCTCGTTCTTGAAAGTCCAGCAGAAAACCGACATCCCGAGCCGCTTCGCCTCGCCCGCCAGCGCCGGCGCCGCCTCCAGCCGCTTGCGGTTCGGGCCGATGCCGTCCGCCCACCGCGCCACCTCCGCGAGGTCAATCCTCTCCGGCTCCTTCTCGTCGAAAAGCCAGACGAGGGGGAGCCGCGTGCCCATCTCGCGCAGGCGGCGCAGGTAGGCGGCGTCGAAGCTCTGGATGATCACGTTCTCTCCCGGCGCGTCGTAGCCGTGACGGGCGAGGGCCTCCAGCAGCGGGGCGTCGATCGGGCTGCCGCGTCGCGCGTGGAAGGCGGGGTTCTTGACCTCCACGAGCAGCCCGACCTCGCGGCCGGTCTGGGCATTGAGATGCCGCACGAGCTCCACCAGCTCGTCCAGCGTGGAGATGCGCAGCCCGGAGGGGACGCGTTTCCCCTCGAAACGGTCCGCCGGACCGTCCACGCGCAGGACTTGCAGCTCGGCGAGCGTGAAGTCGATGGCGTGGAACTTCCCGTCCGGCCCGGCGCGGTCGGGATAGACCTCCTCGACGTTGGTCACCCGGTCGAGCGTCAGGTCGTGGAGGTTGA
>JAEZED010000131.1 GCA_023417885.1 Planctomycetota bacterium
CAGTTGAGCCGGATCGCGTTCTGCCGGCCGTGAACCATCAGGCGCGCGTACTTCTCCAGCAGCGACCAGTAGGCGTCGCTGCCCGGCTCCACGTCATGGAACTTCGCGATCGCGCCGCTGTTGTGCCAGTTGACATAGCCGAAAGTCTCGCCGCTCACCGGGGGAACGCTGACGGCATGCACCGCGACCACCGCGCTCAGGGGCGGGAGGGTGATCAGCGTTCCCTTCCGGTGAACGACGACGCGGACCTGGATCGCATGCTCGCCCGGCGCCGCCTCCTGCGAGGCACGCGCCGCGACCCGGAAGGCGGCCGTCGGACCGGCTTCAACCACTATCGCCGGTGTGCCCGGCTGGATCGCTTCGAAGACGTGAAACGGCGCGCGGCGGATGACGTGGGGATTGGTCTTGCCGTCCCACAGCTCGGTGCGCCCGTTCAGCCCGGTGTTGCGCTCCACCGGCACGGCGTGCAGCCGCGCGACGGGCGCCAGGTCCACCCCCGCCACCGGCGGCATCTCCGCCGTCACCAGCAGCTCATCCCCCGCCTCCAGCCCGGCGACGAGCAGGTGAAACCCGGCATCGGCCCCCCGCGGGACATCCACGCGCAGCGCCGGCGCCCCGGCCGCGGGATCGGCGTCGGCAAAGAGCGGCTCCAGCTCGTCGAACAGGGCCGCGGACTGCGCCGAGGCGTCGGTGGCGACGAACAGGCAGACAAGCAACAGAACGAACATCCACTTCATGCGGCTCATTCTGCCGCCCGATCGCGGGCGTTTCCACGTGGAACGGCAAGAAATGGCCGCAAGTCGAACATGTTCAGAGCACAGAGAAGCGGAGAGGGCCTGATTGGCAACGCCGCCTGTGGAATGCCCTCTCCGTCTGCTTCGCTTCAGTTCGTTTCGCTGCGCAGCCACCTCTCCCGGCGGGGAGAGGCGTTGGTCTGCTATCCGCCATCTGCCCCCTGCCCCCTCACACCTCCGCCAGCGCGCGGTCGAGGTCGGCCTTCAGGTCCTCCAGGTCCTCGATGCCGACGGAGAGGCGAATGAGCGTGTCGCTGATGCCCAGCTCCGCCCGCTTGTCGGCGGGAACGCTGGCGTGCGTCATGATCGCCGGGTGCTCGATCAGGCTCTCCACACCGCCGAGGCTCTCGGCGAGGGCGAAGAGTCGGCATGCCGAGAGCATGCGGCGGCTCGCCTCGAGGTCTCCCTTGATGAATGCCGTGATCATTCCGCCGAAGCCGGTCATCTGCTTCCTGGCGAGCGCGTGCTGGAGATGGCTTTCGAGGCCGGGGTAGACGACGCGGTCGATCTTCGGGTGCTGCTCGAGCCAGCGGGCGATCTCGCGGGCGCTCGTGCCGTGTTGCGCCATGCGGACATGGAGCGTCTTGAGGCCGCGGAGGACGAGGAAGGAATCCATCGGCCCCTGCACGCCCCCCACCGCGTTCTGGAGGAACTTGAGGCGCTCGAAGAGCTCGCCGTCGCTCATCGCCAGCGCACCGCCGACGACGTCGGAGTGGCCGTTGAGGTATTTCGTCGTCGAGTGCATGACGATGTCTGCGCCCAGCGACAGGGGACGCTGGAAATACGGCGTCATGAAGGTGTTGTCGACGACGACGATCGCCCCGACCGCGTGCGCCATCTCCGACACCGCCGCGATGTCTACCAGCTTCAGCATCGGGTTCGTCGGCGACTCGATCCAGACGAGCTTCACGCCCTGTCGGATCGCCTGCTTCGCGAGGTCGAGATTGGAGAGATCGACGAAGTCGAACTCCAGGCCGTGGTGCGACCAGACGCGCCGGAACTGCCGCTGCGTTCCGCCGTAGACGTCGTCCATGCAGACGACCCGATCCCCCGCCTTCAGCAGGTGGATCACGCAATCCGTCGCCGCCGAGCCGGAGGCGAACGCCAGGCCATGCTTTCCCCCCTCCAGCGAGGCGATGCACGCCTCGAGCGCGAAGCGGGTCGGGTTCTGGCTGCGCGAGTATTCGAACCCCTTGTGCTCGCCGGGGGCGGCCTGGACATAGGTGCTGGTCATGTAGACGGGCACCATGACCGCGCCGGTGGTGGGGTCCGGCTGCTGGCCGGCATGGATGGCGCGCGTGCCGAAACCGAAGCGCTGCTCGTGCGAGTAATCGGGCATGTCGAGGAACCTCCTGGAAGCTGGCAAGAGCCTACCCGAGATGCGAGCCCCTGTCGCTCGCCATTGCCGCCGGCGGCTTGACCAACTTCAGGCGGTTTGCGGCGGCGGGCAAAACCTGAGGTTCAAAGGAGACGGCCCGGCGGGTTATGACTTCTACGCGCAGATGGGCTTTGACGATCCGAACGACCCCAACGCCAGCCTCACGCTCGGCGGCAACACGCTCGTTTTCAAGGACACGGCGGCATCGCCCTTCCCGAACTGGATCGATCACTTCGACACCTTCGACATCGACTGGAGCGTCTCCGCCGACGGCGGGGCGACGTGGATCGACGCGGGGACGACGAAGAACCAGGTATATACGTTCCTCGACACTCCGACGACGACGCTTTATCACACGGTGGCGCATCTCGCCACCGCCCCGCCGGCGAAAGGCCTGACCGATCCGGCCGCGGTAGTGGATGCGATCTGGACGCAGTTCAGCGACAACGAGGTGCGCCGGGTCGTTGATCCGTTGGAGACGCTAATGAATCCCGCCGCCGAAGGGTTTGTGCGAACGTTGGCTGCCCATGCCATTGAAGCGACCTCAACCTCTGTCGATCCGCCCGGGGACCGGTTTGCCGTCAAGGCGATGCCGGCTCAAGGATCGGGCGGTGCCGATTACGTTGTCGGCACCCTCGCGGATGGCGGATTCAACTTCCATGAGGTAGTGAGGGTTACTCTCTATGCGAACCGGATATATGACCCCTCGTATGGAGTCTTGACGATCAAATCGGACGGCCGCAGTGTCGAACTTAAGTATGAGGACGACAACGTCACTCATTTTCGAGATGGGCCGAGCAACTGGATGGCCAATGTTCTCGGCGACGCGCTTCAATTGATCTTCACTCCCTGAGGTGCTCTGATGTCGACAAGCCACTTCCGCCTCGCATGCGTGGCCATCATCATGTGCTTGGCGATCGCGCCCAGCCAGTCGCAAGACCCGCAGATGGATGACAGAGACGAGGTGCGCGAATTGCTGTTTGAAGAACCTGTCGGTGACAGCGGGCTGCACATCGTGGTGACCCGAGGGCCATACCTCGATCCGAAACTTATCGCCCCGGTGCGCCGCCCGCCGCCCGACGAGTTGCAGCCCCGCTACTACGAAGTACGAGCCGAGTTGAGAGCGCCTGCGGGAACAACCATACCGCTGGCCTCCCGCCTGCGCACTGAGAGCGGCACGAACCCGGACAAGGGTTCGGTCGTTCTCGACGCGCTGCTCGAGCCCGGCCGGTTCGTCTTCTTCATGGCAGAAGGGGCTGACCTGTTCCTCTGGGACATCACGGTCCCCGGTGGCGCAACGTGGACCATACTTGTCACCGACCGCCAATGGAGGAGGGCCGCGGCAGCCTATCGGCTGGACTCGACGCTCATCGAGGCGGAACTTAGCCGGCTGGACGACGGACGCCTGAGCATTGAGCTGCTCGAGCGCACGTCGGGATACCGCAATCGATTCGAAGAGTCGGGAGAAGAAGCCCTCCGATTCAGGCTCGTGCGGCAGTGGGAGGAGAACTGATTGTGCCTGCGCGCCTCACACTCATCACCGTCTTGCTCGCCTCGCTCGGGGTTGCGGGTTGTTCCAACGGGGGCGCTGCGTCGGCTGGTGCGGCAAGGTCCGTCACGATTCTGCAGACCGGCGGCTGGGTGGATTACACATTCCCTGGGTGAGCCAGAATGACTGCCGCCTTTCACCATCTCGCTGCATTGCTCTCGAACAGTTTCCTGCTTGCGCTCATGATCACATTGGGCTTCGCGAGCGAAGGGAGAGCGCAGGTGGACGCTGACGAACACGCTGTGGATCAGGCGATGACGTCGCTCTTGAATGAAACCCAGTTTGACGGACTCGCCAGCCAGCCGGAGTCGTGGCGGGCCAACCTGACGCCGAAGCAGCGAGGGATGCTCGTCGCTGCGATCGTGCCGCGGCTCTGGTCTGTCCGCCCTCTTCCGTGGAGTTTCCCGCCGGGGTAGGTGGACCGGAGCGGAGGTGCTCTATGAAGTGGAGGGTCTTAATGCCGCCGCTGCTGATTTCTATTATTTTGCTGGTTTTTTTGGCTATACGATTCTCGAGCGAATCGAACGGCGGAATGAGGCGGGCAGCTTCCTGACGCTGCGGCGGCAGCGGGTTCTGCTCGACGCTCTTCGCGACTTCGATCTGGAGGGCCGGATACCTGCTGCGGAAGACAGCCGCACGGTCGCTGATCGGCTCCGTCGGGCTGGCTGGGAAGCGCCGGTCGAGCAGGACGGCCGCTCGGTGCTCGCCGCCGATGGCAGGTTGATCGACGCCTGGGGGAACGAGTTGCGCTTCGCGCCAAGTCCCGAGGGTATCGTCATTCGATCCGCGGGGCGCAACGGCGTCGATGAGCACGGCGATGGAGACGACATCTGGCTGCCTCCGCACCTGGTGCCCCGGTAGGCGAAGACAAACTTCAGCGATTCGATCGCCGTCGGAGCGGCGCGAATCGGTAGGGCGGAGCCCGGGCAGCCGGCCATTGTTTGAACATTCAACTCTACGAGATCGCGGTGAATCTTAGAGTCTCCACGCAGACCACGCTTTACACGCGGGAGAATCGCCTGTTCGTTTCCCTCATCATGAAGGGGATCGATGCTTCCGGCAGTCCTCGCCTGCGCGACATCTGGGAGCAGCGGCCGGTTACCTGAAAGAGGACGACCATGCGACGCATCACATTCATATGCATCCTGCTGGCAGGGACGCTTGCACTCCTGTCGGGCGGTGCCCAGTCAGGCGGAGAAGCACAGGACGACGCGGACTCGCAGCGCGTGCTGTTTCGCCATGTGGTCGATGACACCCGCGAGCTGCGCGTCGTCAGGGGTCGGGATCGAGCGGCGGAGGCGTTGCAGGGTCTTGTCGATGCCCGCCTGCTGGATCAGGCGACCGCCGTATGTCCGGTTCGAATCGAGCTGCATCACGGCGAAGGCGGACCGCTTGTCCTGGCGAGCCGGCTGCGCGTCGAGGGGAAGCCGCCCGCGGTCGGCATCGTCGTTCTGGATGTTGCCTTCAGGGCGGGCCAGGTTGTCGTGGCCATGGTCGAAGGGCCTGACCTTGCGCTCTGGACCGTGCCGATCGGAACAGGAACACCGTCGTGGACGGTACTGCCTGCGTGGGAATGGTCGGTGTCCGACGCGCTTGAGCCGCTTGATCCGCGACACGTTGAAGTAAAGCTGGTGCAACGCGACGGCGGGCGCATCCGCGCGGACGTGAAGGACGCGCGGCGCAACGACACGGTGGCGTATGAACAGGCGGATATGGGGGCGTGGGTACTCGTTGATCGTGACGAAGGCGCGAAGTAGGAAAGACCGTTTACGAGGGACGCCCCTCTGGTGAGCAAGCAGCCGCACACCCTTGATTACGCGTCGCCACGTCGCCTGGCACCACCGCAACCGCGCCTGGGTGCGCGGCCGGCGATGCGCCTTGCGTGGGTGCTGATGGCCCTGCAATTGCTCCTCCTGCTCGCCCTTGTGGGGGAGATGCTGCCGCGGCAGAGTCAGGGCGTGATCGTGTGGTTTCTCCGTTACCTGGGTGCGGGAGTGGTCGCCCTGGTGGCGTGGGCCGCCGTCGGCAGCGGCCTCCGGTACTGGTGGCTGACGGCCACCGCGGGCGTAGTCGCCGCCGGGATCCCCTGGCTGCTTCCCTCCTGTCTCGGTGAACCGACGAGGTGAGGCAGCGGCGGGTCGCCGCTGCTACAAGCGCGGACGCGGCCCCTCGCGCCGCGTACAACTCAGGCACGATCGCGAGCCTCACGTTCAATGATCTCGATCAATTGGGGAGCAGCCATGATCCGGGTACCAATAACCCTGATGCCGATGTTATTCTTCGGACTCGGTTGTGGTGATGCTGGCTTTACTTCTCTACCTGGTGAACCACAGCAGACTCCGATGCCAGTATCCCGAATAGACGATGCGTCGACACGTGCTCTGGCGGCGATGCGGGCCGCGTCGCCCGTCGCGGACCCCCTGCTGCCGCTGGCGGGCCGGCATGGGCTGTCGCCCAGGCACGATCACGTCATTAATTTTACTCTCGAAAGCACGGGTGGCGGCGTCGGTTTAAAGCCGGCTGGGAATCAACTAATCTGGAGCAACTGGTAAGGAGGCATCACCAATGGCATGTCCGCTCCTGCTGCGTTTAGATTTCTCCTGCCTTTCGATCATGGTTCTACTCAGCCTCATGACCTCCGGCGATCCAGCGCCCGGGAGAGAGCTGTTCCGAAGCGAGGTGCGCGAGGGCGTATCGCTCGTGATCTCGCAGGAGACGATGGTTCCCGCCGAGGCGTTGAAGATTTCGGCGGTGCAACCAGCGGATGATGAAGCCGGCGGGATTCGGACGACCGGATACTTTACCCTGGGCGCGGACCTGGTCACTGAATCAGGCACCTTGCGCATCTGGTCGCGGGTTCAGCCGGTGGAGTACGATGGCCAGTGGGAAAGCTACGAAGTGCTCGATGTGCTTGAATTGCCCGAGGGGCGGCTCATTGTGGTTATTGTCGGAGGATTCAGCGCTGTCGAGGTCATCGATATCCCGGTGATCCGCCCGCCGAGGCGTACGGTACTACAGGGCCACGATTGGAGCCAGGTTGCCGCCGCAGCTTTGCTTAAACCTGGGCGCGTGAGCGCGAAACTCAACTACGATGAAGGCCCGGGCATCGTGGGTCTGGTCGTGACCGATCACATTGGGTCGCCGGCCGTGAGCACGCGTTTCGAGCAGAAGCAGGACGAGTGGGAGTTCTCGCGGATCGAGTGATGCGCTTCAGACGCCCGCGCGCCGGCCGCGGTCGATGAGCAGGCCAAACCCCGGTGGACTATTGAGTGACGAGGTCGCTATGCGATGTTCACGCCGACTTGTACTCTCCTCTGCACTGATCCTTCTCGCGTTGACCTGCTCATGCACATCGCGTGACCGCGTCGGCACCAGTACGCGAGGAGGCATCAATGATGGATCGTCTCCACCTGCCGCAATCGAGAGCCCGACAGGAATACGTATTCTTACGCCAACCTTCTGGTCGCCCTCGATCAATGCCGACGGCAGCGCAGTCACGGGGTTCACGTCGAACGGCGCACTTGCGCCGCCTAGTACTTTCTCGCTCCATGATGTTGTCCGAGCACTTCGGCCGTCGCTCAAGCGGAACCGCTCTGGTGATGGTGAGTATGTGGTGCAGTTGATTCAGGATGGCGAATTGGCCAACTACTACACGGTAGATGATGTAACGGTGCGAGCGTTGTTTGAGAAGACGCGTTCGGTTCTGGCAGAATGGGAACGAAGTGAGTGGCTCATCAATCCGCCTACACTTGTCGCGATTCGCCTGTCGCGCGACGGGCGTTCGGTCACGATCATGCCCGATGGGTCAGCGCATTTTAGACAACCATCAGCTACATCCAATGGGAAAATGGTTCCACCGAAGATAATCCCCTCCGCAACTTACGAGCTTCACCAGTTGGCTCGCCACATCAGGCCATTCCTTAAAAGAGGCCCACCAACAGCCGAGCGGCCGTATTCTGTCCATATTTTCAGCGGCGGTGACCGCTACATCCCTTTTTGCACAAATGAGGCCGAGGTGATCGAAGCGCTCTTCGCGACAGCTCAGGCTCCATAGTGAACCGATCACATCGGGTCGCCAACGGTGAGCACGCACTTTGAACAGAAGCCGGATGAATGGGCGTTCTCGCGGATCGAGTGATGCGCTTCAGACGCCCGCGCGCCGGCCGCGGTCGATGAGCAGGCCGCCGACGATGGCGCCGACGGCGCCGATGAGCGGGTTGAGCAGTGCCACCATCGGGGGCGTGCGGGCTTCGGCCATGGCATCGAGGTTCCCGACCTCCGCGGTGCGCGCCTCGGGCGGGTCGGCCGTGAAGGCGGGGATGGCTGTCAGGATCCCCAGCACCAGCACGAGCCCGGCCAGCACGTAGACCGGGGTCATCGACAGGGCGATCAGCCGGCAGACTATCCCGCCGGCGAGGGCGGCGAAGGTGCCGAGGAGAATGCTGATCACGATCCAGAACCAGGAGACCTCGTAGCTCCCCTCGCGGAAGGCGCGATCGACCCCCATGGAGAGGTACGCCACCGAGAAGGTGACGAAAATGATCACGAACATCACGAGATAGCCGGCGATGACGGCGAGGATCGAGCGGAGCATGTGGGGCGTGTTCCTTCCGTTTTTCAGGCCACCCGCCCCATTCTACCAGCCGCCCCGCCGCCGCACGCACCGGCGCGCCCCCGCCGGCAGGAGAGGCGGATGGACCGATAGAACCGCCCCTTAGAGACCTGAATCGGCCGACGGTTCCCTTGAATCCCTTGCGCAAGCCGGCCGCTCGGGAGTCGCTTCAGCGCTGATGGGGCGCCTTCAGCGCTGAAATGCAGGGAAGATCAGGAAAGGTCCGGTAGTTCTCCCGACACCCCCGCCGCCGGCACGCGCCTTTCGCGGGACGCCGGTGATAACGCATCGTGGCTGAGTCATGCGCGTCCGCGCTTGTAGCAG
>JAEZED010000064.1 GCA_023417885.1 Planctomycetota bacterium
TTCCGGGGCGGAAAGGGGGGCGCGCGGCCGCTCTCCGGCGCGCACCACGCACGCAATGTTCCACGTGGAACAATTCGCGGACAGAGCGTCATGAAGCCAGCCGCGGTCTTCCCAATCATCCAGGTTCGGGGCCACCTCTGCTTCCCTGGCGCGCACAAACGCCGCGCTACCGGGTGGCGGCGCGGCATCTGTTGGAAGGAGTCGTGCCGGTGTGCTCCGCCCGGCACGGACGACCTCTACTCACCAAACGCGACGCTCAGGCCCACGCCGAAGAGCCAGTTCGGCGCGTTGTCGCTCAGGTTTCCGTCGACCCAGCCGTCCAGCTGCACGCGATCCGTGATCCGGTGCATCGCGCCGATGCCAAGGAAGAGGGAATCATCCAGATTCTCCTGCTCAGGAATGACAAAGGCGGTCTCCGCGAAGACGCTCGTGCGGTCGCTGATCGCCTCTGTGACGCGCAGGCCGAAGTTGCCCCCCGTCTCGTACCCGTCGCCGAAGTCCACGAACGTGACGCCCACCTGCGCGGTGAGATCGGTGGTCTCGCGCAGCGCCCAGCCACCGATGTAGCTGAGGGCGAAGCCGGGATCGTCCGTGCCGAACGGCTCCTCGCCGACGGGCAGCGTCACCTCGCCGAGGATCGACGAGTGCGGGACCGCGCCGTCCTGATCGAGGAAGTTGAACTTCGCGCCGACGATGAGATCGGGGAAGCCGTCCTCTTCGATGTCGCCACCCGGAGTGTCGGCGTCGAGGAAGTTGTAGACGCCCCACTGGAGGCGCGCCTCGAACTGATCCGTCACACCGAAGCGCGCGATCGTCGGAAACGACAGCAGGGTGGCGTCGGCGCCCGAATCGTCGTCGTCTAGGAGCGTCAGCATCGGCCCCGTCTCGACCTGGAGACGGCCCTGGGGCAGCGTGAACGGCGTCACCAGCAGGCCGGGTCGATCGACCGGCGAAAGGCCTGCATCGTCGCGGACGTCGACATCGGGCACGACCGGTGCGGGCTCGCCCTGCCGCGCGGACTCGGAAGCGACGGCTCCCGTCGCCAAGGCAAGCACGGTCAGGGTACGAGCGCCAGGGACTTATTGGAGATCAGCATGTATGTCACCGGGTGGAGAGGGTGGGGTGTGCGGGGCTTCGAGCGAAACCGCCGGACACAACCCCTTGAACGTGGCCCGGTTGTAGCGATGGCAGACGTCCCCCACAACCGCTCCGAGTTATCGACCGCCGCATCCCCGCAGAGAACTGCAGCGGCTTGCCCGCGCACATCAACCATCCGTCACGACCAGCCCCGCGGGCGGACGGAGAAGTGCCCATCCTACGCCTGGGACAGGGCGATGAGATGCGCGCACAGACGCCGCGCTTCGGAGCAGCGCGGCGCCTGGGGAAGGTGTCGTGGCGGCGCGCTGCGCCGGCCACGGACGATCGGATTCGCGAGCGAGCGTTCAGGCGGCGCGGCGGCGGAGCAGGGCCAGTCCGCCCAGTCCGGCCAGGGCCATCGAGGCCGGCTCGGGAATCAGGCCCGGGGCCCATGTCGCACCGGAGAACGTTTCGCCCGTGGCGAAAGGTGAGGGAATGGTGAACTCGTACAGCCCGGTGCCGAGGTTGTATGCGTAGATGTCATCCCCGGCCGGCCCATCGCCGGCGAGGAAGGCATACCCGCCGCCGACCGCCAGACCGTCGAGGTCGGTTTCGCCCGTTGGGTAAGCGGTGACGAACGTGATCGCGCCCGTCCCGGGGTTGATGGTGTAGAGCCCCGATCCCAGCGGCGAGGTGTCGTCGCTCGTGCCGTAGATCAGCCCGTCGTCGGCGTTGAAGGCCAGGCCGCCGAAGTCGTAGTTGGCGGCGAGGTAATCGAGCACGACCGTGGCGACGCCGGTGGTCGTGTTGATCGAATAAAGCGCCTCGGGCGTTACGCCGCCGTCGCCGCCGACGTTTCGAACGCCCCACAACGTGCCGTTGCCGTAGGCCAGACCCGTCATGCTCAGGCTGCTCCCGCCCGTGCTGGTGATCGGGACGGTGGTTCCGGAGCCGCCGCCCAGCGCGGCCGCGTAGGTGAAGGTGGTGAACTGGGCGCCGTTCAGTGAGTAGAGCATGCCCGCGGCGTCGTCGGCCGCGAGCCCCCAATGCTGAACGCCCATGGATAGGGGCGTGGGTGTGACCGACGGGCCGACGCCGCCCGAGAAGTCGTAGAGAAAGGCCGGAACAGCCGTGTCATCCACCCCGACCAGCAACTGCGCCGAGGCGGTGGAGGCACAACAGGCCATCACGCATGCGGCAGACACCGCCGCAAGAGTGCGAGTAGCGAGAGTCATTTTCCCTCCCGGGAGAAATGAGTGTGAGGCCGCGCGAATGCGCGAACGCGAGGCATCGATGAACCGCAGCGCCTCGCCGCCGGGAATCCGGCTGGGCACGACAGTGTCGACGGTAACCGTCGGGCGCCGACTCCGCAACGAAAAAACGTCCGGCCCCCCGCGCGCCGATGCGGCGGGCGCCCGGTCACGCCTCCCACTCGGATCTCATGCGATCAGCGACTCCCCCGTCATCTCCGCCGGCTTCTCGAGGCCCATCATCTCCAGCAGCGTCGGCGCGACGTCCGCCAGCCGGCCTCCGTCGCGCAGTTTGCGGCCCTTGAAGCGGTCGTCAACGAGCACCAGCTCGACCTTGTATAGCGTGTGCGCCGTGTGGGCCGGGCCGTCGCGCAGGCCGTCGAGCGTCATCTGCTCCGCATTGCCATGGTCGGCGGTGACGATCGCGCGCCCGTTCATCTCGCGGGTCGCCTCCAGGATGCGGCCGACGCCCTCGTCCACGACCTCGCACGCCCTGATGGCCGCCTCCAGCACGCCGGTGTGCCCGACCATGTCGCCATTGGCGAAGTTGACGACCACGAGATCGTACTTCCCGCTGCGGATGCGGCTCACCGTCTCCTCCGTCACGCCGGGCGCGCTCATCTCCGGCTTCTGGTCGTAGGTGTCGACTTCCTTCTGACTGGGAATGATCTGCCGATCCTCCCCCGGAAACGGCTCGTCCCGGTAGTCGTTGAAGAAGAACGTGACGTGCGGGCCCTTCTCCGTCTCGGCGCAGCGGAACTGCGTCTTCCCAAGGCGCGAGAGATAGTCGCCGAGGATGTCCGTCATCTTCGGCGGCTTGGGAAAGGCGACCTTCACGGGCAGCCCCTCCTCGTACGCGGTCATCGTCGCGTAATAGAGGTCGAGCTTCGGTCCGCGGTGGAAGCCGTCGAAGTTGTCGAAGGTGAAGGCCTTGGTCAGCTCGCGCGGGCGGTCCCCGCGGTAGTTGTAGAAGATGACGGCGTCTCCGTGCCCAACGCGCGTCTCGTGCGGCGCGGGGCCGACCGTGCGCCCGGTGATGAACTCGTCTCCCTTGCGATTGGCCTCGGTCGGCAGGTCGTAATACTCCTGCACCGCCTCCGCCGCCGTCACGAAGCCCGGAAAGCCCCCGCGCCCGATGAGCAGGTCGTAGGCCGCCTGCACGCGATCCCACCGGTTGTCGCGATCCATGGCGTAGTAGCGCCCGATGACGCTGGCGATGCGCCCCACGCCGATTTCGCGGCATCGCGCCTCCACCTGCTGCACATACTCCTTCCCGCTGAAGGGCGGGGTGTCGCGCCCGTCGGTGAAGGCGTGGATGAGCACCTGGTCGCCCGGCACGCCCTGGCGCTTGGCAAGCTCGAGACAGCCGTAGAGGTGCTCGATCATGCCGTGGACGCCGGCGTCGCTGACGATGCCGAAGAGGTGAAGCTTCGTCCCGTTCTGCTTCGCGTGCCGGCAGGCGCCGACGAGAACGTCGTTCTCGAAGAAGCGCCCGTCCCGCACGGCTCGGGTGATGCGGACGCTCTCCTGGTCCACGATGCGCCCGGCGCCGAGGTTCTGGTGCCCGACCTCGCTGTTGCCCATCGTCCCGTCCGGCAGGCCGACGTCCATGCAGCAGGTGGCGATCAGCGTCCGGGGATACTCCGCCGCGATCCGGTCGGCGACGGGCGTGCGTGCCAGCCTGACGGCGTTGACGGCGTCATGCTCCGGGTTCGGGTTGTGGCCCCAGCCGTCGCGGATGATGAGGACTGTGGGCGTGCGGGCGCTTCCTTGTCCTTCGTGGTTGGACATTGAGGCATTCCTCGGCTCGGGGTGTATCGTGGCGGGCAAGTCCGCTAATGTTGGCCTGTTGCCTGAACCGAAGTCTACGGAAGGCGTCCGCAAGAGCCCAACGGGGTCTCGGCACAAGGGACGACGGACACGGGACAAAGGACTAGCCCCATGCGCACCATCGCCCTGATGAACCAGAAAGGCGGGGTCGGAAAGACGACCACGACCGTCAACCTCGGCGCCGCCCTGGCCGAGCGGGGACGTCGCGTCCTCCTCGTCGACCTCGACCCGCAGGCCCACCTGACGATCACCTACGGCGTGGAGCCGGCCGACGGCCCCACGCTCTACGATGTGCTGATCGGGGAGGCGGGCGTGCTGGAGACCGTTCGCCGGCTGGAGTCGCCCGGGAGCGCCTCGGGTGAGATCCACGTGCTCCCCGGCAGCCTGGACCTTGCCGGCATCGAGAGTGAGCTGGTGGACGTCGAGGGGCGGCAGATGCGCCTGCGCGATGCCATGGGCCGCGCGGGGCACGACTACGACTACGTCCTGCTCGACTGCCCGCCGAGCCTGGGCCTGCTGACGATCAACGCCCTGGCGATCGCCGACGAAGTGCTCATCCCGATGCAGGCGCACTTCCTGGCGCTCCAGGGATTCGCCAAGCTGCTGGAAACGACGCAGCTGGTCAACCAGAGCATCAACCCGCGCCTGAAGGTCGGGGGCGTGGTGCTGACCATGTTCGACGCGCAGACCCGCCTCGGCGGGGACGTGGTGAGCGAGCTGCAGGGCTTCTTCGACGCGGCGCGGGGGCAGAGCCTGCCCTGGAGCGATGCGCGGCTCTACGCCACGAAGATCCGGCGCAACATCAAGCTGGCCGAGGCGCCCAGCTTCGGACAGTCCATTCTCGCTTACGACGCCGCCAGCAACGGCGCCGCCGACTACCGGGCCCTGGCAGCGGAGATGGACGCCGGGCGCAAGCCCTCGGGCGCGTCTTCGGACGCGAAGCCCGAGGTGGAGTATGTCCGCCGCGCCGCGCCCCGTTCGGAGCCGGCGCAGGAGCGCGTGGGCATCGCGATCGACTAGGACTTCCAGGCGTTGTCCATCATCCGCCGACTGCTGGAGTACGTTCAGACCCGCCCGGGGCGGGTGCTGGCGCTCGCATGGCCGGTGGCTTTCATCGTCACGCACCTGCCGCGCTTCGACGATCCGGGCGACGAGCCGATCACGCGCCTGCCGCTGGACAAGGTGGTGCACTTCGGCGCCTACGCCTTCCTCGGCTGGCTGCTGACGCGCGTGCTGCTCGCGCGGCTTCCCACCGCGCCGGCCGTGGCGATCACGATCCTCCTGTTTGCAGGGTACGGCGCGCTCGATGAGGTGACGCAGCCGCCGATCGGCCGGACGGCGGACCCGTGGGATTTCGTCGCCGACGTCGCCGGCGCCGTGACGGGGGCGCTCGTGGCGAGCCTGACGGCGTCGCGCAGCGCCGAAGTCGCCTGAGAAACGGCTACCATGGCGTCCATGCCACCCGACGACGCGAGCCTGCCGGGCCATCTCTATGCGCCGTGGCGCATGGCCTACATCCGCAACCTCGAGAAGGATCCCGTCGAGCGCGACCCGCTGGCGAAGCGGTTCAACGACTGCTTCCTCTGCGCCGCCGCCAACCACGATCTCGCCGTCGCGGAGCTGGGGGAGACCGAGGAGGAATCGATGCGCCGCCGCCTCGTCGTCTGGCGCAGCGAGCACCATGCGTGCGTGATCAACCGCTACCCCTACACGAGCGGCCACCTGCTCATCGCCCCGCTGCGTCACGTGGCGGACCTGGAGGAGCTGACGCCCGAGGAGGCGGCCGATCAGCATGAGCAGACGGTCCGCGCCATCCGCCTGCTGCGGAAGGTGATGGATCCGCAGGGCTTCAACGCCGGCCTGAACCTCGGCCGCTGCGCGGGGGCGGGGGTGCCGGGACACCTTCATAGGCACCTGGTTCCGCGCTGGAACGGCGACACCAACTTCATGAGCGTCGTCGGCACCGTCCGCATCGTTCCTCAGGCGCCCGACCAGCTCTGGCAGGCGCTGCGCGCCGCGATGTGACGCGCGAGACTACTTCGCATCCAGCGCATCCAGCGCCTCGACCACGCGCGGGAGGTAGGTGTAGCCCGGCCCGCCGCTCATCATGAGCGCGACGCCTGCCGCGTCCAGGATCTCCGCGCGCGTCGCCCCGGCCTTCACGGCCGACTGCACGTGCGAGTAGATGCACGGCTCGCAGCGGACGGCGATGCCTATGCCCAGCGCGATCAGCTCCTTCTGTTTCACGTCGAGCGTCCCGCCGTGCATCGTGGCGACGTGCATCCCGCCGAACCCCTTGATGGCGTCGGGTATCGCCTCGCGCACCGGCCGCATCGCGGCGGCGTTGCCCTCGTAGTACTTCTTCGCATTGGTCATGCCGGTGTCTGCCATGGGTGCTCCTTGTGTACTGGCGGGTGTAACGCCGCGTGCTCCGCACGCGGAAACCAGAATGACCGAAACCCGAATGACGACGCCGGAGAACCCGGGCATTGGTCATTCGTCATTGCTTCGGATTTCGGGTTTCCTCATTCGGATTTCCCTCATCGCTCGTCGCCCAGCACGTTGAGCTGGAGGCGGCGGCTTTCGTCGGGGTTGAGCGACGGGCCGGTGATGCGGTCGCCGGTGAGGGAGACGTCGTCGAGGCCGGGGGCGGCGCCGATCCAGGTCTTGTCGGCGAGCTTCTGGACGTTGCGCACCGGCGGGTTGGGCAGCGGCACGAGGTCGGGCGCGTCCGGGCCGTCCCAGAGCGCGAGGACGTTGTAGTACTGGTCGCGCTGCGCGGGCGTCCAGCCGGCGTCGCGGATGAGCCGGCAGAGCTCGCGCACCCCGAGGTGGTAGATCGTCCCCGCGGCGGAGACGACGTTCTCCTCCATCATCGCCCCGCCCATGTCGTTGGCGCCGAAGAACAGCGCAAGCTGCCCGATCTTCGGGCCCATCGTCACCCAGCTCGACTGGAGGCTCGGCATGTTGTCGAAGAAGAGCCGCGCCACGGCGAGCGTGCGCAGGTACTCCTCCGCCCCCGCGGACCGCACGACGCGGCCCTTCCGCACGTCTTCATGCTCCATCGCGTCGAAGTCGCCGTGAATGGCCGGGTCATACTCCTTGGCGCGGCCCAGCGGGACGTTCTCGCGCTGGAAGGGCCAGTGGATGAACGCCTCGAAACGCCCCGGAGACGGCAGGGACGGAGGCACGAAACCGCTCAGGCGCGAAGGGTCCAGATCCGGGGGTGGCGACTTCGTGAACACGCCCGGATACCTGGCCTCCACCCTCGAGGCGATCGCGCCGATCTCCGACCCCTTCGTGCCTCCGTGCGTCCGTGCCTCAGTGCCTTCCGCCAGCGCGAGGGCATAGTCCTGCATCTCCCGCAGCACCGCCATGTGCTCGATCCGCTCCTGCACCGTCTCGATGTGCCCGATCATCATCGTGCAGGAGGTGTTCAGACCCTCCTCGTGCGCCACGCGCATCACGCGCAGCCAGTCGGCGCCGCTGGCCTTGATGTGCCCGATCTTCTTCCGCACACGCGGCGAAAAGATCTCCCCGCCACCGCCGGGAATCGTGTCCAGCCCCGCCGCCTTGAAGGCGCGGATGATCTCCCGCACGTCCATGCCCCAGAACCGCTCGAACTCGATGAACTCCGGCGGGCTGAAGGCGTGGATGTGGATCGTCGGGTAGTTCGTCTTGATGTACGCGAGCAGATCGAGGTACCACTGCATCGGCAGGCGGTCGTTCATGCCCCCCTGCATGAGGATCTGCGTTCCGCCGATGGCGATCAGCTCCTCGATCTTGGCGCCGATCTGCTCGTAGCTGAGCACGTAGCTGTCGGCGTCGTCATGGTCGCGCCGAAAGCCGCAGAAGGTGCACTTGCTCGTGCAGACGTTCGTGTAGTTGATGTTCCGGTCGACGACGTACGTGCGGTACGGCTCGGGATGCAGCCGCTGCGTCACGGCGTGGGCCCACTCGCCGAGGTCCTGGAGCGTCGCCGAGCGGTAGAGCTCCAGGGCCTGCGGGTCGGTCAGCCGGGCCTTCCCGGCAACCACGGCATCGATGTCGAAACTAAGGCGGCTGCTCATCGGAACCGATAGTACGTCGCCGCGTTCGGGCGATCGGCCCCGGCAGCTGGCGCAATGATTCTTCAACCGATCTGAAAACACCCATCCCGGCGCCCTGCGAGCCAGCCTTACCTGCCGAGTCGGCGGGCGGGCTGTTCCTCCTCGAGACGCAGGATGAGCGACTGATCCTCCCCCCACCCCATGCGCGCGACCGCGACCAGGTCGAGGTTCACCCCCTTGCGCTGGTAGGCCCGCCGAATCTCCGCCTGGAGGCGGCCCTGCGTCATCTCGCTGGTGGCGACGCCCTGCTCGTCCAGCAGGGGGAGCCAGAGCTGGCCGTCTTCATTCACGCGGCGAACCAGGCGCATCTCCTCGTCGGGCGCCGTGAGGCCGATGATCGAGATCACGAGCATCTCGCCGGGCTGGATCTGTGCGCCGAGCTCCTGCTGCTGCGCCGGCTGCTCCGGCTGCGTTCCCTGCGCGATGGCGCCGGGGCCGCGCGCGGCGAGGAAGAGGAGGGCGAGAATGCCCGCGCCGGCCAGGGCCAGCGATCGGGCGGCGAATCGGCGTGCCGGGGTCGTCATTGCGGGCTCCTTCGGCGGCAATCCGCTGGAACGCGGCCGCCGGCGGCAGATTAGCAGCTTCGAGCCCGCCATCCCACCGATTTCCGGCATCGGCGACGCGCGCGCGGCGGGCGGGCGCCCGCCTATCCTGAAGCTTCACCGCCCTGGAAGCGGCGGGACGCAAGAGAGGACGCAGATGGGCAAGCGCACCGACAACCCCTCCGCCGGCGGGAAGCCGGACTCCCCCGCGCCCACGGATCAGGCGGGCGACGTCCATGCGCTGCTCGAGGTGTCGGGCGGGGATCATCCGGGCATCCTGGACGAGATCAGCCAGTATGTCGCGAAGCGCGGGGCGACGATCGAGGCGGTGCGCGTAGTGAGCCTGCGCGGCCACTTCGCGCTGCTGATGCTGGTCGCGGGGGATGCGACGAGCCTGGGGCGCGTGACGGGCGAGCTGCACGAGCTGATGGAGCGGACTGGAGTCCGGGCGGTCTACGAGTCGCCGCGGGAACCGGAGTCCGGCCGGTTCGGCGGGACCTGCTTCCACCTGCGCGCCGGCGGCGGGGCGGACGCGGACGAATCAACCACGATCCGCGAGACGAGCAACCTGCTGCGTGTGCTGAACGTGAACATCCGCGACGTGGAGACGCGCCGGACGCTCGGCGGCGGCTTCGACATGCGGATGGACCTCGACGTCCCGCGCGACGTGCCGGTTGGTCAGCTTCGCGGCCTCATCGGCCAGCTCCTCGACCGCCACCCGATCCAGTGGGAGCTTTCGGCGCCCGTCGGCGAGCATTGACGGCGATCGCACATCGGTCGCCGTACACAGACTTCGGAACGGGCTGGAAGCCCTTGCCACGCTGCTCCATCGTTTCAGTACATCCGTTTGCCGCAAGGTGACGTCGGGCCGGGGCTTTGGCCGTGCCGATGCCCATCCCGGGCAGGCGGATATGCTCGTGGGGCGAAGGGGCCCCTGACACTCGGGAAGAGGGATGCGCATGCAGCCGGCCGCGCTTGTTCCACGGAAGATCGCCATCGTCGGCGCCGGAAGCGTCGGCGCGACGGCGGCCTATGCCTGCCAGATCCGCGGCGTGTGCGACGAGATCGCGCTGTACGACATCGATGGCGCGAAGGCGGCCGCCCAGGCGCAGGATCTTCAGCACGGCGCCCCCTTCACGCCGACTGTGGCCGTCGAGGGGGGTGACGACATCGGCCTGTGCGCGGGCGCGGCGGTCATCCTTTTTGCGGCGGGCGCCAAGCAGCCGCCGGGCGTCTCGCGACTGGCGCTGACGCAGCGAAACAGCGACCTGCTCGGGCAGATCGTGCCGCGCCTCATGGAGGTGAACCCGGCGGCCACGCTGCTGATGGTGAGCAACCCGGTAGATGTGCTCACCTACGGGGCGCTCAAGCTCTCTGGCCTGCCGCGCAGCCGCGTGCTGGGAACGGGGACGGTCCTCGATTCGGCGCGATTCCGGTCGCTCATCGGCAGCCGGCTCCGCGTCGCGGCGCGCCATGTGCACGCCTACGTCGCCGGCGAGCACGGGGACAGCGAGATACCCCTCTGGAGCAGCGCCGCCGTCGGGACCATGCCGCTGCGCGACTGGGCCGTCATGGGTCACGGCCGGCTCGACGTGCGGGCCCGCACGGAGATCACGCAGCAGACCCGCACCGCCGCGGCACAGATCGTGGCGGGCAAGGGGGCGACGTGGTTCGCGATCGGCTTGTGCTGCGCCGTCATCGTCGATGCGCTCTTCGACGACACGGCGCGCGTGCTTCCGGTGAGCGCGTACGTGGACGAGCAGGACGGCATCGAGGGCGTAGGTGACGTCTGCCTCGGCCTGCCGCGCCTCGTGAGCCATGCCGGTGTCGAGCCGCCGCTGAACATCCCCATGAACGACAACGAGCGCGCCGGCCTGCGCAACAGCGCCGAGGTGCTCAGGGCCGCCATCCGGGAGGCGGGCTTCTGACCGGCCCATCGCCCCTTTTTGCGAAGCGCAGGACGTTGCGATGCCCCTTCCCAAGGAAGCTTTCGGCAACCCGACCGGCTGGATCCTGGCGACGCTCCTGGTCGCGGGCATCGGGGCCGGCCTCGTGAGCCTGCACCGCCACGGCGCGCCGACCACCATGACCGCCTTCGGCGCCGACGCCGCCAACTACGGCACGATCGCCCTCCCGATCGACCCGGGCGTCGTCGTTCCCGGCTGGCCGCACGAGGCGGGCGACGCCACCGAGCAGTACCGCCTCGCGGCTGATGCGTACACGACGAGCCTGCTGGCGCGCCGGCCGTACGAGGACTTCCTGCGCGAATCGGTGCGCGCCCCGGCCGGGCCGGGAGCGCTGCCACTGCTCCAGCACCTCCTCGCCGGCGCGAGGCACGAGCGCGCGACCCTGCTCGGCGACGCTCCGTCGGTGCTGGTGAACTACGACCAGCACCTCCCGCGGCTCGACGCGCTCTACGCGCTGGGGCAGGTCGCGATGAAGCAGGCGGGGCTGCTGGCGGCGCGCAACTCGGCCGGCGACCTCGCCGAGGCGCGGCGTCTCTACGAGGCCGCCTTCATCCTCGGCGTTCACCTCTTCGACGAGCGGATCGTCCACCGCGAGATGGAGTACGGCTATCGCCTGATCAGCCAGTCGCTCGGCGGGCTGATCGCCCTGGCGAGGAAGGAGGGGCGCGACGACCGCGCCGCCATCCTCGCCGAGCGGCGCACGCGCTTCGGCGACTACGTGAACGGTCGCCTCCAGCCCGTGTGGGACAAGATCTCTGCGATCAACGTCGTGCGGCGCGACGACGACACCGCGGACGTGCACATCGGCGACATCTTCGCCATCGCGCAGTCGGAGGCGGCGGACCCCTTGTGGCGCCTCGAGGCGATCCTGCGCCTGGGGAAGGCCCGTCACGACGCCTCGCGCGAGGCCGACCGCGCCGCCGCCGAGCGCCACCTGCGCCATCTCGACGCGACGTTGAGCGACCCGCGGCTGAAGCTGGCGATCGATCAGGCGATGGCCCTGACACAGGCCCAGCGCATGCACGCGCGGTAGCGGCGCCGGATTGTTACCATGTCGACATGCCGCGGCTGGTTTCGCTGACGCTGCTCTCCGTCCTCGTCCTGCCGGCGGCGGCACTGGTGTACACGCTGGCCGTGGTGATCGGCTACGAGATGGCGGGCTGGAACTCGGACTACACCGTCTGGCTGACGGCGGATGCGATCTCCTTCGGGCTCGTGGTCGGGTGGTGGCTGGCGCTCTGGGGACGATCGATCGAATGGACGGCGTGGATGATCTCCGCCACGATGCTGGCCACGGGCGGGAGCATTCTCCTCGGAATCGTCGCCGGCATCCTCGCCGCGATGGCCATCAACGAGGAGAGCTTCGGCCTGTTCATCGGCGGGGGTACGAGCGTGGTCGCATGGCTGGTGAGCGCATGCGTCCTGTGGCGTCGCGGCGGTACCGCCGGCTCCGCAGCGGCGAATGATCCGGGGGCGCAGGCGGTCGTATTCTGCCCGAAGTGCGGTTACGCCCTCAACGGCCTGCGCGAGGCACGCTGCCCTGAGTGCGGCGAGGTCTACACGCTCGACGCGCTCCTGCGCGCCCAGCCTTCCTTCGGCGGAGCCTCCGACCTCGCCGCGGAGGACGCGGGCGCGCCTCAGGCTTCGACATCCGGACGCCGGTGATCGACCTCGACGACACGCACGTCGGGAAGCGCTTCGAGGAAGGAACTTCCGTATCGCTTCGTCTTCACGCGGCCGTCGAGGAGCACCACGATCCCCTTGTCGCTCCGGCTGCGGATCAGGCGGCCGAAACCCTGCTTGAGCTTGATCACCGCCTCCGGCACGGAATATTCCATGAACGGATTTCCGCCGCGCGCCTGCACCTGCTCGAGGCGCGCCTGGGTCAGCGGCTCGTCCGGCACGGCGAAGGGGAGCTTGACGATGATGACGTTGCGCAGCGCTTCGCCGCGCACGTCCACGCCCTGCCAGAAGCTGGCCGTGCCGAAGAGCACGCTGCCCGGGTTCTGCCGGAAGCGCTCCAGCAGGATCCGCCGCGGCGCCTGCTGCCCCTGGACGAGCAGCGGCAGGCCGAGCTCATCCTCGATCGGCGCCTTCAGCCTGTTGGCGGCTTCGATGAGCATCCGGTAGCTCGTGAAGAGCACGAACGCCCCGCCGTGCGTCTGGCGCAGCCAGTGGAGGATGCGCCCGCCCGCGGCCTTGGTGAATCGCGGATCGTTCGGCTCGGGCAGCCCCGTCTCGACGTAAAGCGTGGCCTGCGTCGCAAAGTCGAAGGGCGACCCGAGCAGGAGCGACCGGCACGTCTCGTCCTCCGCCAGCCCCAGCCGCGAGCGGATGTAGGCGAAGCCGGGATCGGCAACGCCGGCGGGGGTTGTAGCAGCGGCGACCCGCCGCTGCCCCTTCTCTTCATCTCGAACCTCGAGCACCCGCCGCCGCACGTCTGCAACAGCCGCGGCAAAGTTGTCCTCATGCCGGCCACACCAGGCCCAGTTGGCAAGTCCTGCGCGCTCCGCGTTGGTGCAGGTGTACTCCACGGCGTGCTCAAGGTCCTCGACGTCCCTGATGAGGTGGTCGTAAGACTCGCGGTGCCAAAACTCCCCGCTTCTACCGAGCATCCTGTTGCCTTCGTGGGCAATGTAACTCTTGATGGAATGGAGGATCTGCGGGAGCGTGTGATCCTTCAGCGGCTGCATAACGACATGCACGTGATTGGGCATGACACACCACGCGATCAGCCGGTATCGAGTGCCGTCGTAGCGCCGGAGCTGCGCCTGTACCAGTTCCGCCAGTTCGGGCTGGCGCAGCCAGCATTCGCCATGTGGCTCATCGAGCAGGTCGTCGATCTGCATCCGGGCAAGCCGGTAGAGGCGCACCTTGTCGGAAACACTGATCTCAGTCCCTGATGAGGCGGCCTCTAGCGAATCGACTTGATCCTTGTAGCGCGCGATCGCGTCCATCGGCAGCGAGTCGGCAAGACGGAACGTGATCGAGTAGACGGCGCCAGGACGCGCGAGGTGAGGAAGATAAGCGCCCCGTGTTGCACGAGCATCGAGCACCGAAGCCATTTGCTGCAATGGCGTCGCAGGGGGCAGCGGCGAGTCGCCGCTGCTACAACCGCGCTCCGGCGCGTTCCCCTGCTTGGGTAGAGGCTGGAAGCCTCTGCTACTACGGGAGCTCGTCGCCAGGGTTGCGCTCGTCAACACCACGCCGGGAACCTGGCTCCACAGCGCTAGCCGGAGCCCCTCACCCACGTCGATCGGCGCCGCGTGGAGCGTGCAGCGGCGCGGCGTGCGGCCGGTCGAGTCGATCCAGTAGACCGCGTCCGGCATCCCCTGCGACACGATCGCCTCCACCGCGCCCGCCATCGCCGAGAGCTTGTCCGCCTGGCTCCCCGCCTCCAGCTTCAGCTCCAGCGCCTGTTCGTCCTCCCCCAGCTTGTGGAGACAGGCGCGAATCAGCTTCGCCAGCTCGTGAAGCGGCGGGGAGAGATCGTCCTCCACGAACCTCGCCTCGCGCACGCGGCCGTTGTCGCGCGCGTAGCGGTCGCGCCAGGCCAGGCACCGCTCGAAGAACCCCTCCGCCGTCCGGTGCAGGGCGAGCACCAGGTCGATCATCTCGTTCACGCTGTCGCGCGACACCTCCGCGTCCAGCAGCGAGGGCAGGAAGCCGCGCCCGCGCTTCGTGTCGTAGAGATGCCGCAGGGCATAGTTCACGCCGCTCTCGCTGACCTTGATCCCGAAGTGCTGCCCCGCGACATCCTCGATCGTGTGCGCCTCGTCGAAGATCACGTGGTCGTACTTCGGCAGGTAGTTCACGCCCGCCATGCGCAGCGCAAGGTCGCTGAAGAAGAGCGCGTGGTTGACGATCAGCAGGTTGCCCGTCTGCATCCGCCGCTTCGCCGCCTGCCAGAAGCAGCGCTGGTAGTAGCGGCAGCGCTTCCCCATGCAGTTGCCCGCCTCGGCGCGCACCTTCTCCCATACGTTCAGATCCGGCACGACCGGCAGGCTCGCCAGGCTCCCGTCGTGCTCATCGTCGCGGCCCGCCCACTCCTCGATCTGGAACAGGCTGTCGCTCTCGCGCTCGTTGAAGAGGTTGTGCGCCCGCCGACCCGCGGAATCGAGCCGGCGATGACAGAGATAGTTCCCCCGCCCTTTCACAAGCACGGCGGTGAACTCGTCGCCATAGACGCTGCGCAGGAGCGGGATGTCCTTCTCGACGATCTGCTCCTGGAGGCTGATCGTGTGCGTGGAAACGACCACCCGCTTCTTCCGCCGCACCGCCGCGTCGATCGCCGGCAGCAGGTAGGCGAAGCTCTTGCCCGTTCCCGTTCCCGCCTCGACGAGGAGATGCTCGCCGGAGAGGAAGGCGTTCTCGACGGCGCCGGCCATCTCCAGCTGCTGCGGGCGAAGCTCGTAATCTGCCCCCAGCCGCCGCGCGATCCCACCACCGGGCCCGAGCAACTCTGCCAGCGACGGCGGCGAGGATGGTTCAGCCTCCGCAGGCATGTTCGGGGATTATACGGGTGAGCGTGCGAAACAACCATCACTTTCGTGCCGGCGACTGCTCATCGATCCGCGCCCTTCGCAGGAGGAGGGCATTGCCGATCACGCTCACGTCGCTGAAGGCCATCGCCCCCGCGGCGATGATCGGGCTCAGGAAACCCAGCGCTGCGACGGGAATGGCGATCACGTTGTAGACGAAGGCGAAGAAGAGGTTCTGCTTGATCTTCCGCATCGTCGCCCGGCTCAGGCGAATCGCCGCCGACACGTCGTGCAGCCGGTCGCCCACCAGCACGATTCCACCCGCCTCCTTCGCGGCGTCAGTCCCGCCGCCGACGGCGATCCCCAGGTCCGCCGCCGCCAGCGCGGGGGCATCGTTGATGCCGTCCCCCACCATCGCGACGCGGCGCGTCCCGCCGTTCTTCAGGCGCTCGACCACTTCCTTCTTCCCGCCGGGCCGCACGTCCGCATGGATGTTCGCAGGCGCGATCCCTACCAGCTTCGCGACCGCCTGCGCCGTCTCAAAGCGGTCGCCCGTCAGCAGGTGGATCTCCATGTTCATCCGCTGGAGCGACGCCACCACCTCCGCCGCATCCGGCTTGGGCTGATCCGCGAGGTAGACGGTCCCAAGGCTGCGCGCTCCCTCCTCCGACTCCTCCACGACGCGGACGGCGGTGGCGCTGTCGGTGACGGCGGAGGCCTGCTCGGCAGCCTGGCGCGATGCCGACGACTGGAGGTTGCCGGCGGAAGCGAACTCGGCGTGGCCGACCCGCAGCGCGCGGCCCTCGACCGTGGCCTCGACGCCCAGGCCCGGCTCGTTGCGGAAGTCGCTCGCCGGCGAGAGCGCGACGCCCCGCTCGCGCGCCCGGCGCACGATCGCCGCTGCCAGCGGGTGCTCGCTGCCCGCCTCGGCCGAGGCGGCGAGGCGAAGAAGTTCCTCTTCCGTCACGCCCTGCGCCGGCTCGAGGGCGACGACCTCGGGCCGCCCGGTCGTCAGGGTGCCCGTCTTGTCGAAGATCACCACGTCCAGCCGGCCGGCGCTCTGAATGGCGTCCACGTCGCGCAGCAGGATTCCCCGCCGCGCGCCGCGGCCGGTGCCGACCATGATCGCCGCCGGAACGGCCAGGCCCAGCGCGCAGGGGCATGCGATGATGAGCACGCTGCACAGCGCGCGGGCGGCGGCGCCCCAGGTGTGCGCAGCCGTCCACGTGGTCTGCCCTTCCTGCCACATCCACTGCGGGATCATGCCGGGCGCGAAGTAGCCCACCAGCAGCCACGTGACGAAGGTCGCCAGCGCGATCACCAGCACCACGGGCACGAAGATCGCGCTGATCCGGTCTGCCAGGCGCTGCACGGGCGGCTTGCTCGCCTGCGCCTGCTCCACCAGCCGGATGATCCCCGCCAGCGCCGTCTCGCCGCCGGCGGCCGTGATGCGCACCACGAGCGAGCCGTCGGTGTTGAGCGTACCGCCGATCACCTCGTCGCCCGCCTTCTTGCGGACGGGGATCGGCTCGCCTGTCAGCATCGATTCATCCACCCCGCCGGCGCCGCTTTCCACGATGCCGTCAGCGGGGATGCGCGTGCCCGGCTTCACGAGGACGCGATCGCCCGCCTCGAGCTGCGTGGCCGACACCTCCACCGGCTCGCCCGCCGGCGCCTGGCCCGCGATGCCCAGGCTCACGCCGCCACGATCTTCCGGCAGCCGCAGGGCGGTGGGCGGCGAGAGATTGAGCAGCGCGCGGATCGCGCCGCCTGCCTGGTCGCGCGCGCGCCCCTCGAGCCAGTGACCGATCGCGATGAGCGTAAAGAGCCCCGCCGCCTCCATGAAGTAGAGGTCCGGGAGCACGCCCCACAGACCCAGCAGGTAGCCGAGCAGCGCGATGGTGGAGTAGACGAACGCCGTCCCGCCCCCCAGGGCGATCAGCGTGTCCATGTCCGTCGTGCCGCGCCGGGCCGCCTTCCAGGCGCCGCGGAAGAAAGCGCTGCCCACGTAGTACGTGATGAACGTTCCGGCGGCGACGCTGAGCCAGGTCATCCAGCTCAACCCGGCGGCGTGACCGGCGTGCCCGTCGGCGGTGAAGTAGAGAATCCAGTGAAGCGACTCGATCGGCAGCCAGATCGCCAGGCCCACCAGCGCGCGCCGCTTCCACGCCCCGCCGTGGTGGTGGGCGTGCATCTGCCGCTGCGCCTCGGCCGCCTGCTGGCTGGCGAAATCCTCCCCCTGCTCGACGTGCGCCGGATACCCGGCCGCGGTCAGGGCCGCGGCGACGGCGGCGGGCTCGGTGCGACCGGGGTCGTAGCCGAAGCGGGCGCGCCCGCGCGGGAGGTTCACATCGACATCGGCGACGCCATCGACGCGATTGAGCGCGCGGGTGACGTTGGCGACGCACCCCATGCAGGTCATCCCCTCGACGCTGATGGCGGCGCTGCGGGCGGAGTGCGCGCCGTCATGGACGTGCTCGGATGCGCGGGCGTGCGTTTCGTGGGATGTAAGTTGAGTTGTCACGGCGTTCTCCCGGCGCTGGCGCGGCGAGGCCTCTGGTGGTTTCAGCGGACGAAGCGGCCGAGCGCGGTCGCGATCTCGTCGATCAGCTCGTTCGTGGAGCGGTTGCGGGTTTCGGGGTGGGCGTTGGCGCCCGCCCCGTCATCCAGCCGCTCGGCGACGCAGTGCTGAAGGTGGTCGGTGAGAAGCCGGACGCCGACGGCGTCGAGCGCTGAGCGGACGGCGGCGATCTGCGTGAGAATGTCCACGCAGTACCGGTCCTCCTCCACCATCCGCTGGAGTCCCGCGACTTGGCCGGCAATGCGGCTGAGGCGTCGCCTGAGTGCTTCCCGATCGGCTTCCTTCATCACCCGATTATACCCTCCAGGGGTATAAATGGTCAACCACAGGGAGTGTTTGCAAAGAGGGTTGCAACCGGGCGCGAGTCGGCGCGTTTACACGCGGAGGTGATTGGCTCGAATCGGACTATGTTCCGTTAGATCACAGCCGTGGCACCGTCCTTGAAGCAGCGCCCGGGCCCAGGCAAACAGACCTTTCCTCCCCGAAGCGACCGTTGACCGCCGGCCGCGCAGGGGCAAGGGGGCCGGCAAAAGCCGGCCCCTGTCTCTTGCGCTTCAGGGAAGCGTGGCGTAGGCGCGGCCGACTTCCTCCGGCACGTAGTTGCCGCCGCTCAGGATCCACTTGAAGGCCTCCTCCGGCGTCGTCTCCAGCACGATGCAGTCGGCGATCGGCACGAACAGGAGCCGGCCGTTCATCGGGTTCGGCGCCGCGGGCACGAAGACGCAGCACGTTTCCGCGTGCCCGGCGATCGCCTCGCCGCTCGTGAAGCCGATGGTGCGCGAGCGGCCATCCTCCACGGGAACGAGCACGACCCTGGCGAAGATCCCCTCCTTCCCGCCGGGGGTGACGGAGATGTGCTTCCAAGCCTGGTAGAGGTCGCGCATCAGGGGAACGCGAAGCAGCAGCGCGTCGATGCGCCCGATGAACCACTTGCCGATCAGGCTGCTCACCACCAGACCGAGCAGGTAGATCAGCACGATCGCGATGAGCACGCCGACGAACGGAATGTCCAGGCCAGTGAGCGCGCGCACCGGGTCACGCGTCGCCGCCTCGACGTACCAGACGAAGAAGACCGTCACCACGAGCGGCGTGGCGGCGAAGATGCCGGCCAGGAAGACCTTGCGGAAGTGCTTCTGGATTGGAGATGCCATGCCGCCGCCGATTGTGGCGGAGCGGGCGGGCGGGGCCAAATCGGCGCCCGGCCCCGGCAGGCGGCGCTACTCCTGCCGGAAGTAGGCGGCGTTCTTCTCGATGAAGCTGGCCCACTCGGCAGGCAGGTCTTCCTGCGGGTAGATCGCCTGGACTGGGCATTCATCCACGCAGAGCCCGCAGTCGATGCAGACGTCGGGGTCGATGAAGAGCTGCTCGGCCGCCTCGAACTCCCCTTCATCCTTCGTGGGGTGGATGCAGTCGACGGGGCAGACCTCGACGCAACTGTGATCCTTCGTGCCGATGCAGGGCTGGGCGATGACGTGGGCCATTGGAGAGTTCCTGAACGCAGTGTTGCGGCGCCGCCGAACTGCCTGAGGGCGGCCGCTTCCGTGCGGCGGGCGGCGACCGCGGGCGCCAGGTCGATGAATACCCGATGCCCGCGCCAAAGACTAGGGCGCGATGTGTGCCGGGCGGCGCGTCAACCTGCGAGGAGAGAGCGACAAGTTGCAGCAACGGGGCGTCGCGCGGGCGCTGCGTGGCGGGCACGTTTGCGTCCCTGGTTTCTCCGCTGCTGGATGCGCGCGGTCTGGATTTATGCCGTTGGGGAGCCGGTCGGCCGGATGCTATAGTTCAGATCGGCTAGCAAATTTTGTGCCCGAATGCGGGTTTCTGGGCCACGTGGCCCCTGCATCGGCACCCTATCGGACGTGGAGACAGGCGAGGTTTAAGGCAAATGCCTATGGAGTTGCAGCAATCCGCCGCCCTGCGCATGGAGCAGCGTCAGCTTCTGACGCCGCGCATGATCCAGAGCATGGAGATCCTCCAGATGCCGCTGGCGGCGCTGGAGGAACGGATCGAGCAGGAACTGGAAACCAATCCCGTCCTCGAGCTGCGCGAGGAGCGCGAGGAAGAGACCGCCGGCGAGGTGGTCGCTCCCGAGGCGGGGGACAACGACACGCTCCGCGTCGATGAGAGCCTCGCCGACGACTTCGCCCGTCTCGAGCGCATCAGCGAATACCTCGAGAACGAGGAATTCAGCCCGGCTTACAACGACATCAAGAGCGTCGCCCACGGGCCGAGCACCAGCAGCTATGCCGGGGAGCGCGACGCCAAGCTCGACGCGATGGCCAACACCGCGGCCCGCGCCGGCAATCTCACGGAGCACCTGCTCAACCAGTGGTCGCTCATCGACATCGAGCCGATCGACAACCCCGCCGCCGAGCGTATCGAGGGAGAGAGTGCGGACCGCGCCGTCCACGACGAGAGCGGCGGAGCGATCGGCCCGACGAACGGCGCCATCGCCGCCCCGGCTCCGACGATCTCCGCCGACGAGATCCGGCGGGCGGGGGAGATCCTGATCGAGTACCTCGACGACCGCGGCTATCTGCCGATGCCGCCCGACCAGGTGCGGGTGGACGCGGCGCACCGCCAGCGCGGCGTGCCGCCCGAGGCGGCGTTTCACGAGGCCTTCGGGCTGATTCGGACGCTGGAGCCGGCCGGCGTCGGCGCCGCGGACCTGAAGGATTGCCTTCTCCTCCAGCTCGATGCCTTGGAGCGTGATCCGGAGCTGGCCGAGGGGCATGATTTCCCGCTGGAGCGCACGCTGGTCCGCAATCACCTGAAGGACCTGGAGCAGAACCGCTACCCCCAGATAGCCCGCAAGACGGGCCGCAGCATCGAGGACCTGAAAGAGGCGGTCCGTCGGCTCGGCCGGCTCCATCCGCACCCCGGCAAGCTGATCGCGGCCGACGAGGCTCCGCCGATCCTGCCGGACGCGACGATCCGCTACAACGAGGACACCGACACCTACGACATCGAGATGACGCGCGACCAGGCGCCGGATCTCTACATCCGGCAGCTCTACCGCAGGATGCTCAAGCAGCGACAGGGGGACAAGAGCACGCGGGAATTCCTCTCCCAGAACGTGCGGAACGCCCGCTGGCTCATCGAGAGCATCCAGCAGCGGCGCACCACCATCGAGCGCGTCATCCGCGCCGTCGTCGATCACCAGCGCGAATTCTTCGACAAGGGCGCCGAGTTCCTCCGGCCGCTACCGATGATCCAGGTCGCCGACGAGCTGGGCATCCATGTCGCCACGGTTTCACGGGCCGTGAGCGAGAAGTGGATCGACACGCCCCGGGGCATCTTCCCGCTTCGGCGATTCTTCTCCGGCGGAACCACCAGCGATGAAGGGGAGGAGATGAGCTGGGACGCGGTGAAGGAGAAGCTCAAGCGGATCGTGGAGGGGGAGGACAAGTCCAATCCGCTGAACGACGACCAGATCGTCGAGAAGCTTGGGGAAGAGGGGATCGAGCTGGCCCGCCGCACCGTCGCCAAGTACCGCAAGCTCCTGGGCATCCCCACTGCCCGGCAGCGGAAGGAATATTGATTGGCTCCATGAGGCGGCTAGGAGTTTCAAAGGGCCCTGTCACTTCGCCAGAGATGTGCGATATCCTGCCGCCCTGCCGGGTCCTCGACCGCTGGGGGCATGATGTCGCCCATAGACTCCCCTGAACGGGCTGTCGCCATTTAGTTTGAACGGGAGGCGGGCCAACGTAACTTACGCAGCGTAAAGCTCCTAGGAGAGCCGCCGCGGCCCTGCCTCCATCCCCCTTTCCACGACCTTTTTTCCGGCTCCCCTATCGGATCAGGTCGGTTATTTCGGGACACCATGCCTGCCGAGTCCGCTGACCTGACTTCGTTTCTACTCAACAGTGCCGTCCAGGCCCCGCAGGAGCGGGACCAGTCGCACGAGGTGCCCGGGCTTCACGAAGAGGAGCACGAGCACGACCATCACGATGAGCACTTCGAGCCCGTCTCGCGGCTCGGGCAGATCATCTACCTGATGGGGATCGTCCTCCCGTTCGTCGGCCTCGTCGTCGCGATCGTGCTGCTCTGGGGCTGGGGCTTCAGCTGGGTGCATGCCGCCATCCTCGCCGGGATGTACCTGCTGACCGCCGTCGGCGTGACCGTCGGGTACCACCGCCTCTTCACGCACAAGGCCTTCAAGACCAACCGCGTTGTCACCGCCACCCTCGCCTTCCTGGGGTCGATGGCGGTGGAGGGGTCTGTCCTGAAGTGGGCGGCCGTCCACCGCTGCCACCACAAGCACAGCGACGACGACGCCGATCCGCACTCCCCGCACGGACACGGCGCCGGCCTGATCGGAATGCTCCGGGGCATGGTGCACGCCCACATGGGGTGGCTGCTCCAGGGCGATCCGAAAGGCCTCGAGCGATACAACCCCGACCTGCGCTCCGACCGCCTGCTGAGCTTCATGGGCCGCTACTGGTGGCTCTGGGCGATCATGGGCCTGGTGATCCCGGCCGTGCTGGGGGGCCTGCTCACCTGGAGCTGGACGGGCGTGCTGCTCGGCTTCCTCTGGGGCGGACTGGTGCGAATCTTCCTGGTGCACCACGTGACCTGGAGCATCAACAGCGTCTGCCACATCTGGGGCACGCGTCCCTTCCGAAGCCACGACGAAAGCCGCAACAACTTCATCTTCGGCCTGCTCGGCCTCGGCGAGGGGTGGCACAACAACCACCACGCGTTCCCCACCAGCGCCCGCCACGGCCTGCGGTGGTGGGAGATCGACATCTCCTACCTCATCATCCGCGGACTCGAGAAGATGCGCCTCGCGTGGGACGTGAAGGTTCCCGAGCCCGCCCGCATCGCCGCGAAGGCGCGCTAGGCGCGCCCTGTCGCTTTGCCTGTGACCCTGGGCGCGGTAGGGTCCCGCCCATGGGGCACCGCTGTATTCTGGTCATCGCGATCGTCGTCTCGTGGCTCGCAGTGTCACCCGCGCAGGCACGGCAGGGGCTGCCTCGCCCACCCGCAGCCGATGCCGCGGAACGGATCGACGCGGCACTCCAGAAGTCGTGGGGGCAGCTCCCGGAGGCAACTGAAGTTCTTGCCGATGCCGCCGGGCGCGCCTGGTTCGTCGTCCCGGAATACGACCTGTTCCTGGGCTCTGACGCGCTCCTTCGGGATGCCGTCGCTCGGCAGGCGCAGGGTGATCGCTTCCCCGCGCCGGGCCTCGTCCCGTTCTGGTCCGGCGACTCGCGCGTGTGGCTCGCCCGCGCGGCCGCTCCGCACCTGCTGCGCAGCTACGATGCCGAGAACGGCCGCTGGCAGGCACTGCACGTGGATGGCCGACTCTTCGATGGCATCGAGCCCCTCGAGGCTCACCTGCGGGAGTTCGAGGCTCGCCACAAACCGGGTGCGGATCGCCCGGGGGAGGCTTGGCTTGCCGCGGCCCTCGGGACGGACGGCACGCTTCACCTCGTCAGCCGGGAGAAGGCGGGCCTTCGCCTTCGGTCAGGACGCGTCGATCCGGAGCGGGGCGTGGAGCAGGTGGCGCAGTGGCCCTCCGCGCTGGCGCCCGGGGCGATCGCGCTGTTGCCCGACGGCCTGGTCGCGCTGCCTGGGGGAGAGATGTGGGCCTTCCCCGCCGACGAACAGGACATCGACGCCATCTTCGGTGGGCGTGCCGTGGCGCCGAAACTGTGGCGGCACCTTCCCGGCGCGGCGCTGGCCTGGGAGCCCGCGGCGGCGCTCAATGCGATGCTGAGGGACCTGGTGCAGGATCCGTTCTTCGCCGACCCCGGTATCAGGAGCATCGTTCCACTGCCGGAGGAAGGTGCGGAGCGCGCGCGGCGCGCCATGTTGCTGCCGGGGCGGACCGACACCGGCAACGGGATGATCCTCGACATCCCGGAGGAGCTGGACGAGGACGGAGCGGCTGAGGTCGCGCGGCTCATCGAGGCCCTGGGGCATCCCGACTTCCAGGCGCGCGAGGATGCCGCCGACGCGCTTGCGATGATCCCGGCGGCGCGGCCTCTCGTGGAGGAGCGACTGGCAACGGAGCAGGACCTCGAACGCCGCGAGAGGTTGAGCCAGGTGCTGGAGGCGCTTGTATCCCCGCGATTCGTGGCGAACCAGGTCGACGTCGCGGGCCGCCGATACCGCTTCGAGGGAGCGCAGGTCATATCCAACGGCGTGGAGGGTCGCGGCGCCGCCGTCCTGCTGCGAGAGGTGAGGGAGATCGATGGCGAGGGTCGCCAGGTCGGCGGCGCGCCGTGGATGCTGCTGGGTATTCCGCTGCGGGAGGGGCCCGCACCCCTCGCGCTTCATCCGGTCATGGCGCCGCGGGATGTCGAGCAGCCGGAAGCGATGGTCAAGCAGTATCACCTCCGGCCGGCGCCGGATGCCTGGTGGACAAAGCCCGACGAGATCTGGCTCGCCAACGGCTGGCGGCTCGAGCTTCGGGATGGGACCTGGACACCAGAGTCCCACGTTCCCGACGCGGTCGTCCAGCTCGCGCTTCGCACCGTCGATCGCGAAGGGCGTCTCTACTTCGGCACCCATCCCGTCCGAAACACGCAGCATCCCATCCTGACCCACCTGCCGTCGGCGCCGGCCGGCGACCGCCGCGACGCCCGGCTCTCCGCGCCACCGGCGGACGCGAGGATCACGGAGTTTCCGGGCATTTACGACTTCGAACCCGTGCCCGCGGAGGCGTCGGCGGGCCCGGGTGTTCCGGGCCTCGACGGCGCCTGGGCCATCCGGCGCGGCGTCCATGACCCGGGCGGCGTGCTCGTCCGGATGCAGGACGGAATGGTGCAGGTTGTCGAACGCCCGCGCGACGAGGCACTGCGGATGTCCAACCTGATCCCGCTTCGGGGCGGCGCCATCGTCCACGGCGGCCCCGACGAGCGCGCCGGGCTCTGGGACGGCCAACGATGGATAACCTCGACCAATCTCCGGCAGCTCGTCCATGACAACGCGCGGGCACTGGCGGGTATCGCGGGCAACGACGCCGGAATGTCGCCGCGTGGTTCCGGCAGGTATGTCGATGCGATCATCGCCGGAGGCGCGGACGGCGGGCTCTGGTTCATGGAATCGGTGCCGGGCAAGGGCCACACGTCGCCGTCGCTGCGCATCGACCACTTCGACGGCGAGCGTTGGCACGATCTGGCGCCGGCGCTCGTCAAAGCCGTGTCCGCCGCGGGCGGAACCGCCCTGGAACAGGGCAGCGTTCCCCGGTCGCGCTTCGTCATCGACGGCGGGCGCGCGCTGGTCGTGCAGACATCCCGTCCTCTCTCTTTCTGGTGCGTGAGTCTCGATGGGGTCCAGCGAATGTCGGCGGAGGGCGGCGCGATCCTCCTGGTGCCCGATGGTGCGGGCACGCTCTGGTCCCCGGCATTTACGCCGGTCGGCGTTTCCGTCGGCGCCTGGGTCGACGGCGCAGTCCAGGGAGATCACTCGACGC
The DNA here is from genome assembly GCA_023417885.1 of Planctomycetota bacterium. GTDB lineage: Bacteria > Planctomycetota > Phycisphaerae > Tepidisphaerales > Tepidisphaeraceae > JAEZED01. The sequence goes on from JAEZED010000064.1 coordinate 25,261, forward strand.
CACCGCCCAGGACGATGGTCGCGCGCGAAGGGTTCGCCCGCGCTTACCTGCCCGGGGGATCGAACGGACTGATGGACGGCGACGGGCGGCCGTGGCTCTTCAACGAAAGTGCCGGCCCTGACGAGCCGCTGGCGCTCGTCGCGCATGTTCGTCTCAATCCAGAGGAGCAGGCGAAGCTGCATCCACTCTTCATCAAGCCGCCATCGCGTGAGGCGACACGGACAGGCCTTGACGTGCTGGGCGGATCCTGGGCCTCCAGCGGCCCGCTCCTCCCGGTGCGGCCCGGCAGCGGGCAGCGATGGACGCTGGATGGCCGGGGGCGCGTCTGGATCATGAGCCCCGAGGGCCTGCAACGGCTGGTGATCCGGGCGCCGGTGTTCGATCCGGACCATTTCACGCGGGAACGATGGATCCGGATGGCGCCGGGCGCGCAGGTCGTCGTCGCGGAGCATGTCGCGTGGCCAGAGGGCATCACCGGCGCTCGCCTCGTCGTCCCGGATCGCGGCGGCCTGTGGGTGAATCCCCTCCCCAACGAGTTCGGCCGGGCCGGTGCGACGTTCTTCCTGCCGCTGCCGGATGGCGAGTGAGCGTCACCGCCGCCTGCCCGCGCGCGGACGCGTTGCAAGCGCCGGGCAACGGGCGCGTTTCGGGCATGATCCGATAAGCTGCCGCGCGATGGCCGAAACGCTTCGAGCTGTATCCTCACTCCGTCCAACCCCGCTGCGTGACAGGCTCATCCAGGGCGACGCGCGGCGCGTGCTGGCGGACTTGCCGGATGAGAGTGTCGATCTCGTCGTCACATCCCCTCCCTACGCCGACCAGCGCAAGCGCACGTACGGCGGCGTGCCGATCGATCGGTACGTGGAGTGGTTCCTTCCCATCTCCGCCGAACTGCTGCGCGTGCTGAAGCCGACCGGCTCCTTCGTGCTGAACATCAAGGAGCGCGTCCACAAGGGGGAGCGGCACACCTACGTGCTGGAGCTGATCCTCGGCATGCGCAAGCAGGGGTGGCTCTGGACGGAGGAGTACCTCTGGCACAAGAAGAACTGCCATCCCGGCCGCTGGCCCAACCGCTTTCGCGATGCGTGGGAGCGCCTGCTCCACTTCACGAAGTCAAGACAGTTCACGATGAACCAGGAAGCGGTGATGGTGCCGATGGGAGACTGGCGGCACGCGCGCCTGAAGAACCTCTCCGACACCGATCGCCGGCGCGACGACTCGCGCGTCGAAAGCGGCTTCGGTAAGAATGTCAGCAAGTGGATCGGGCGCGACATGGCCTACCCCTCCAACGTCCTCCACCTCGCGACCGAGTGCGGCAACCGCGGGCACAGCGCCGCCTTCCCGGAGGCGCTTCCCGCCTGGTTCATCAGGCTTTTCACGAACCCCGGCGACCTCGTCCTCGATCCGTTCGTCGGCAGCGGCACCACTGCCGTTGCGGCGGCGCGTCTGGGACGCGACTACCTCGGCGTCGACCTGCTGGATGAGCACCTGGACCTCGCCCGCGCGCGCCTGGCAGAGATCGAGGCCTGACTTGCTGCCGGGTGAACGTGCATCGGCGTGAGCCTGTCGCTACCCTCCCTTCCCAACCGCCAGCCCCCCGCCGCCAACGCCGTGCAGCACGCCATCAAGATCCCGCTCCTCCGCGATGCGCACACGCATCCGCTGCTCTACGCCGCCTTCATGGACGGCGTGGACCTCGGCCGTGACGCGGCGGAGGGACGCGAGGCCGCCGTCGAGCGCGTGCGGCGGGATGCCGAGTCGCGAAACGGCGAGGGATGGACGATCGCCTACGCCTGGCACAGCGGGCGATACCCGCTCTTCGCCGCCGACTTCGACGATCTGCCGCCCGTTTTTGTCCTGAACCTGTCGCTGCACGGGCTGATCGTCAACCGCTCGGCGATGGAGGTGCTCCAGCGCCACGACCCGGAGGCGGCGGACCGGCTCGGTGACCAGGCGTGGATCGAGCGCAACCTCCGGCGTGTGCTGAATCTCCTGGCGGGCGGCGTGACCGCCGGCGCGCTGCGGCGTTTCTTCGATCACCTGCTGCGAGAGCATGGCGTCTTTCATGCCGAGGAGATGCTGCTGGTGGAGGAGCGGGAGATTCGCCTGTTCGACGAGGCGGGGCTGGCGAACCGCTCAAGCTTCTGGGCGGCGCCGGAGCAGTACGAGGCGCTGCCGCCCGACCTCAAGGCGCGCGTCCACGGCATCAAGCTCTTCACGGACGGGGCGCTCGGCGCCTGGTCGGCGGCGCTGCACCAGCCGTATCGGGGCGCCTCGCACCGGGGCGACCTCGTGTACGAGCCGGCGGAGCTGGTGCGGACGCTGGAGCGCTGCCTGGCCTTTGGGAAGCCGCTGGCGATCCATGCGATCGGCGACCGCGCCCTGGACGAGCTCATCGCGGCCCTGCTGGAGACGCGGGCCGCCAAGGCGGTGCCGGTGCGCGTCGAGCATGCCCAGTTCATCTCGGAACAGGCCGCCCGCACGGCGCGCGATGTCGGGCTGACGCTCTGCATGCAGCCGAACTTCTCCGACGACAGCCGGCACTACCTCGATCGCCTGCCGCCGGGCTATCCCGAACGCAACAACCCCTTCCGGATGCTGATCGACGTGGCCGGCTTCGTCCCGGGGCGCGACCTGTTGCTCGGTTCCGATGGCATGCCCCACGGCTTCGCGGAGGGGCTGCGCCAGTCGCTCTTTTCCCCCCTCCCGCAGCAGGCGCTGACGCTGGAGGAGTTCGTGGCGGGCTATTGCCTTGCGGACACCTCGGCCGGGCGCATCGAGGTGGAGATCGACCGCGGGAGGCGTTCCGTTGCCGGCCGCGTTGTTCTTCCGGAAGGCGCGCCCGCGCCGCTGCCCTGAGGTTCGGCGACGGGTGGATCCCGCGCGGGCTCATCTGCGGCATTAGAATCCGCCGCACATGACCCTCCTGAGCGTCAACGTCAACAAGATCGCCCTGCTGCGCAACAGCCGCGTCGGCAAGGGGCCGGAGGTCGGGCCTCTGGCACGCATCGCGCTGGAAGCCGGCGCCGCCGGCATCACCGTTCATCCGCGGCCCGACCGGCGTCACATCACGCCGGAGGATGTGGACGCGCTGGCCCGGCTGGTCGGCGGGTTTCGCGGAGTCGCGCCGGGCGGAGGGAAGGTCGAGTTCAACATCGAGGGGAATCCGTTCGAGGGGGACTGGCTCGATGTCGTCGAGCGTGCACGGCCGGACCAGGCGACGCTCGTGCCCGACGCGCCGGGCCAGTCCACGAGCGATCATGGCTTTGCAATGCCGGGCGACGTGGAGCGGCTGGAGCCGGTTGTTGCGCGCCTGAAGGAGATCGGCTGCCGCGTCAGCATCTTCATGGATCCGGAGCCGGATGCGATGCGCCGCGTCCCCGCCACCGGCGCCGACCGCGTCGAGCTCTACACCGAGCGCTACGCCGAGGCTTTTGCCCGACGCGACGCCGATCCGGCCGGCTTCGACACGACGCTTGGCCGCTTCGTCGCCGCCGCGCGTGCCGCGTCGGAGGCGGGCCTGGGGGTGAACGCGGGGCACGACCTGAATCTCGACAATCTCTCCACATTCGTGGAAGCGATCGGATCGGATACGCTGCTCGAGGTGAGCATCGGCCACGCGCTGGTCGGCGATGCGCTGCGCCTGGGAATGGCCGAGGCGGTTCGTTGCTACCTGGAGGCCGTGGGGGACGGGCTGAGGTTTGAGGCCCGAACCCGGGACGGGAGGGCCTGAAAGGGCGGGGACTTCTAGACTTGCGGGCGCGTGCTCCCCCTCCTCGCCCAGGCATCCTCGGCATACTGGCCCCTCCCGGTCGCCGCTGCGGCGGTGGGTGTGGCCTGCGCCGCCCTCTCGCCGATCGTCGTCGCCCGACGGTGGGCGTTCGTCGGGGAGGGCGTCAGCCACAGCGGTTACGGCGGCGCCGGGTTCATCTGGCTCCTGAGCCTTCTCCTGCCCTCGGTCGGCTTCCTTCGCACCGGCGGGGGCGTGACGGTGGGCGTTGCCCTCTTCAGCCTCGGAACGGCGCTGGCCATCGGCAAGCTGACGCGCGACCGGCGGCTGGGCTTCCTGGGCTTCGACGCAGCCGTCGGAATCGTCCTGACGGCCTCTCTCGCCTTCGGCTTCCTGGCGCGATCGATCTACGAGACGCGGACGAGCACGCTGCCGGTGGAGTCGCACAGCCTGCTGTTCGGCGACGTGCGCAGCGTCGACCCCGCCCGCGCGGTGCTCACGCTGCTCGTGGCCGTCTCGGTCCTTGCCGGGTTGTGGCTGTGCGCGAAGGAGGCGCTGAGTTACGCTTTCGATCCGGAGCTGGCGCAGGTCGGCGGCGTTCCGGCGGGCGCGGTGCATTACGGCCTGCTGAGTTCGATCGCCGGAGTCGTGGTGGTCGGCGCGCCGCTGGTGGGCGTGGTGCTCGTGACGGCGCTGCTGGTCCTGCCCGGCGCCACGGGCGCGCTCGCCGGCGGCGGGCTGAGACGGGTGTACGCCGTCAGCCTCGCGGCCGCGCTGGTGGCGGTGATGGCGGCGGTGAGCGTGGCGGGGCTGGTCGAGGGCCTCCCGCTTGGCCCGCTCATCGTGCTGGCGCTGGTGATCGAGTTCTCCATCGCCGCCGCGGTGGCGCGGGCGGGTCGCGGCTAAGCCTCCCGCCCAAATGGGGGATGCCTCCCGTTCGCGCAAGTGAACCGATGAACAATGCGGGATCGCCCCGCACCAGGAAGTTCCAGAGAATGACCGAGAACCGCTCCGTTCTGAAGACGACCCTGATGACCCTGCTGATCCTCCTTGGGATCGGCGCCGCCCTCTTCTATGCCGCCCACGCCTTCGGGCGGTTCGAGGTCGAGCAGCACGAGCAGCGACGCAGCCGCCCGCGCGTGATGCACACGCGCCCGGTCGATGGAGAGCCCGCCGCGCCCGCCGACGCCCCCCTCCGCGTGGACCTCTTCCTGCCCGCTACGGGCAAGGGCGTGGATCCGGCGACCCTCTCCGACGACAGCGTCCGCCTCCTGCGCGCCACCGACGGCGAGATCGTTCCCGCTCACCGCACCGCCGCCGCTGACGGTGGAAGCATCTCCCTCACGCCGTCGTCACCCCTGGACGCGGGAGAGCGGTACCGGCTGGAGATCACCGACAGGCTTCTGGACGAGACGGGCGAACCGTTCATTCCCTACACGGCAGAGTTCCGCGTGGCGGCGGCGCAGGTTGCTGCCTCTGGCGACGCCAACGACCGCCGCCATGAGATCGCGTATGAACAGGCGCCGGTGACCGAGTCGATCGGCCCGAGCATGTTCACTTCGCTCGCGATCGGCCCCTCGCCCGAGGGAGACGGCGCGCGCGATCTCTTCGCCGGCACCGCCGACGGGCGCATCGTCCGCTTCGCCATCCGTGGCGACGGGACGCTCGAAGAGCGCAGCACCCTGATGGGCGTCGTGGGGCACAACGACGGCCCGCGCCTGGTCACGGGGCTGGCCTTCGATCCGGCCGACGCGGGCACGCTCTGGGTAAGCCACGGCGTGGCGGCGCTGTCGGGCGCGCCGGACTTCACCGGTAAGCTCAGCACGCTCTCGGGGACGGACTACACCCGCTACGCCGACCGGGTGATCGGCCTGCCGCGCGCCTACCGCGACCATCTCAACTTCGGCATCGCCTTCGCCCCCGACGGCGCGCTCTACCTCTCCCAGGGCTCCAACACCAGCACCGGCGCGCCAGATACCAAGTGGAACAACCGTCCGGAGCGCCTGCTCACCGCCGCCATCCTGCGCATCGACCCCCGTCGGCTGCCGGCGGGGGAACCGCTCGATGTCACGACGGCCGAAGGTGGTGGAAGCTACGACCCGTTCATCGACGGCGCGCCCCTGCGGATCCACGCCAGCGGCGTCCGCTCCGGCTACACCCTGCTGTGGCACTCCTCGGGCCGGCTGTTCACGGCGATCAACGGCGCCGGCCGCGGCGGAAACACCCCGGCCGTCACCGGACCGCGCGGCGCCCTTTCCGACGGCCCGATCATGAGCGTGGACGTCACGACCGACGACACGCTGGCGGACGTGACGCGGCCGGGCACCTATCACGGTCATCCCAACGCGATTCGAGGGGAGTACGTGCTGATGGGCGGCAACCCGACCCCGGGAGAAGATCCGCTGGAGATTCCAGGCTACGGCGTCGGCACGCTTCCGGAGCCGCACTTTGCGATGCCCGCATTCAACTTCGGCAAGGGGTACAGCCCCAACGGGCTTGCCGAGTCGCGCGCAGACGTCTTCGCCGGCGCGCTGAAGGGGTGCATCTTCGTCACGCGCTTCAGCGCCGGCGACGACATCGTGATCCTGCGGCTCGACGAGCGGGGGAACGTGACCGACTCCATCACAGGCGCCCCCGGCCTGACGCACCTCGGCTCCCCCCTGGCCATCGTGGAGGACCCGGCGACCGGGAACCTCTACGTGAGCGAGGCGGACACCCAGCGGCTGGTGATCCTCCGGCCGCGCGCAGCGAACGAGTAACGTAATCTCGATTCAGTCCGCCGGCCGCGCGTCACGACCGCGCCGCCGCCGGGGCGGCGCGCGACATGTCGGAGCGGGCGTCGCGCCACCAGAGCTCGAGCATGAGCAGCGCGTAGAGGCGCTGGCCATGTTCGCCGCGGCCGCGGGTGTGGGCGTCGAGCAGCTCGCGCACCGCCGACGGCGAGAGGTGGGCGCGCGTGAAGGAGTCGGACGCCAGCAGCGTCTCGTAGATCATCGTGCGCAGCGGGCCCTTGAACCATTCCCCCACGGGCACCGCAAACCCCATCTTCGGCCGGTTGAAGACGCTGCGCGGGAGCTGCGTGGCGAAGGCGTCGCGCAGGAGCCGCTTCTTGGCGGCGCGCAGGCCGTCCGACTCCAGCAGGCCCGACTCTCCCAGCGTCCCGGCGAACCGGATCAGCTCCGTGTCCATGAACGGGCTTCGCACCTCCAGCGCGTGGAGCATGCTGCACCGATCCGCCTTCACCAGGAGATCGCCCGGAAGGTAGGTGACCCTGTCGATGGCCGCCGCCGCGGCGACGACGTCGCGGCCGCGCAGGTAGGCGTCGAACCAGCGGTCGGCGATCCGCCCCGGCTCGTCGCGCGACACCATGCCCGGCGGGAAGAGGCGCACGATCATCGGGTGGGAAAAGAGGCGCATGTACCCCGCGTAGCGCACGCCCGCCATCTCGTCCAGGCTCATCCCGAGCCGCCGGACGCGCGACGCGCGCGACTTGGGATGGGCCTCGGGCAAACGCTCGGCCGCCATCGCCGCCAGCCGGCGCAGCGACATCGGGATCCGCCCCGCGCGCTCCACGAGGCGCAGGGCGACGTAGCGGTCGTAACCGCCGAACAGCTCGTCGCCGCCGTCGCCGCTGAGGGCGACGGTCACGTGCCGGCGCGTCTCCTGCGCCAGGTAATGCGTGGCGATGGCGCTGGAGTCGGCGAACGGCTCGCCGAAGGCGCGCGCCAGCTTTGGCAGCGTTCCGGCCACCTCGGGCGTCACGTGGAACGCGTGGTGCCGCGCGCCAAGGTAGCGCGCCACCTCCTCGGCATAGGCGCTCTCGTCGTAGCGCTCGTCGTCGAAGCCGATGCTGAAGGTGTCCAGCCGCCGCCCGTCGCGCTCCATCGCCCGCGCCATGTGCATTGCCACCACGCTCGAATCGATGCCGCCCGAGAGCAGGCACCCGATCGGCACGTCCGACACCAGCCGCTTCTCCACCGCGCGCGCCATCAGCTCGCGCGTGAGCGTGACGGCCGAGGCCCAGCGGTCGTCGCCGCAGAGGCGATGATGCCCCCCGGGATCGAAATAGCGCCGGCGCGTGCTGCGGGCGGGCGTGATCACCTGGACATGCCCGGGCAGGAGCTTGGCGATCCCTGCGTGGATGGTGTCCTTCCCCGGCACGTAGCCCCACGCCAGGTAATCCTGGAGGCTGCGATGATCCAGCGACAGGTCGATCCAGTCGATCCGGCGCAGCGCCGCGAGTTCGCTGGCGAAGGCGACCCCCGCCACCGGCCCGGCGCCGATGGTCGCGGCGGCCGGCTCACCGTTCTGGCCCGTCGGCTCCCCCAGCGTTCGCACGGCGAGGAAGAGCGGCTTCTCGCCGGCGGGGTCGCGCGCCAGGAAGAGGCGCGGCTCGCCCTGCTCGCGCAGGTCGAGGATCGCGAAGGCGAACATCCCCTCCAGCCGCTCCACGCAACGGTCGCCCCATGCCTCGTAGGCCGCCAACAACACCTCGGTGTCTCCCTCGGTGCGCCAGGATCTGCCCCCCGACGCCGCGGAGAGCTCATCGCGCAGCGCGCGGTAGTTGTAGATCTCACCGTTGAAGACCGCCACGAGCCGCCCGTCGCCCGCGATGAACGGCTGATCGCTCCTGGGCACGGGGTCGATCACGGCGAGCCGCCGGTGCACGAGCAGCGCTTGGGGCGCTCCCGGCGATGGAAAGGCATGCGGCTCGTCGATGCGGAGACGGAAGTCGCCCTGGCCATCCGGCCCGCGATGGGCCAGGTCCGCGGCGAGTCCGGCGGTCAGATCGCCGGCGCGCGCCGGATCGATCCGGCACGCGTCCGAGAAGCTGATGACGCCGGCGAAGCCGCACATAGACGCCACTATACGGACTGTACCCGTGGCTTGGGCTCAGTAGCGCGGCTCGCCGCGGTCGTCGCGCCAAGTGCCGCGCTTGAGCACGATCTTGCGCAGGCCGGCGCCCCGGCAGGCGGCGAGAAGCTGGCTCTCCAGGCCCGCGAGCATCAACTGCTTGAGCTGGAAGAGGTGGGGCGCGCTGTCCACGATCACCGTCAGCCGGCCGCGGTGAAAGCCTTCCAGGGCGCAGCGCTCCAGCAGCGGCTCGGGGATGACGCGGCACCAGGCGTCCGCCAGGGCCGCCAGCCGGGTCTGCCGCTTCTCGACCTGGCGGTGGTAGAGCTCGAGCATCGCCTCCCCCAGCGCCTCGCCGACGGGTCGATCGGCAGCACGCTTGTAGCCGTCGAGGCGTCGGAGGTGGGCGTTGGCGTCGTGCTCGGTCATGCTCTCTTGCGCCCTACTGCAGGTTCACCGGCATGATGACGTAGAGGAAGTCCTCGCCGCCGCGCAGGAGGCCCGGGCGGTTGGGGGCGCTCAGCTCGAAGGTGATCTCGTCGGTGTCGGTCACCTTCAGCGCATCGACCAGGAACTGCGGGTTGAAGCCGATCTCCAGGTCCGCCCCCTCGTAGCGGCAGGCGAAGTTCACCTCCGCCTCGCCTGCCTCGGCGGAGCGACTCGTGAGCTTCAGGCCGTCGCTGGAGAAGTTCATGCGCACGCCCCTGCTCTCCTCGGTGGTCAGGAGGCTGGCGCGCCGCACCGCGCTCATGAAATCGCCGCAGGAGGCGGTCATCTTCTTGTTGCTGTCCTTCGGAATCACATCTTCGAACGGGGGGAACTGCCCCTCGACGAGGTTGCTAGTCAGCGTCGCCGCGGCGGTGGCGAAGATGATCTGGTTGGGCCGGATCTGCACCTTCACCATCTCCTCCGGATCGCCGACGAGCTTGTCAACGAGCTGGAGCGCCTTCGTCGGCACGATCGCGCGCGGGGCGTCCTTCCCCTTGCGGGCCGAGCCGCCCGCGACCTCGCCGCTCACACGGGCCAGGCGCCGGCCGTCGGTGCTGACCATCGTCACCCGCCCGTCACCCACCGTCGTCAGCACGCCGTTGAAGGCGTATCGCGTCCCCTCGCGCGCCGCGGCGAAGAGGGTCTTGCCGATCAGCCGCTTCAGGAGCCCGCCCGCGATCTCGAAGTCGGCCTCCCCCTCGAAATCGGGCACGGCGGGGAAGTCGGCCGGGTTCTGCGTGTAGACGGTGAAGCGGCTGTCCGCCCCGCGGATCACGCACTGCTCCCCCTTGAGCTCGATCGAGAGGGTGTCGTCCATGCTCTCGCGGACGATGTCCCGCAGCTTGTCCGCCGGGAGCAGCGTCTCCCCGTCGTCCTCGATCTGCACCTGGGCGTCGGCGTAGCGGACGGCGATCTCCATATCGGTCGCCGCGAGGGTGAGCCGGTCGCCGCCGCATGTGAGCCTGACGCACTGGAGCACCGGCTTGGGGGTGCGCGCCTGGACTGCCTGTCCCACGACACTGAGCGCTTCAAGGAGCGCGCCTCGATTGCAGATCGCCTTCATGTGTGTCTTCACCTTCTCGCTTCAGGAGCCCGCTGCTCCGGGGATCCGCGGGGGGCCTCGCCTCCCCGCCTTCTCGACGTTCGGCCGACTATACCGCATCCGCCGGCCCGTTGCCCGGCCCGCGGGGTTCGGCGATCGGGCCCGGGCCGTGGACCGGCACCCGCCCTCTCCGCGGCTTGTGCTCTGTATGAACCAATTCACCACGCAGCAGTGGCGGAGAGGGATGTCGCGCTCCGTGGACCGGCACGCAGAGGATAGCGCAAGTCGATGAAATCCGCCGGATTGGGCTCGCCGCGCGCACCCTCGCATCCGTGGGGAACCTGTCGCGGCGGCTGTGACGGCCTGGAGCGCCGGGCGAGCTCCTGGCGCGCAGTCGGGCCGCTCGGCCGGCGCC
>JAEZED010000066.1 GCA_023417885.1 Planctomycetota bacterium
CGCTAAACCCTTGCCAGAACTCGCGTAACAAACGAAGACGCCGCCGGGTTGCCTCGGCGGCGTCGTTCGTGATCGGATGAGACAGTTGCGGTTTGCAACCGGCTCGGCAGGAGCGGGGGCGGGATGCGAACCCGCGACCTCCGGGTTATGAGCCCGACGAGCTACCAGGCTGCTCTACCCCGCGATCGGTTGTGCCGTCACTCTAGGCGCTCGGGCGTCCGGGTCAAACCCGCACATCACGGGCCTCACCAATCGCCGCGGCAGTGACTGCCACACACCTCTGATACGGTTGCAGACGCGGCCGGGTTCGGTATCATCCGCGCAATCCGGCCAGGTTCTCCCGCTCCACGACGTCGAGGCGATGTCACGACCGGTTGGATGAGGGTGTCGTATTGACGCGGCGGGGCGGGGCTGGATGACCGGGGGAGGTGAAGTCAGAAACAGGGGTGTGTTCCGGCTGGCAAAGGAGTGCCGCGTGGCAGGCGAAACGCAACTGCACAAGACGCTGAAGAAGGAAGGGTGTCGCTGGCTCTTCCGGCAGGGGTATCGCTCCGTCGCCGCCGAGGTGCGGGTCAATCCGCTGGGCATCATCGATGCCGTCGGCACCGGCTGCTTCCGGGCCTATCACAACTACCTCGCCGTCCCCTGCACGCTGCCGCAGACCGTTTTCATCGAATGCAAGGCCTCCCGCGGCGACTTCCTGCGCGACATGCCGCCGGACGGGCAGCTCGCCCTCTGCCTCAAGGCCCTGGAAGCCGATCGCGACCGCGCGCGCCGCGGCGTGCCGAGGCGGACGCGCAAGCTGCGGGGGCAGGCGGCGCTGGGGAAGTTTTCCAGCTGCCTGCTGACGCCGATGGCCAACCTGCACTATGTCCTGGCGCCGGCCGGCCTGCTGAAGAAGGCGGATCTGCCGGCGCGGTGGGGGCTCCTGACGCTCGGCGACGCCGGCGTGAGCGTGACGGTGCGGGCCGACTGGGTAGAGTGCGCGCGGACGACGGAGGTGGAGGGGTGCATCGCCCGGACGCTGACCGGCGACATCTTCCGGGCCGACGACCGGGCGCTGGGGAGCATCAACCGGGAGCTCTTCTCGCAGCAGCAGCAGCTGGCGGATCGGATACGCCGGATCAAGCCGGCCATCCTGGAGCAGCAGCGGGCGGCGCTGCTTGGCGATCGTCCCGCCGCGACGCCGGGAGATGCGGTGCGCGTGGGTCGCCCGCGCGCGGTCGTGGGCTGAGTCCACCGCAGCGTCGTCCGGTTCCCGGGTTCTGATTCCTCCTACGATGCGCCCGAATGCGCATCGTGAGCTACAACATCCTGGATGGGGGCGTGGGGCGTGCCGATCCGATCGCGGAGGTCCTTTGTGTTTGACCAGAGCGCGGAGACTGCCATGCCACATCTTCCAAACCTTGGGTTATGGGTTGTGTTACCCCTGGTCCTCGTCGCGTTCGCCTGCAACGGGCGAAGTGGCCACTCGGCCGCTGGCGTAAAGGACGGCGAACCATCGTCTTTCGTCGTGGTGAATCTCCTTGATGCGCCAGTCAATCGACTCGTGCTCGAGTACGGCGCCGACCCTCTGCGCTTCCCCGATATCCCGATCGAATCCGGTGTGACGGCGACACGCGGGCGGGTCCAACGATTACCGCTCGGCGGCGAGATGCTCCGGGTGCGATACTCGGTTCTCGGAGAGGCGGTGGAGGTCGAGGCCGCTGTTCCAGCGCGTCCCAGACGAGGTATGGTGCCGGTGGCCGTGCTCCTAGCGTCTGGCGTCGCCGTCGAATGGCACGATGCGGACGACGATGTTTTCGACGTCAGTGAACAGATCAAACGAAGGCATGGATACAGGGATCGTAACTGAGTGCGTATCAGCCGGCGATGCTGGCAGCAGCGGGCGGCGCTGCTGGGCGATCGTCCCGCCGCGACGCCGGGGGATGCGGTGCGCGTGGGTCGCCCGCGCGCGGTCGTGGGCTGAGTCCACCGCATCGTCGTCCGGTTGCCGAGCCCTGATTCCTCCTACGATGCGCCCGAATGCGCATCGTGAGCTACAACATCCTGGATGGGGGCGTGGGGCGTGCCGATCCGATCGCGGAGGTCCTGCTCGCGCAGCGGCCGGATGTGGTCGGCCTGGTGGAGGCGGATGATCCGGAGATTCTCGATCGCATCGCCTGGCGGCTTGGGTGGGATTACATCGCCGCGGAAGGGCCGACGCACACCGCGGCGCTGCTGACGCGCGGGCGCATCCTCGAATCGATCAACCACGCGCGCCTGCTCGGCGATCGCGGCCCGCGCAGCTTCCTCGAGGCGACGGTAGAACTCGATGGGGCGCCGCTGCCTGTGGGTGTGATCCACCTGTCGGCCAAGGGCAGGATGAAGCACGAGAGCGTACGAGAGGCGGAAATGGCCAAGGCCCTGCGCCTCTTCGCCGGTCGCCGCCAGCGCGGCGAGCGTCACGTGCTGATTGGCGACTTCAACGCCAACTCGCCGATCCAGCAGATCGTCCGCGAGCGCCTCAAGCTCACGAGCCAGAACTCCTTCGATGCCAACGGCGGCGACCTGCCTAGACGGGTGATCGCCCACGTGCTGGCGGCGGGGTACGTCGATACGCTCGCCGAGCACAATTCTGAGGCAGCGGCGGTGACGGGCACATTCACCACACTTCGCCCCGGTCAGCGCGTCGATTACATCTTCAGCTTCGGCTTCGCGCCGCGGCAGATCGCGCGTGCCTGGGTGGAGACGGATCGCCTCGCGACGTACGCCAGCGACCATTACCCGGTCGGCGTCGAGCTCGCCCTCTCGTGAATGTCGGATCGCGACCTCGCGAAGCCGTCTGCTACGCTCTCGGGGTTGGAAGAGGAACGCCGCCGATCTCCGATGTCGCCCGTCGCCCTCGCGCAGATGGCGGGGGCGCTGTTGCGCAAGCCGTTGCGCCTGCTGAACTGGCGTCACGGCGCCGACGCGGCGAAGCGCCGGCCCGGGCTGCTCGTCCTGGCCGACCGGCTTGGGCGCGAGCCGGGACGCATCCGGTTCCTCGACAACCTCGCGCCGCCACCGCCGGCGCCGGCGATGCCGGACCTGGAGCGCTTCGGGCGCGCCGAGGCCGCGGCGGCGTGGCTTGGACATGCGACGCTGCTCCTGCGTGTCGGCGGGAAGACGATCCTGACCGATCCCGTCTTCAGCCCGCGGGTCGGCGTGGGGCTCGTCTTCGCGACGATCGGACCCAAGCGCCGCCAGCAGCCGGCGCTCTCGATCGCGCAGCTGCCGAAGATCGACCTGATCCTCTCCAGCCACGCGCACTTCGACCACCTCGATCGCCCGTCGTTATGGCAACTGGCGCGGCGGTTCGGGCGCGTGCCGGTCGTCGCCGCGGAGGGGACGAGCGACCTGCTGCACGACCTGGGGTTCGGCGAGATCCAGGAGCTGAAGTGGGAGGGCGCGCTGCGGCTGGGCGATCTCTCGCTGTCGGCGATCCCCGTGAAGCACTGGGGCCCGCGCGTCTTCTACGACGACTGGCGCGGGTACAACGCGTACCTGCTTGAAGCGACGAAGCGACGGAGTGAGGGATCGACAAAGAGGCCGGAGGGGGATGTGCCCCCCTCTGCCGCTTCCACCCGCATCCTTTTCGGCGGGGACACGGCCTACACGGAGACGTTCGCCGGGCTCGGCCCGCTGGACCTGTTCGCCGTCGGGATCAGCGCGTATGACCCGTTCGTCGCGGCGCATGCGACGCCGGAGCAGGCCTGGGCGATGGCGCAGCTGGCGGGGGCGCAGCGCCTGGCGGCGATGCACCACACGACGTTCCGCCTCTCGCGCGAGCCGATGGACGAACCGCTCCGCCGCCTGCTGAACGCCGCGGGAGCGGAGGCGGATCGGATCGTCATCCGCAACGTTGGCGACCTCTGGACGGCCCAAAAGTGACCCGCGACGCAGGATGCGGGGCTCCTGTCGGAGCGCATCGCGCCGGCGTTTGCGAAGCGAAGGACGCAAGCGGGCAGGAGATGCCGCGCGGCGCGCGTTGTCCAAACGAAACCAGCTGTTGTCCAAACGAAAACACCCAAAATCGCATGGAAACAGGCCAGTTTCGTTTGGACACTGGCTGGTTTCGTTTGGACACTGGCCAGTTCTGTTTGGAAACTGGCTGGTTTCGTTTGGACACTGGCCAGTTTCGTTTGGACACTGGCTGGTTTTGTTCGGAAACTGCCTAGTTTCGTTTGGACACTGGCCAGTTTCGTTGGGACACTGGCTGGTTTCGTTGGGAAACTGGCCAATCCTGCCTGAACGCCATCCAGACGCGGCCGGAAAGCCGTTGACCTTCGTCCGGCATCGGAAGGCCTGCCGAACGGCATGCCCGGCGCAGCGCTTTGGCCTGCCAGCCTTCGTGCGGCAGGGGATGGAAGTGCCCGGGGGAGACCCGCTCCCCGCGCGGCTTGTTCGACAACTGCCAAAGCGATGCCGCGCACTGGCGGGCATGCCGCCAATGGCACTGTTTGGCATCTGGAACTTGAAAGCCGCGGCCCGGGCGATCAGCTGAATGTCCGCACCATCACCACCACCTCCCCCTCGGCGGCGAGGTCTTCCAGCGTGTTCACGTGCATGAAGCCGCGCGAGCCGAGCCAGGCGCGCGCGATGACGTTCGGCTGAGCGACGAGCGCCAGCGCCCGGCGAAAGACCAGGCGATGGGCGCGCGCGTGCTGCTTCGCCTGGCGGAGCGCCTCCTCCATGACAAGCGCCCCGTTCCCCTGCCTGCGGAACGGCTCGCTCACTTCCACCCAGAGCACCTGGCACGCGCCCGGCACGCCGGCGATCGGCTGCCACGCGGCGCGCGCGATGGGCGTGCGCCCCTGCATGACCTCGACCGTCTGCGCCGCCAGCGGCGCGAGCTTCTCAGTCGGAGGGGAATAATGGAACTGTGTGATCGGAGATGTCTGTTTGGCCACGGATCTTGCCTCGCGCTCCTACTCAAGTCCCAGCAGCGCCAGGGCGTCGCGCTCGACGATGCCGCGCAGCGCCTCCCGCGGAACGATCGGAAGGTTCGTCCCGTGCGCGATCTGGTTCAGCGAGTACAACGCCTCGATGCAGCCCGCGGCGTTCGTGTACGGGAAGTCGCTGCCGAACAGCAGCTTGTCGATCACGCCGTACTGGTAAGCCGTCACCAGCGCGTTGTACGCCTGCCACGGCCGGCCCAGCAGGCCGCTGACGTCGGCGAAGACGTTCGGATGCTTGGCGAGCATCACCACCGTCTCCTCCACCCACGGCTGGCCGAGCTGCGCGATCACCAGCTTCAGCCTGGGGAACGTGCGCGCGACCTCGTCCAGCAGCACCGGCCGCGCGAACTCCAGCCGCGCCGCCTCCGCGAGGTGGCCGCCGGGGTGGATCAGCACGGGCATCTTCCGCCGCTCCGCCTCGGAGAAGATCAGCATCGCCCGCGTGTCGGCGGGGTGAAATCCCTGGTTGCTCGGGCTGAGCGTCAAGCCGCGCAGGCCAAGCTCGTCGGAAGCGGCGCGAAGATCCTCCAGCGCCGACGTCTCGGCCGGATCGATCCCCGCGAAGCCGATCAGCTTCTCCGGATGGCGCCGGACGTAATCCGCGACGAAGGTATTGGGCACCTCCGCCTTCAGCAGGCGGCTCTTGAAGCCCAGGACGATTGTCTTGTCGACGGCCAGCGACTGCTGCCAGTGGAGCTCCGGGTCGGCAGGGGGGATGCGCCGGAAGATCGGCCTGCCGGTGGGGCTCAGCCGGCTCGGCTTGCGCTGGGCGAGCGGAGAGGGCTCCCCCAAGTCCGCCTGGCCGAGCTGATCGGCGGTTTCCCAGATGTGGGTATGACAGTCAATGATCATGTGCGTGCCTGCCCGGGAATACATCGAGGCCTCCTTGCCTTCGCCGGGCATCATAACCATCCGCCCCCGCCGGGAAAGGGGCGGGGGCGGGCCTGATCAGGAAGAGCCGCCTTCAGGGACGGTCGGGTGGGGCGCTTACCACGGGTTGGTCACGTGGCAGGGGCGGTTGGTCTTCAGGATGTAATCCTGGTGATACTCCTCCGCCGCGTAGAACTCGCGAGCGGGCTCGACCTGCGTGACGATCCGCTTCCCGTCGTACGAGTCCCCGCCGGCGAGCTTCGCGATGTACGCCTCGGCGGCGGCCTTCTGGGCGTCGTCCACGTACCAGATGCCCGACCGATACTGCGAGCCGATGTCGGGGCCCTGGCGGTTGAGCTGCGTCGGGTCGTGCATCTTGAAGAACGCCTCGAGCAGCTTCTCATAGCTGATGCGGTTGGGGTCGAAGACGACCTTCACCGTCTCGGCGTGGCCGGTGGTGTCGGTGCATACATCCTTGTAGGTCGGGTTCTGCACGCTCCCCTGCTGGTAGCCGCTGACGGCGGAGATGACGCCCGGGCCCTGCTGGAAGTAATGCTCCAGGCCCCAGAAGCACCCGCCGGCGAAGTAGGCGACCTGCGTTTCGACCGGCCTGCTCTCGGCGGGGAGCTCCTGCCCCTTTTCGTAAAACTTCAGCGACGCGGAGTTGAGGCAGTAGCGCAGGCCCGTCGGCTCCGGCCCGTCGTTGAAGACGTGCCCGAGGTGGGCGGTGCAGCGGGCGCAGTTGATCTCGGTGCGCACCATGCCGTGGCTGGTGTCGGGCTTCTCGGTGACGTGCGCCTTGTCGAACGGCTGGTAGTAGCTGGGCCAGCCGGTGCCGGACTCGAACTTGTGATCGCTGGAGAAGAGGGGCAGCCCGCAGACGACGCAGGCGTAAAAGCCTTCCTTCTTGTTGTCGAGGAGCGTCCCGCAGAAAGCGGGCTCGGTGCCTGCCTTCTGCGTGATCCGGTAGGCCTCGGCGTCGAGCTTCGAGGCCAGCTCCTCCACCTTCTCGCGCGGCAGGGGGGTGATGTCGTAAAGCGACGCCGAGTAGCGCGGCTTCGAGGCGTCGGCGGCTTCGGGGGAGGCCGGAGAATCGGCGCGCATCGCGGCGCCGGCAGCGAGGAGACCCGCCGCCACGACCCCGACCACGCCCAGCCAGCGTGTCGCATGGGAGATGCTCATAATGAGCATGTTATCGCGAAGCGGCGGAGCGATCTACCCGCCGCCAGCGGCGCCGGAGCCTGGAGCAGCCACAGATTGCGCCCAACCGACCGACAGAAGCCGGAGAAGCCACAGATTGCACAGATGAACAGGGAGAATCTGTGGCTGAATCCGCCGTGGCTAGCTCTGGCTCTGCGCTTTCTTCTGCCGCCGCCGCAGCTCGGCGTCGATGAACGGCTCCAGCTCGCCCCGGTCCAGCACGCTTTCGACGTTGCTCGTCTCCACGCCGGTGCGCACGTCCTTCACGCGCCGGTCGTCCAGCACGTAGTTGCGGATCTGGTTGCCCCAGGCGATCGCCCCCTTGTCGCCGTACATCGCCTTGAGCTCCGCGTCGCGCTCCGCCTGCTTCAGCATCTCCATCCGCCCCTTCAGCAGCGAGAGCGCAAGCTTGCGGTTCTGCTGCTGGCTCTTGTGCACGCTGGCGAGCACCTGGATGCCCGTCGGGATGTGCGTCATGCGCACGGCGGTCGCCACCTTGTTGACGTTCTGGCCGCCCGGGCCGCTGCTGCGGGCGAACGCCTCCACGTCCAGCTCGCTGTCGGGGATCTCGATCGCGTCGTCCTCCTCGAACTCCGGCAGGACGTCCACGCTCGCGAAGCTCGTCTGGCGCTTGTTGTTGGCGTTGAACGGGCTCGGCCGCACGAGGCGGTGCACGCCCGTCTCCACCTTCAGGTAGCCGAAGGCGTACGGGCCCTGCACGTGGAGCGAGACATACTTCAGCCCCGCCTGCTCCCCCTCCTGCCGGTCGGTCTCCTCGGTCTTCCAGCCCATCCGCTCGAAGTAGTAGAGGTACATCCGCAGGAGCATCTCGCACCAGTCCTGCGCCTCGGTGCCGCCGGCGCCGGCCGTGATGGTGACGAAGGCGTTGCGCGGATCGTTCGGCTCGGAGAGCAGGGCCTGGAGTTCCACCTGCTCGCCGCGCCCTTCGAGGCGCGCCAGCATCTGGTCGGCCTCGACGATCATCTCGTCGCGCGCCTCCCCCTCCTCCTCGTTCGCCAGCTCGTAGAGCGCGCGCAGGTCGTCCACCTCGCGCAGCATCGCCTGCACGGGCTCGATCGAGGCCTTCAGCCGCTTGAGCTCCGAGACAGTCCCCTTCGCCGACTCCTGGTCGTTCCAGAAGTCGGCGGCGTTCATCTTCTCTTCAAGTTCCTTGAGACGGGCCTGCTTGTTCGGCAGGTCAAAGAGAGT
>JAEZED010000110.1 GCA_023417885.1 Planctomycetota bacterium
GACGTCTCCCACCACACCCGCCCTCGTGTTCGGCCCGCTCCCCCCCGGAGCGGACGGACGGAATGTACGGCAGATGTAAGGATTTTCAAGAAGAAAATCCGTAGACTGTTGGACATGGCCAAGGGCACGAAGATCCGGACGAATTTCCTCTGCCGCTCGTGCGGGTCGATGCACCCCAAGTGGATGGGCAAGTGCCCCGACTGCGGCGCCTGGGACTCGCTCGAGGAGACGCGCGAGCCGGGGCGCGACGACCGGCAGGACCGCGTCGCCGGCGCATTCCGGCGATCCGCCGGCACCGCCGACATCACCCGCGGCGCGGTGCCCGTGCGCCTGAGCGATGTCGATGGCGTCAGCGCGCCGCGCCTGCCGAGCGGGATCGGCGAGTTCGATCGCGTGCTGGGCGGGGGGCTCGTGCCGGGAATGGCGGTGCTCGTCGGCGGGGAGCCGGGCATCGGCAAGAGCACGCTGCTGCTCCAGGCGGCGGCGCGGTGGGCGGAGAGCCTGAAGACACGGAGGCACGAAGGCACGGAGGCGCGAAGGGAGCCGGCGGGCGGCGATTCATCCGGCACGGCGGCTCCTGTCCTCTACGTGACGAGCGAGGAATCTGCGGCGCAGACGAAGCTGCGTGCCGGGCGGCTGGGGATCGCGTCGTCGAACCTGCTGGTGCTGGCGGAGACGAACCTGGAGCGCATCGTGCACCAGGTGGGTCAGACGGGGGCGGGGGTGGTGGTGATCGACTCGATCCAGATGGTCTACAAGCCGGACGTGCCGGCGGCGCCCGGGAGCGTGACGCAGCTTCGCGACGCCTGCATGGACCTGGTGTACATGGCGAAGCAGACGGGCGTGCCGGTGGTGGTGGTGGGGCACGTGACGAAGGCGGGGACGCTGGCCGGGCCGAAGATCATCGAGCACATCGTGGACACGGTCGTCTACTTCGAGGGGGATCGGTTCCACGCGCACCGGATCGTGCGCTGCGTGAAGAACCGCTTCGGCGGAACGCACGAGGTGGGCCTCTTCGAGATGGGCGACCGCGGGCTGACGGAGGTGGTGGACCCCGGCAAGCTCTTCGCCGAGCAGTACGGCGGGGCCAACCCGCCCAGCGGAAGCGTGCTGACGGCGGCGATGCAGGGGAGCCGGACGCTGCTTCTTGAAGTGCAGGCGCTGACGGCGGCGAGCGTGATCGGCGCGGCGCGCCGGAAGGTGAGCGGCTTCTCGAACGACCGGACGGCGATGATCATCGCGGTGCTGGAGAAGCGGGGAGATCTGAAGCTGGCGGCGGACGACGTGTTCGTGAACGTGGCGGGCGGCGTGAAGATCACGGAGCCCGCGGCGGACCTGGCGGGGGCGCTGGCGATCGCCAGCGCGCACTTCAATCGTCCGCTGTCGCCGGGCACCGTGGCGCTGGGAGAGCTCGGCCTGGGCGGAGAGGTTCGGCCGGTGAGCCAGCTCGAAGCCCGCCTGAAGGAGGCAGCGCGCCTGGGCGCGACGCACGCGATCGTCCCGCACCTCGGCGGGCGCAAGCTGAAGCTCGGCGGCATGGCCCTGCACGAGGTGAGGCGGCTGGAGCAGGCGATGGGGGAGTTGTGATCAGCGGCCGGAGAGAGCTGGCCACAGATGAACACGGATGCACACGGATTCAGAGGATGAGATCCTTCCGTGCGGAGGCTCGTTCAGCTTCGCGTGTGTCTTGAAGGCATTGAGAGCTGTGGCTCCCCCGGATGCTGACGCTCTGCTCATCCGTGTGCATCTGTGTTCATCTGTGGCCAACATCGCCGATCTCGCGCAGGTAGGCGAAGGAGTAGATGCCGGTGTCGTGGCCGTCGGAGAAGACGAGCTTGAGGGCGTAGTTTCCGACGAGCTCGGCATGGGTGACGGTGATGGCGTCGTCGGCGCTGGCGAAGTTTCTCGGGAGGACGCTGAGGCTGAGGGTCTTTCGTTGGGGTGCGGGTTTTGAGGGAGTTGCCTGATCGGTTGGGGATGGATCGTGTTCGTTGGCTCCGCGTGAGGGTTGCTCACGGGTTGCGTCGTCCGGCTGCATGAGCTGGTGGGGGTCCTTGCCGGTGCGGAGCATCTTGCAGGCGGCGCAGGGGCAGAGTTGGCGCAGCTCGGTGATGGGGTAGGTGCTTTCGGCGCCGTTTGACCACTCGATGCGCAGCCGCTCGTCGCGCTTGAGATCGATGCGCGCCGGGGTCGGGGGGGCGTGGTGCGAAACGCTGGGATTTGGATTCCTGGGGTCCGGCATGGCGTGCGTTCTGCGCTTCGATCGGGTCGGTGGGGGTCGTCGATCCGGATCGGTGCTGCGTCGATCCGTTCCGATTGGCTTTGTTCACCCCACTCGTTTCCGTCGGCCCCGCGTGAGCATTGCTCACGGGCTCTTTTCTTCTTTCAGCATAGCGCCCGGGCCTGGCACGTCGGGTGGGGCCCGGTGGCGCGGGTTCGCGTTAAGGATGGACGGGGATCGGGTTAAGAGCTTGTGAGCCGGTTGACAATGTCTCGCGGTTGTCGATCAATCGACCGTCGGCAAGGGGTCTGCGGCGGGGGCGCTATCGAGGCGGTGCAGGATCATGTCCACGATTACCATTCCGTTGCCTATGCCCACGTCCACGACCTCCGGGAGCAGTCCTGACCGCCCGAGCCGCCCGATCGTGCTGGTGGTGGACGACGAGCTGGACCTCGTCGAGATGATCACCCTGAACCTGGAGCGCAACGGCTTCGCCGTGCTGGCGGCGACAGACGGGCGGCGCGCGCTGGAGCTGGCGCAGAAGCACCGCCCGGCGCTGATCCTGCTGGACGTGATGCTGCCCGGGATGGAGGGGACGGAAGTGGCGCGCCGCCTGCGCGCCGAGCGGGCGACGGACCAGATCCCGATCATCATGCTCACGGCGCGCACGGAGGAGACGGACGTCGTCGTCGGGTTGACGCTCGGCGCCGACGACTACGTCACCAAGCCGTTCAGCATGAAGGTGCTCATGGCGCGCGTGAAGGCGATGCTCCGGCGCGGCCGGCCGCCCGCCGAGCCGCAGGACGAGAACGGCCTGCTGCGCGCCGGGCCGCTGGTGATGGACACCAACCGGCATGAGACGACGGTTGATGGCCACGCGGTGAAGCTGACGCTGACGGAGTTCAAGCTGCTTCGAGCGCTGGTGGAGGCGCGGGGGCGCGTCCTCTCGCGCGACCGCCTGATGGACAAGGCGATGGGGGAGGACGTCTTCGTGACTGACCGGGCCATCGACGTCCACGTGACGAGCATCCGCAAGAAGCTCGGCGACGCCGCCTGGCTCGTCCACACCGTCCGCGGCGTGGGATATCGCCTCCAGGAGGAGCGCGAGGATTGACTTGCGCGTGGCCGCGACGGCGTGGCGCCCCAGAATGACGCAAAGGCGCAAAGGGCGCACAGAGAGAGCAAAGCGGAGGAGATGGCGCGTGCGGGGCGACGCAAATGCCCGCCCCGGCGCCGCTCCGTCGCTCACGCAGGCGAGACACTCTCCCCGGCGCGAGCCGGCGTTGGCTCGTGCGCTTGGGAGCAATTTTTTTCCTGCCGCCGTGTCGATTTCGGCGGCGGTTGTTCGACGTCCCTGTAGAAACGCCATCCGCGAGCCATGAGAACGGGCAGAGCGGGTGAAATCGTCGCAACAGGATCAACGGAGAACAGCCATGTCCACCACCTCCACCACCCCCACCACGTCCTCCAGCACGCATGACACGTCCACGACGTCGAGCGGCGCCCGGCTCGCCGGGCGGATCATCAGCGGCCTGTGCGGCCTGTTCCTGCTCATGGACGGCGTGATGAAGCTCTTCAAGCCCGCGCCCGTCGTGGAGGGAACGGTCTCCCTCGGCTATCGCGAGAGCGCGATCGTCCCCATCGGGCTGGTGCTGGTGGCGTGCACGCTCCTCTTCCTGATCCCGCGGACGGCGGTGCTGGGGGCGATCCTGCTCACCGGCTACCTCGGCGGGGCGGTCGCTACGCACGTGCGCGTCGGCGCGCCGCTCTTCAGCCACACGCTCTTCCCGGTCTATCTCGGGGTGCTGATCTGGCTCGGCCTGCTCCTGCGCGAGTCGCGCCTGCGCACGCTGCTCCCGCTGCGGAACATGCCGGGTGACGATGTGAGCCGGCAGGCCGATCCGGCCGCCGCCCCTCAGCCCGTCACTTCGGCCTAAGCCCCGGCGCGCACCGAAACACGCAGCAACGTCAACAGACAAAGGAGATTGCCATGCGATTCATGATGCTTGTGATTCCGAAGGGATACGAGTCGGCGGCGCCGGGCACCATGCCCGACCCGAAGGACGTCGAGCGGATGATGGAGTTCAACCGCTCGCTGCACGAGGCCGGCATCCTGCTGGCGATGGACGGGCTGCACCCGCCCTCGGTCGGCGCGCGGGTGAGCTTTCATGGCGGAAAGCCGAAGGTGACCGATGGCCCGTTCGCCGAGGCCAAGGAGGTGCTGGGCGGTTACTGGATGATCGACGTGCCGTCGAAGGCCGACGCAATCGAGTGGGCCAAGCGCTGCCCGATGGGGGACGACGAGATCATCGAGATCCGCCAGGTGCATGAGATGGACGACTACACCGACGACGTGCGCAAGGCGGCGGAGGGATTCGACAATCTGAGGCGCTCGGCTGCGGAGCGCAAGTAACCGGGGCTTTGAAGTTTCGATCTCAGGAAGTGCCATGCCCGCCGGTTCGGCGGGCGCAACCGAAGGAGTGACAGCCATGCGAGTGATGGTTCTGATCAAGGCGAACGAGCAGTCGGAGCAGGGGATCATGCCCAGCGAACGGCTGATGACGGAGATGGGGGCCTTCAACGAGGAGCTTGTGAAGGCGGGCGTGATGCTCGCCGGCGAGGGACTGCATCCCAGCTCCCGCGGGAAGCGCGTGCGGCTCGAGGGGGATCGCGTGTCGGTGATCGACGGCCCCTTCGCGGAGACGAAGGAGCTGATCGCCGGCTTCTGGCTCTGGCAGGTGCGGTCGATGGAGGAGGCGATCGAGTGGGTGAAGCGCTGCCCGAAGCCGGACGAAGGGACGGTGGGCGAGATCGAGATCCGCGTCATTGGCGAGTTGGAGGATTTCGGCGAGGCGATCACCCCGGAGCTGCGCGCCCAGGAGGAGCGACTGCGGGCGGAGATTGAGAGCCGCGGTTGAGCTTCGCGGGCGCGATGCGAAGATGACTGCATGCCCCCCGCATCCACCGGCGATGCCCATCGCGCCATCGAGGCGGTCTGGCGGATCGAGTCGGCCCGGCTCATTGCCGGGCTGGCTCGCCGCGTGGGGGATGTGGGCCTTGCCGAGGAGTTGGCGCAGGACGCGCTGGTCGCGGCGCTGGAGCAGTGGCCGGCCCAGGGCGTGCCGGAGAACCCCGGCGCCTGGCTGATGGCGACCGCGAGGAACCGCGCGATCGACCAGATCCGCCGCGATCGCCGGCTCGCGGAAAAGCAGCGGGAGATCGCCCGCGGGCTGGAGCCCGCGCACGATGCCGCCGCCGACCTGGATGCGGCGATCGATGACGACGTGGGGGACGACCTGCTCCGGCTCGTGTTCGCCGCGTGTCACCCGGCGCTCTCGACCGATGCGCGCGTCGCCCTGGTGCTGCGCCTGCTGGGGGGGCTGACGACGGAGGAGATCGCCCGGGCCTTCCTCGCGAGCGAGGCGACCATCGCGCAGCGGATCGTGCGCGCAAAGCGCACGCTGAACGAGAAGCAGGTGGCGATCGAGGTGCCGCGTGGCGAGGAATTGGTCGAGCGGCTCGCGTCGGTGCTCGAGGTGATCTACCTGGTGTTCAACGAGGGATACACCGCCACCGCCGGCAAGGACTGGACGCGCCCGGACCTGTGCGAGGAGGCGCTGCGGCTTGGGCGCATCCTCCAGGGGCTGTTGCCCGCGGAGCCGGAGGTGCACGGGCTGGCGGGGCTGATGGAGCTCCAGGCGTCGCGCCTGTGGGCGCGGGTGGGGCGATCGGGCGAGCCGGTGCTGCTGCTGGACCAGAACCGGGCGTTGTGGGATCGCCTGCTCATTCAGCGGGGGCTTGCGGCGCTGGAAAGGGCGCGCGAGGCGGGGCGGGCGCTCGTGATGGCCCGCGCCGCCGCCGGCTACGCGCCGCCGCAGGAGGATGCCTACTTTGCCGGCCCCTACACGCTCCAGGCGGAGATCGCCGCGTGTCATGCCCGCGCGCGAACGCCGGAGGAGACGGACTGGCGGCGCATCGTGGCGCTGTATGGCGCGCTGGCGACGATCATGCCGTCGCCGGTGGTTGAGTTGAACCGTGCGGTGGCGGTGTCGATGGCCCGGGGGCCGCAGGCAGCGCTGGAGATGGTCGATGCCCTCGCCGGCGATCCGGCGCTGGCGGACTATCACCTGCTGCCGAGCGTGCGCGGGGATCTGCTGGAGAAGCTGGGCCGGTGCGAGGAGGCGGTCGCGGAGTACGAGCGTGCTGCGTCGCTGGCGCGGAATGAGCGCGAGCGCGACCTGCTCCTGGATCGCGCGCGCCGGTGCAGCCCCGCCCGCTGAAGCGGGCTCGCCTCGAGCGCTGTCAGTCGAGTTGCGTGCTCGCGCCCATGCGTTTGATTCGAGGCTGGCTAGAAGAAGGCTCGCATCTTTTGCGTTGTGCGGTGCCAAGGTCGCACTCTGGTGCAGCATCTCAGACGATGTACGGGTGAGGACAAGGCGCCCCCTCCCCCCGTGCGTGCTTTGGGAGAGGCCAGACCGCTTTAGCGGGCGAGTCGGAAGTATTGCCTCAAGTGTGCTTGCGCAGGCATTGCCACCCCTCCATCTCGTTCAACAGTCACACCTCGAATGAGGCGAGCCCGCTTCAGCGGGCGGGATCTTGGGTCGCACCCCTTGAGCGCGAACGGACGCCCCCCTACTTTCAGCTCCCATGTCCGGCACCTCGCGCTGGGTAACAAAAACGTCCCGGTCGCGCAACGAGCGGTATGACCAGAAGCGCGCATTTCAGCACTGGCTCCGGGATAACCAGGTCTACTTCATCACCGCGTGCTGTCGCGAGCACTTCCCTGCCTTCGCCTTGGATCGCGCCAAGCACGTCTTCTGGGAGCGCTTCGACCACTGAACGTCGCGCTTCGGCTACACGCCGTTCGTTACGTCGCTGCTCGACAACCACTACCACACGCTCGGCTACCTGCGCTCGGGCGCGAACCTGCCGATCATGATGCAGCGCCTGCACGGCTCGATCGCGAAGCTCGTCAACGATCTCCTGCCCGAACGCCGTCCAGCGTTCTGGCGCGATCGCCCAAAGGGGCAGGAGTACTTCGACGGGTGCATCCGCGACGAGACGCAATGCCGGCGCGCCTATCGGTACACGCTCCTGCAGGCGGTGCGATCGGGCATCGTCTCCGACTGGCGTGATTACCCGCACACGCGCGTGAACGTCGAACTCGACCGCGCCGTCCAACGCGCGCTTCAGTTGGGCGCGTTCCTGCACGGTGTCCCGTACAGGCGCTATGACCAGCGCCGAAACGGGTGCAGACCGGATCACGCACGTGAGTGACCGATCGTGTCCGTTTCGGGATCGGGCGTGATGATTCGGATGTAGGATGCGTGGGTCGTTGTAACCGCTTGGAAGGGAGACTCCCGATCCCCGCTGAAGCGGGACCCCAGATCGGAAAGCGGGAGCGTACGTCAGGACGATCGGAGTAAACTGACCGGAGTAGTTTCGGGCATCCCCACGATCGCGCGACACGATCAGTTCAGCGCCAGACCTCAAACTGAGACGAGCCCGCTTCGGCGGGCGGGGAAGGATCTCATCACGGTCAATCCCCCCGCGCCAGGATCTCCGCGCTACGCACCGTGTTGGAGAGGAGCATCGCCACCGTCATCGGGCCCACGCCACCCGGCACCGGCGTGATCCAACCCGCCTTCTCCGTCACGCGCTCGAAGTCCACGTCGCCCACCGTCCGCTTCTTCCCCGTCAGCGTCGTCACGCGGTTGATCCCGATGTCCACGATGCACGCGCCCTCGCGCACATGATCCGGCCCGATCAGGTTCGGCCGGCCCGCAGCGACCACCAGCACCTCCGCCTTGCGCGTGTGCGACTCCAGGTCGCGCGTCTCCTTCTGGCAGATCGTCACCGTCGCCTTCCGCTGCGTCAGCAGCAGCGCCACCGGCTTCCCCGCGATCTCGCTCGCCCCCACCACGCACGCCTCCGCGCCCTCCAGCTTCACGCCGCTCGATTCGATCAGCTCCACCGCCGCCCGCGCCGTGCACGGCGCGATCAGCGTCCTTCCGTAAACCACGAAGCCGATGTTCGCCGGGCTCACCCCCTCCACGTCCTTGCGCGGATCGATGCACGACTGCATCTCCGTCGCGTCAACGCGCTTCGGCAGCGGCAGGTGCAGCATGATCCCCGTCACCCGGTCGCTCCGGTTCAGCTCCTCGATCCGCTCCGCGACCGCCCGCTCGTCGGCGTCGGCGGGAAGCTGGTGGAGGTCGTAGTCGATCCCGACCGCCCGGCAGCTCTCCGCTTGCCGATTGGCATAGACCACCGCGCCCGGCGGCTCTCCCACGAGAATCGCCACCAGGCGCACAGGCTTCCCCGCGGCGCGCAGCGCCTCGGCGCGCCGCTTCGTCTCCGACCGGCTCGCCGCCGCAAGTGCCACGCCGTCAAGAATCTTCGCTGCCATCGTCTGCCGAGTATATTGGCGGGAACGCAGGACGCCCGTCTGGCCTCACGATGCGCGCGCAGTGCCCCGCCCGGCTGCGGCCGGCTCGGCGCCCGAGGGCGCGGGCCGGCTCTGAGGCAAACGCACCTCGAAGACGCTCCCCTGGCCCGGGCGGCTCTCGACGCGCACTGTTCCTCCCAGCGCGTTCACCGCGTGCTTGACGATGGAGAGGCCCAGGCCCGTCCCGCGCCCGCTGACGCGCGGGTTGGTGCCGGTCCGGGCCGGATCCACCTGGTAGAAGCGCTCGAAGACGCGGTCGAGGTGCTCGGTCGGGATGCCGATGCCCGTGTCCTCCACGCGCACCACCAATTCCGCGCCCTTTTGCTCGCCTTCCCCCGCTGGCGCCGCGCCGGGGCCCTCCGGTGCGCGCAGGTGCATCCGCACGCGCACCACCCCGCGCTCCGGTGTGTACTTGATCCCGTTCTCCACGAGGTTCTTCAGCGCCAGCATCAGCAGCCGGCGATCGCTCGTAAACCTCCCCCCTCCCGAGCCCGTGAGCAACGCTCGCGCGGAACCCTCCTCCCCCTCCACCGATTCCCCCTCCCCCGGCAATTCCAACTCGATCCCCTTCTGCTGCGCCATCGGCTGCAGCGCCTGGCGAAGCTCGCCGGAGACCTCCGCAACCGAGAGCTCCTCCAGCGCCGGCCGCACGTCCGGCGACTCCACGCGCGACAGGTCCAGCAGGTCGCGCAGCATCTCCTCCAGCCGCTGGAGCTGCCCGCCGATGATCTCCATGCACCGGTGCGCCGCACGCCGATCCTCCTCCGACAACGGCCCGCCGCTCGCCGTCAACTCCTGCATCGTCTCGAAGGCCGACTTGATGCCCGCGATCGGCGTGCGCAACTCGTGCCCGGCGTTGGCGACGAAGTCCGTCTTCATGCGCAGCAGCTGGTCCATCGTCGTCACGTCGCGCAGCACGACCAGCACGCCGCCCGCCTCCGTCCGCGTCGCCACCGCCTGGTATGCCAGGCGCTTCCCGCCGCGGCTCAGGCGCACCGGCCGGCGCAGCGGCAGCGCCGGCGTGCCGTCATCGCGCTTCTGGCCCGGCCTGAGGCGCGATGCTTCGTCGAAGACCGACAGCACCGCCGGATCCGTCACGGCCGCCTCGAGCTGCTCTCCCAGCGCCTGCTCGCGGGAGACGCCCAGCAGCTCGGCGGCCGGCTTGTTCATGCGGATCACCTTGCGCCGCGTATCGGCCAGCATCAGCGGATCCGGAAGCGAATCGACCAGGGCCTCGAGGTCTCCCTTTTGCCGGGAGAGGTCCTTGAGCTGCCGGAGGGTCTGCTCGGCGGTGTCGTTGACGAGTTCGCCGAGCCGTCGCACGTCCTCGAGGGCGGCGGGAGTGACATCGGCGCGCTCGCGCCAGTTTCCCTGCTTGAAGGCCTCGGCGGTGTCGCGCAGTTCGCGGATGGCCCGGCGGGTGGGGAGGTTCAGCAGCGCCGCGACGCCAGCGCCGGCGAGGCCGGCCATCAGCATCAGCCCGATCGTGATCCAGCTCATGGCCAGAGCCTATCCGAACTTTCCAAATCGCTCGACCGGCGGGACGGGTCACGATCCGGGCGCGTCGCCGGCCACCGCCGGCACGGGATCTGCCAGCACGCCTGTTTCTCCTTCCGTCCGGGCGATGGTCACGGCGCCGACGCTGTCGCTGAAGATGTTGACGGCGGTGCGGCACATGTCGAGCGGGCGGTCGAAGACGAAGAGCAGGCCCATGCCGGCGACGAGGGTGACGCCCTCCGGCAGCGTGCCGGGCGGCAGGGCATTCTCGACGCCCTGGAGGATGACGATGATCGCGACGAGGCTGGCCGCGGGAACGCCGGCGACGCCGATGCTCGTCAGCAGCGCGACGATGACGATCATGAACTGCTGGGCGAAGCCGAGCTCGATGCCGAAGGCCTGGCAGATGAAGATGGCGGCCACGCACTCGTAGAGGGCGGTGCCGTCCATGTTGACGGTGGCCCCGAGCGGCAGGACGAAACTGGCGGTCTTGTTGCTGACGCCGGCGCGCTTCTCGACGCAGTCCATGGTCACCGGCAGCGTCGCATTGCTGCTGGCGGTGGAGAACGCGGTGACGAGGGCGGGAAGCATCGCCTTGTAGTGCCGCAGTGGGTTGACGCGCGCCACCAGCGCCAGCACGAGCGACATCGTGATCGTGATGTGCAGCAGCAGCCCCGCGAAGGTGATGCCGGCGAAGGTGCCGATGCCGGTTATGAACTCCGCGAACCGGTCGTCGGGAGCCAGCTTCGCATACTGCTCCGCCACCGTCACCACCAGCAGCGCCAGCACGCCGATCGGGGCCAGGCAGAGGACGATGCCGGTGATCTTGAAGGTGATGTCATACACCCCCTGTACGAAGCTGAGGATCACCTCCTGCGGCCGGCCGTCGGCGCGGGCCAGGAAGTACCCGACGAACATGCTCACGATGATGAGCCCGAGCAGCTGCCCGTTGGCGGCGGCGTCGATGACGTTCGGCGGAACCATCTGCCGGAAGACGCTGAGAAAATCGCTTGCGGTGCGTCCGCCGGCGCGGGATTCGACGGTCGCCTGGTCTTCCTCGAACGCGCTGATGTCCTCGCCGAGGAGGATGCCGGTGCCGTCGGGCCCGAAGCCGGGGCGGAAGATGTCCACCAGCACCAGCCCGATCAGGATGGCGATCAGGCTGGTGACCATGTAGTAGGTGAGCGTCTTCGCCCCCAGTCGGCCGAACCCCTCGCCCGAGCCCATCCCCGCCACCGCGAGGATGATGCTGCTGGTGACGAGCGGGACGATGATGAGCTGGAGCCCCTGGATGAACAGGTCGCCCAGCAGGTCGAAAAGCAGGAAGAGGAAGTGGTTCGTGATCGTCCCGACGGCGGCGCGGGAGGCGTTCTCCGTTCCCTCGGGAACCTGCTGCACCGCCCAGACGCCCATCGCCCAGCCGATCAGCGAGCCGATGACGAGGCCGAGCAGGATCTGCCAGTGCAGCGGCCAGCGCCAAACCTGCCAGGGGGCGGGGCGTGGTTTGGGGGAGGTGACGTCCTCGCGTACCGGCTGGGTCATGCCGGCAATGTAACGCGATCGGCGACGCTCATCCATTCACGCCGAAGCGATCAGTCCCGCGGCCTCTTCGACTGCTGCTGCGGCTTCTCGCCCGGGTCCTTCATGCGGCCGCGCTCCACGAGGCAGCGGCGGAGCACCCACTCGATCTGCCCGTTGAGGCTGCGCAGGTCGTCGTCGGCCCACTTCTGGAGCGCCTCCAGTACGGCGGGGTCGATGCGGAGCAGGAATGGCTTGCGCTGGGCCACGGAAGACAGGGAGGAAGGTGGAGGGCTGAAGGAGGAACTAGCGGAGGGAGGCTCGGGCGCTTCGGCCTTCCTCCCTCCGCCTTTCGGGCTAATGGTGCAGCGTTCCGGTGTTGACGACCGGCTGGGCGTTGCTCTCGCCGCAGAGGACGACCAGCAGGTTGCTGACCATGGCCGCCTTGCGCTCCTCGTCCAGCTCGACGATGTTCTGCTTCGACAGGCTGTTGAGCGCGGTTTCGACCATGCCGACGGCGCCTTCGACGATCTTCTGCCGGGCGGCGACGACGGCGCTGGCCTGCTGGCGGCGGAGCATCGCCTGGGCGATCTCCGGCGCGTAGGCGAGGTGGCTGATGCGAGCCTCGATCACCTCGACGCCCGCCTTCATGAGCCGGTCCTGCACTTCGTGCTTGAGCTGCTCGGCGATCTCCATGGCGTTGGCGCGCAGCGACATCTGGGCGTCGTTGTGCGCGTCGTAGGGGTACTGCGTGGCGAGGTTGCGGACGGCGGCCTCGGTCTGGACGCGGACGTAGTTCTCGTAGTCATCCACCTCGAAGGCAGCCTCGGCGGTGTCGACGACCTTCCAGACGACGATGGCGCCGATCTCGATGGGGTTTCCGTCGTGATCGTTGACCTTGAGCTTGGCGGACTCGAAGTTGCGGACGCGAAGGGAGATCTTGTGCTTGGTGAGGAAGGGGTTGGCCCACCGCAGCCCCGGCTGCTTGGCGGTTCCGACGTACTTGCCGAAGAGCTGGAGAACCTTGGCTTCGTTGGGCGCGACGGTGAAGGTGCCGAAGAGGAGGACGAACAGGACGACGCCGAGGGGGATGATCAGGATCAGCAGCAGCGGCATGTCCTCGGCGACGAGGACGGCCGCCAGGCCGCAGAGAAGCAGCCCGACGAGCAGCCCGAGAAGGTAGGGCAGACCGGGGGCGGCATGATGTTCACGTTCGACCAGCATGGAAGAAGCCTCCTTTGTGATAACAATGTGATATCACATTGAAATCCCCGCGGCAAGGGGGAGTTGCGGGAAATTTTTCTTGGAGGGGTGGCCTGGTGCTCGTGGTGGCGGCTGGCCCCGGTGCGGGGGGAGGGGGCGTTACACTGCCTCACGATGGACGGAACGACCCTGCACGAACCGCACGCGCCCAGTCGCGCCCAGCTGGTCTACCTCTGGCTCGCCGCCGTGAATGTCACGGCGCTGCTGCTGGCCAACATCGTGGGCGTCAAGCTCTTCGTCTTTCGCGACGTCAACCTGGGCTTCGCGTCGGTCGATGTCGAGCACACGATCGGGATGCTCCCGTTCCCGATAACGTTCCTGCTGACCGACCTGCTCAACGAGTACTACGGCCGGCGCGCTACGCGGCGTGTCGCCTACATCGCCTTCTCCATGGCGGCGCTGGCCTGGGCGCTGCTCTGGCTCTCGCGACAGTTTCCGACGCTCGAAGGGATTCCGGGCACGGCGACCGAGGAGGCCTACGAGCTCATCTTTGGGGCCAGCAGCCTGATGTACCTGGCGTCGATCACCGCCTTTCTCATCGGCTCGCTGCTGGACATCTCCCTCTTCGGCCTGTTCAAGCGCATCACGGGCGGACGCTTCGTCTGGCTGCGCGCCACGGGGAGCACTGTCATCAGCCAGCTCTTCGACAGCCTGATCATCACGTTTCTCTTCTTCTACATCTTCCCGCGGCTGATGGGGCAGGAGTCGGCCACGTTCTCCTTCACGCTCAAGACGGCCTTCACCGGCTACATCCTGAAGTTCGTGATCGCCGTGGTGCTCACGCCCCTGATCTACGCCGGCCGCGCCCTCCTGCGCGACGTCGTGGGCCTGCGCCCGCTGCCCGTGGACGTGAACCGCCTGCCGGAGGCCGCCGGATCGTGACCCATCCGCACGAACGGCGGCCCGGGGGTGCAACTCGCCCGCCGCGGCGCGGGTGAAATTGAGCATGGCGACCGCAACGACAAGCGCCGTGGATCACCGCCGGATCGCGGCGGAGCTTTTCAACGAGGTCTGGCGGCTCCTGGATCTGCCGGAGCGATCGGGCGAGCAGGAGCTGGAGATGGTTCACGCGGCGCACGCCTCGCGGCACCACTGGGGCGTGGCGGGGGATGCGCGGAACCACGCCATCGGCGAATGGCAGCTCTCCCGCGTCTACGCGACGCTGCGGCGTCCGGAGCCGGCGCGCTACCACGCGGAGCAGGCCCTGCGCCTGGCACGGGAGCATGACCTGGGGGCATTTCTCACCGCCTGCGCCCACGAGGCGCTGGCCCGCGCCGCGATGATGGCGGGGGACCCCGCCGCATTCGACGCCGAGGTGGCTGCCGCGGAGGCGGCGGGCGCCGGAATCGCCGACGAGGAGGAGCGCCAGGTCTGGCGATCGGACATGGATCAGCTCGTGAGGCCGGATGCGGTGCCTGCGGCATGATGCCCGGCCCGCGCGGGCGCCCCGGGGGCTAACGTAGGGGCGATGAGCGACATCGACCTGGCCGTGCGCCGCAGCAAGCGGCTGGAGGGCCGGCTGCGCCGGAACTTCGGCGTCAGCGGTCGGGGTCTGCACGAGCTGATCGACGCCGCCAAGCGCAAGAACGCCCTGCCGAACGACCTGGTGCGCAAGCTCCGGTTCGTCGCCACCATCCGCAACCGCATCGTCCACGACCTGGACTACACGAAGATGGACGACCGGGCCGGCTTCATCGCCGCCTGCGACGCCGCCGAGCGCGAGCTGGACGAACTGGCCGGGCCGCGCGACTCCTGGCGCACCACCTTCATCGTCACGGCGGCGCTGGTCGTGACGCTCATCATCGGGATGTCGATCGCGATCTGGCTGCTGCGCAGCCGCGGGATCCCGTTGTGGTGAGGCAGTCAACGCCCGACCGGAAGGAAGCGACCGATGCCGATTTACGCCATTCCGGAAGACGCGGGGCCGTTCATGGTGGTCGAATCGCGCGACGGGGGGTTTGCGGTCGCCGACGAGCGGGCGGTCGGCGACCCGGCGACGAGCGCGAAGCTCGGGTTCGTCTTCATCCCGTGCCGGGACGAGGCGCAGGCACACGACGTGGCCGACCGGCTGAACCGGGCGGAGCACGACGGGACGGTCCAAGTCGATCTGCTGGCGCCGCGCCCGGCGGGCGAGGGGGCGCCGTGACGATCGACTTTGGCGCCATCGCGCGGGAGCTGGCCGGCTGGGTCTGCGCGCTGGTCGTGCTGGGCGGGATGGTCGGCCTGCTGATCTGGCTGACACGGCGCCAGTCGGCCACGACGCCGCGGACGACGTGTCGCCGCTGCGGGTACGACGTGCGCGAGACGCCCGACCGCTGTCCGGAGTGCGGCGCGACGGTGCCGGACGAGATCCGCCTGCGCATCGACCTGCTGCGCGGCGAGCCGCCGGCGTTCCTGCTGGATGACGATCATGCGCTGCCGCTGCGCGAGCCGGCGGCGGGGGAGCGCTTCCGGCCGCTGGTGCTGCTGGAGGAGAAGCATCGGCAGCAGGTCCTGACGACATTGCTCCGCCGCTCTGGGATCGCAAGCGAGGTGGACCTGCGGCTCATGCCGCGGTATGCGCGCGAGGTGTTTCGCCCGGTCACGCACGGCCCGACGCGGCCGGCGTTCGAGGTGAGCGTGCCCGAGGCGGACTACCCGGTGGCGGCGGAGTTGCTGGCTTACGTCTATCGCACGACGAGCCCGGCCGACGGTGACGCCATGGCGTCGGACGCCGAGGCGGGCGGGGAGGGTGAGGAGTTCACCCCTCCCAGGTGATGCCGTGCTTCCGGCGGATCTGCTGGGCGGTGTTCTGGATCGTCGGCTCGGCGGCGAGGAAGCGCGCGAGGTTGCTCGTCGGGACGCCCAGCAGCGCCGCCGCGGCGGAAAGGCGGGCGCCGGCGGCATCGAGCACGTCGAGCACGTGGGCAGCGATGCGGGCGTAGTCGGGGTTGCGGGTGTTGGTGGTGAGCTTCCCCTCGGTCTTGAGGGCCTCGAACGACGCGGGCGGCTCGTAGCCGCGCGGGTCGATCGGCGCGCGCATCTCCGCGGCGAACTTGAAGCGAAGGCGGTGGAGCGCGCGACGGCGGTTGGCGGCCTGGGAGCGAAACTCGTTGCACTGGGAGACGATGCCGGTGGGCTCGTGGACGAGGCGGGCGGCGGAGGCGGTCTTGTTGCGCTTCTGCCCGCCGGGCCCGCGCGTGCGGAAGGCGGTGAAGGTGCATTGGCGCTCGAGCATCTCCTCGTCGAGCGCGAGGAGGGCATCACGATCGGTCTGTACCGCCTGGCGATCGCCTGCGGGCATCGCTTCATCCTAATGCAGCGCTTGCGGCGTCGCATCGGCCGAAGGGCACGGCTGGCGTGGCGCGGCGGGGCGTGTACGCTTTGCGCATGGGCTGGCTCTGGAAGCTCGGTCTCGCGCTGATAGTGCTGCTGCTGAGCAGTGCGAGCACGCTCCTGTTGCTGACGTCGGTGGTGAAGTGGCTCTTCGCCCGTCGGGACGACGAGGAGGACTCGCCGGAGGCGGACGACGCTCCGCCACTGGAGGCGGAGCCGGAGGACGGTTTGCCGTCCGGCGCGGTGCTCGACTACGACTCCGCCGCCCCGCCGCACGAGCCCGAGTGGGACGAGTGGGAGGGCGATCCGGACGCTCCGCCGCCGAACGTGCGTCCGCCGGCGCCGGATGAGCGGGTGCGCATGCTCCTGTCGACGTTCGACCCGTTCTGGGCGCAGCTCGTGAACCTGCGCCTGCGCGACGCGGGCATCTGGAGCTTCGTGCATGGCGATGCCCACGCGATTGGTGCTCCGGGCGTGCCGGCGACGAGCGTGCACGTCGCAGAGGGGGACCTGGAGCGGGCCCGGCAGGTCGTCGCCGAGGCCGAGGCGGAGGCGGCCGCCAGCCGCGCCGGGCGTGGCCGGGCCTGAGCTTTCCCGGGCGGTTCTGATACGATTCGTCCGCGACGAGGCGACTCTTCCGGGATGACAGAAGCATGACGCAGGCGACGACGCCAACCAGCCAGACCAACGCTCCAGCACGGCGCACGCAGCCGCCTCTGCGGCTCGATCCGCGCTTCATGGCGAAGCTGGACCGGCTGGACCTGGTCAGCCGCAAGCTGCTCCAGGGGAAGATGAAGGGGGAGCGGCGGAGCAAGCGGCGCGGGCAGAGCGTGGAGTTCGCC
The DNA here is from genome assembly GCA_023417885.1 of Planctomycetota bacterium. Taxonomy (GTDB): domain Bacteria; phylum Planctomycetota; class Phycisphaerae; order Tepidisphaerales; family Tepidisphaeraceae; genus JAEZED01. The sequence continues at coordinate 17,105 of JAEZED010000110.1, forward strand.
GACTTCCGCAACTACGTCGTGGGGGACGATCTTCGCTTCATCGACTGGAACGTCTACGCGCGGCTGGAGAAGCTGTTTCTCAAGCTCTTCCTCGAGGAGGAGGACCTGGCGCTCTACCTGCTCTGCGACATGAGCCGGAGCACGGACTACGGGGATCCGAACAAGGCCTACTACATCAAGCAGGTCGCGGCGGCGCTGGGATACGTGGGGCTGGTGAACTACAACCGCGTGACGGTTGCGGCGATCAGCGACACGGTGGTGGCGGACACGGGGGGCCTTCGCGGGCGTCGCAACGTGAGCCGGATGCTCGACTTCATCGACAAGCTGGAGCCGACGGGCGTGAGCGACTTCGGGGAGGCGTGCAAGCGGTTTGCGCTGCGCAACCGGAGCAAGGGGGTGCTGGTGATCATCAGCGACTTCTTCGACAAGGCGGGCTTCGAGCACGGCCTGCGCTACGTCACGAGCGGGCGCTACGACCTGTTCGCCGTTCACGTGCTCAGCCCGCAGGAGATCGACCCGGACCTGAAGGGGGACCTGAAGCTCGTCGACCTGGAAGACGCCGACGCCGCGGAGGTGAGCATCACCGGGCAGCTCATCAAGAAGTACAAGGCAAACCTGAACGCCTACAGCCTGGCGCTGAAGAACTACATCACCCGTCGCGGGGGAACGTATCTCTTCAGCAGCACGGACGTGCCGTTCGAGACGCTGGTGCTGAACTACCTGCGCGAGCGCGGGCTGCTGGGATGAGCAAAGCAACCAATAGATCGATGGGCCCCAGGTTTCAGCTCAGGTCAGGGTGTGCTCGCGACCTCATGTTCTGGGCGAACGCCTACAAGGAGGCGAGCGCGTCCCAGTCCGAACGCGAACGGGCACTCGTCGAAGACATTGCGCCCGCTGTACAGCAGCGCGGGTACTGGACACGCGAGGAGTTTCTCGTTGCCTGCCGGTGGAAAACGCCCAGGACGCAACGCAGATGCGAAGGGAATCCTGCATCATTTGTGGAAGAAGTCACGCGCTCTGCGATGGGGTCGGCCGACGAGTGTTTCCGGGTTCTGGCGCTGAGGATTTTGCAGGGGGTGGACTGGCCAACGGCCTCTGTGCTGCTTCACTTCGGGGTGGTGGAATCGTATCCCATCCTCGATTACCGAGCGCTCTGGTCGTTGGGATGGAAGCGTCCTCCAACGTACACGTTCCCGTTTTGGATGGCGTATGTTCAGTATTGCCGCAACCTCGCGCGGCAAAACCACCTGAGCATGAGGCAGCTCGACCGTGCCCTATGGAACTATTCGAAGCAGCACCAGGGTGTCACGTAACCTTCGAAGGCTTGTAAGCGCGGCGCCGTCTAAGCCTCCGTCACTCCCCTCCACCCAGCGCGCGGTCGATGCTCCGGTCCACGTTCGCGTCTGCCTCGTTCAGCGTGCGATCCACCGGATCCGTCACGCGGTCGCGGACCTCCTGGCGCTCCTGGTCGACGCGGTTCTCGGCGCTGGCCGTCCGGGCATCGATGCGCGAGTTCACGTTGTCACGCGTGTCCCGCGCGATTCCCGAGACATCCTCCTCGAGCGACGCACAGCCGCAGTGAAGAGGGCGATCGCCCCGACGACCCCGAACGGGCCGGCGAGACGGGTCTTGAGCGTGCCGAGCGAATGCTGATGGTTGGACATGATTACGCTTCTACCACGCCCGAACCTGCCGGCGAAGCGATTTCCGCCTTCTCCCTCGCCCCCGCCCTGGAGCCTTGAGGATGCGAACCCCGCGACTGCCATTGCTCCCGTGGATGATCTAGACTAGCGATGGTGAACTTCCTCCCGCAGTTCCTGAACTGGCAGACCGCCGCCGTTGCCGCGGGGCTCTCCATTCCGCTGCTGCTGCTGCTCTACTTCCTGAAGCTCCGCCGGCAGACGGTGCCGATCGGCTCGACGCTGCTCTGGAAGAAGGCGATCCAGGATCTCCAGGTCAACAGCCCGTTCCAGAAGCTGCGGCGCAACATCCTGCTGCTGCTCCAGTTGCTCATCCTGCTGGCCCTGCTGCTGGCGCTGGCGCGCCCGGTCAGCGAGGGGACGGCCGTCGCGGGGGAGAAGAACGTCATCCTGATCGACCGGTCCGCCAGCATGGGCGCGACGGACGGAGACGGGGGGACGCGGCTGGAAGAGGCCAAGGCGCGCGCCCGGGCGCTGGTGAACACGATGGGCCGCGGCGCCCAGGGGATGGTCATCGCCTTCGCCGACACGTCGGAGACGGTACAGCCTTTCACCGGCGACACGGCCGCTCTGAAGTCGGCGATCGACAGCATTCAGCCGAGCGACCGGCCGACGCGGCTGAAGCAGGCGTACCAGATCGCCAACGCCAACATGCAGTTCGACTTCGACAGCGCCGACGAGTCGGAACTGACGGCGGCCCAGGTCTTTCTCTTCTCCGACGGGCGCGTGCCGGAGAGCGACATCCGCGACCTCTCGCTGCGCGGGCAGTTGCATTACGAGCGCGTCGGCTCGACCGGCGCGCGCAACCTCGCCGTCGTCGCCGCCAGCGCCAAGCGCAACTACGAGCGGCCGACCGAGGTGCAGGTCTTTGCCCGCGTCGCCAACTTCGGCCCGGACGTCGCGACCGGGCGGGTGCGCATCAGCGTGGCCTCGCTGCCGGACGACGCAGAGGAGGCCCCGGAAACGCTCGAGTTCGACCCGGTGACGCTCCAGCCGGTTGCGGTAAACGTTCCGCCGGCCCGCTGGACCGACCCGCAATGGCGCGAGGCCAACCCCGAGGCGGCCGCCGAGGCGGACACGGCGATGGCGGCGATGGAGACCGCCCGGAGCGTCGATGTGCGGCTGGAACTGGGCACGTCGGCCGTCATCCGCGTGGAGCTGGTGGACAACGAGGACGCGCTGTCGGCCGACGACATGGCATGGGTGGTGGTTCCCCCGCCCGAGCCGCTGCGCGTGATGCTGGTGACGGAGGGGAACTACTACCTCGAGAAGCTGCTGGACACGCAGCCGCTGGAGGAGCCGCGCATCGTCACGCCTGCGGAGTATGAGCAGGGGGTGGGCAACGAGTTCGACCTGATCATCTTCGACAACTATTCCCCGCCCACGCTGCCGTCGGCGGGGACGTTCGTCTACAGCGGCGGGCTGCCGCCGGCGGAGGCGACGAACGTGAAGCCGGTGGTCGGGGAGGGGGACGTGCAGATGTGGTACCAGGAGAGCGAGATCCTGGACTGGGAGCGCGACCACCCGATGCTGGTGGGGCTGAACCTGAACCGCGTCTGGGTGCAGGAGGGCCGGCTGCTCACTGTGCCGCTGGGCGCGGAGATGCTGATGGAAGGGGTGAAGGGCCCGTTCGCTATCCTCGAGCGCAACGGCCCGCGCACGCACCTGATCTTCAGCTTCGACCTCACGCTGAGCACCTGGCCGAACCAGGTCACGTTTCCGTACTTCGGCTACCAGATGTTCCAGTACCTGGCTGCCGGCGAGGATGTGCGGGTGCGCGAGAGCCTTCGGCCGGGCGACCTCGTGACGATTCCGCGTGCCGTGACGGATCGCGCGGGCGTGGGGGAGGCGGTCGAGCTGATCGGGCCGGGCGTGGCGCGGCGCTTCCGGAAGGACGAGGGTGGCGTCGTGACGCTCGGGCCGTTCGAGCGGGTCGGCGTCTACCGCACGGAGCCGCCCCTGCCGCAGTTCGAGCGGATGGCGGTCAGCCTGCTGGACGAGACGGAGAGCAACCTGCTGCCGAATCCGACGGATCCCGGGAACCTCAGCGGCATCGACGCGACGGTGGCAGCGCAGGAGGAGACGGAGTCGGCGGGGCGCAACGTGGAGTGGTGGTGGTGGCTGGTCGCCGCGGCGGCGGTGGTGCTGCTGCTGGAGTGGGTGGTCTACACGCGTCGCGTGGGGATGTGAAGCGGTTTCGTGCGTTGCGGGGGCGCGCCCGAAGCGTGCTTCGGGCCGGGTGCGGCTGTGATGCGACGATGCGCGGATTGTTTGAGGCCGTGGCGACACTTATGATCGCCGCGCCCGCTGCGTTGGCATCGTGATGCCGCCCGAGCGGGCGCCGCGCGCTCCACGCACCTTCAGCAAATCGCCCCGATGGCAGAACCCGACACGCCCAGCGACGAGCAGACCACCCCCGAACCCGATGCGCCCCAGGGCGGCTCCGCCGGTAGTGGCGGCCCGGCGCCGGAATCGGCGATCGCGGAGGAGCCGGCCGAGGGTCGCGACGGTCTGGCCTCGGATCTTCGTCCCGGCCCGTCGGCGCTGCGCCCGGCGAGCTATGACCCGGTTTCGCTCCGGCACATCGACTGGGGGGCCGCGTTTCCGTTCGTGAACCTGTTCCGCGGCTTCCGGCTTGCGGTGCATCCGAGCAAGCTCCTGCTGGCGCTGGCGGCGGTGCTGCTGCTCTACACGGGCGGGCGCATTCTCGACGGCATCTGGCTGAGCGACCACCAGGCGACGCCGGGCGAGGCCGAGACGTTCGACGCCCACCTCCAGTCGGGCGGGGATGCCGGGGGCGAGCCGTTCTACGAGGTGCGCCGGCGTGCCCGCGCCGCCTCGGAGGCCACCTTCGACAGCTTCCGCGAGGAAGTGGCGCGCGAGCGCGAGGCGGAACTCTCGGCGATCGATCTCGGCGACGTGCGCGACTGGGTGCGCACGCGGCGCGACGAGGAAATCGCCGGCGCCCGCACCGGCCACGACGAGGAGGTGAAGCGGATCACCGCCGACGGCGACCTTCCGGCCCAGCGCCGCGAGGAGTTGCTCGACCGGGCCGCCCGCGAGCGCGACATGCGCATCCGCAGCGCCTACACGCGGGCGGCGGCCACGTGGAACCAGGTGGACGCCACGCGCGGCCGCGGGCTGTTCGCGGAGTTCTATGACTACGAGAGCCGGCAGTTCGACCGGGGCGTCGATGCAGTGCTGTCGCTGGACGTGCCGGGGGTGCTGGGCGCGATCTACCGCGTGCTCTGGGTGGGCCCGCTGTGGGGCTTCTCGCAGCACCCGGTCTACTTCACGCTCTTTTTCCTGTGGTTCCTGGTGCTCGCGGCGGTCTTCGGCGGGGCGATCAGCCGGATCGCCGCCGTCCAGGTGGCGCGGGACGAGAAGATCTCGCTGCGCAGCGCGCTGCGTTTCAGCACGGGCAAGTTCGTGAGCTTTCTGTCGGCGCCGCTGATCCCGGTGCTGATCATCGCGGCGATCGCGCTGGCGGTCGCCGTCGCCGGGCTGCTGGGGAACATCCCGTGGCTGGGCGAGCTGGTCGTGGGGGCGCTGTTCATCTTCGCGCTGATCGCCGGATTCGTGATCACGCTGGTGCTGCTGGGGCTGGTGGGCGGCTTCAGCCTGATGTACCCGACGATCGCCGCCGAGGGGACCGACAGCTTCGACGCGATCAGCCGGAGCTTCAGCTACCTCTACGCGCGGCCGTGGCGGCTGGCCTTCTACGCGCTGGTCGGCCTGCTTTACGGCGCGCTGACCTACCTGTTCGTGCGGCTGTTCATCTGGCTGGTGCTCCTGAGCAGTCACACGGCGGCCAGCCTCTTCATCTGGCGCGACGTGGCGGGCAAGGACGACGTGCTGGAGGCGATGTGGCCCCAGCCGCCGAGCTACGGGGAGCTGACTTACGACATTCCGTACATCAACCTCAGCCCGGTTCAGGACGTGGCGGCGACGCTGCTGGCGTTCTGGGTTTACCTCTTCGTGGCGCTGGTCGTCGCGTACGTGGTGTCGCTCTACTTCTCCCTCTCCACAATCATCTACTTCCTGATGCGCCGCGAGGTGGATGCGACGGAGCTGGACGACGTCTACCTCGACCCGCACGACGAGGAGTTCGCCGGCTACAACGACGTCCCCGACGCCGACACCGACGCCCCGATCGAGCCGGCCCCGGTGGCCGGGCAGTAGCGCGTCGGCGGGCGCGGGATGATCGCGCCGGGTCGGCGGAAAAGGCGGGCGGCGGCGGATAGGCTTCGCGGTCGTCCGGCCGTCCGCTTCCCGCTTTGCGCCACCCGCCCTCTCCGCCATGCCCTACGTCAACGAGCATTACCTCAAGCTCTCCGCCGGCTACCTGTTTCCCGAGATCGCGCGCCGGGTCGCCGCCTTTGCCGAGGCCAGGCCCGACGCCCGCGTCATCCGCATGGGGATTGGAGACGTCACCGAGCCGCTCCCGCCGGCCGTCATCGAGGCGATGCACCGCGCCGTGGACGACATGGCGACGCACGAGCGGTTTCACGGTTACGGCCCCAGCGAGGGGTATGACTGGCTGCGCGACAAGATCTGCCGGGACGATTACGCCGCGCGCGGCTGCGACATCGCCACCGACGAGGTGTTCGTCTCCGACGGCAGCAAGGGAGACTGCGGCAACATCCTGGACATCCTGGGCGACGGAAACTCGATCGCCGTCGCCGACCCGGTCTATCCGGTTTACGTGGACACGAACGTCATGGCCGGCCACACCGGCGGAGCCGCCGCCGACGGGCGGTACGAGGGGCTGACCTACCTCCCCGCGACGGCGGAGAACGGATTCGTCCCGGAGCTTCCGCCGGAGCCGACCGACCTGATCTACCTCTGCTTCCCGAACAACCCGACCGGCGCGGTGGCGAGCCGCGAGACGCTCCAGCAGTGGGTGGACTACGCCAACGAGTACGGCAGCCTCATCCTCTTCGACGCCGCCTACGAGGCGTACATCAGCGACCCGAAGATCCCCCGCAGCATCTACGAGATCAGCGGCGCGCGCCGCTGCGCCATCGAGTTCCGCAGCTTCAGCAAGACCGCCGGTTTCACTGGCGTGCGCTGCGCGTATGCCGTCGTGCCGAAGGATGTCGCCGGCCGCACGCGGCGGGGCGAGAAGGTCTTCCTCCACAAGCTCTGGAGCCGCCGGCAGAACACGCGGACGAACGGGGTCTCGTATGTCGTGCAGCGGGGCGCGGAGGCCGCTTACAGCGAGGCGGGAAAGCAGCAGATCCGCGGGCTGGTGCGCTTCTACCTCGAGAACGCCGCGATCATCAAGAAGGCGCTCCAGCAGGCGGGGCTGGAGGTGTTCGGCGGAACCAACGCCCCGTATGTCTGGGTGAAGACGCCGGAGGGCGTGGACTCGTGGAGCTTCTTCGACCAGCTCCTGAACCAGTGCGCCGTGGTGAGCACCCCCGGCCGCGGCTTCGGCGCCGCCGGCGAAGGCTACGTGCGCCTCTCAGCCTTCAACGGCCGCGAGAACGTCGAGGAAGCGATGCGCCGCATCACGCAGAGCCTCGGAACGCCAGGGAAGTAGCCGCGCGATGCCGAGGATTAGCCACGGATGCACACAGATGCACACGGATTCAGAATGATACTCGGCGGATGGCGGATCGGCCGGTAGCTGCGTTGCTACGCGACGAAGGCCCCGGTGCGAGAAAGCGCGCGTTCGAGGCAAGATCCATATCGATCATCCTTCTGAATCTGTGTGCATCTGTGTGCATCTGTGGCTAACGCTCCGGTACCGCGGCCTCCCCAGCCGCGTTGTCGATCCAGAAGCGCATCACCTGCTTGCCGCTCTTCTGGCTGGTCGTGTAGCGGTCGAAGACGCCGCCGTTGCGTTCGATCACGCGGCGGCTGCGCGCGTTGTCGGCGTTGCAGGTGACGAGCACGCGCCTCACGCCCAGCCCCGCAAGCTCGCTCAGGGCCAGCGCGAGGATCGCGTTCCCATAGCCGCGCCCGCGGTGTGACGGGTGGATGAAGTAGCCGACGTGTCCCCCCTCGATCTCGAGGCTGGGAGAGAGGGCGTGGCGGATGCGCGTCTCGCCCGCCATCACGCCGTCGCCCGCGCCCGGCACGATCAGCCAGCGGGTGCTCATCGGCACCCATCCCTGCGGGAGATTCTCGCCGCGCTCGAGCTCGCCGAGCCGGTGCAGGTATTCCTCCGGATCGCGCCGGACGATGGTGGTGATGGTGAGGTTGTACCCGTCGCCGCTCTCCCCGCGGGCGTGGGCGGCATCCATCATGGCGAGGTACGCCTCCAGCCATCGGGCGGTGGCCGGGACGAGCCGGGGGCGGTCCGGCATGGAGTCTGCGTGCTCGCCGCTCACGGCAGGATCATCCCGCGGCCCGCCCGCAGCGGCAACAGGGCCGGGGGCGTGCAGGGGTCGGGGGGGCGATCCGGGCGCGCACCGCGGAAAACGCGCGATCGAGGCCCGCAAACGCCGATCCGGCGCTGCCAAGGGGGTCGGACGAGTGCTTGGTGCACTGGCGGAAGCGCCGCGGCGCAACACGGAGCGCCCTGCATCATGAGAGATCGCCTTTCGAACGCGCAGCACAAGTTTCTCCGGGAGATCGAGCAGGAGTGGGCGGACGAGAAGTCGGCCCGGCGCCGGCTTGCGAGCCTTCCGCCGCTGGTACTGGCGAGGTGGATGGAGTCGGCCCCGTTCCGGCGCCGGCTGACCAAGACGCTCTACGCGGTGCGGCAATGTCGCGAGGTTGCGATGAGCATGGCGTCGGTGCGTGCGGCGGAGCGGATCTGCGCCGCCATGGAGGCCGGCACGTCGTTGAGCGGGGCGGAGCTGCGGGCGTGCCTGGAGCTGGTGCGGCAGGAGCGGGAGCGTGAGCGCAACCCGCTGCGCCGGCCGCCGACGGACGAGGAGGTGCGCCGGCGCGGCTGGTGACACCGCGAGCGCGCCCGGGGCTCGCGCAGTCGTTTCCGGGCCGCTGTGCCTCGCTGCCTGTCGTCCCCGTGTCGTTCCGCGTCGTGGTTTGTCGTTGGTTGTCGTGGCTCGACGTGCGAGTTCCGTCCACGGACTTCGGGCACACGTCCATAGCATCGGCGATGGGCAAGCTGGTTCATCTCGAGGCCTGGAAGCGCCAGCAGGCGGACATGCGCAGCCGGGTGCGGATGGAGCGGCTGCCGCGTCTGCCTCGCTACGTCGCGGGCGTCGATTGCGCCTTCACGGCGGACAAGCGGCAGGTGCTTTGCGTGGCGCTGGTTTGGGATCGGAGGATGGATCGCGTGGTGGACTGCTGCGAGGTTGCGCGTCCGGTGGAGATTCCGTACGTGCCGGGTTTCCTGAGCTTTCGCGAAGGGCCGGCGATCCTGCCGGCGCTGCGGGGGCTGAGCCACCCATTCGGCGCGGCGCTCTTCGACGGGCAGGGCCTGGCGCATCCGCGGCGTTGTGGTTTCGCGACGCACATGAGCGTGGAGCTGGACATCATCGGCGTGGGCGTGGCCAAGAGCCGGCTGATCGGCACGCACGCCGACCCCGGGCCGAGCCGCGGGGATCACGCGCCGCTGGTTGACGCCGGGGAGCGGATCGGGAGCGTGTTGCGGACGCGGGACGGGACGCGGCCGGTTTACGTGAGCATCGGGAACCGGATCGACCTTGCGTCGGCGCGCCGGCTGGTGCTGGCGTGCTGCACGCGTTACCGGCTGCCGGAGCCGACACGGCTGGCGGATCGCGCCGTGTCGGGGCTGAAGCGGCGTTATCGCCCGTGAGTCGAAAGCGCGCGCTGGCGCGCCCGCCGGGCCGTCGTAGCCTCGGGATCATGGCCCACGACCCGAAAACGCAGGATGAGAAGCTCAGGAAGCTCGACGAGATGGTGCGCGACATCGGCGTTGCGATGCTGACGACGACCGACACCGAGGGGCGGCTTCACTCCCGGCCGATGCACCTCCAGGGGGGCGTGGAGGAGGGGCGGCTCTACTTCTTCGCCTACCGGCGCAGCCCGAAGGTGGAGGAGCTGGAGCGGGATCGGCAGGTGAACTGCGCGTTCGCGGAGCCTGACGACAGCCGTTACGTGAGCATTGCCGGCACGGCGCGGATCCGGCAGGAGCGCGAGCTGCTGGAGCGGATGTGGAACACGGCGCAGAAGGCCTGGTTTCCGCAGGGGCTGGAGACGCCGGGCATCTGCCTCATCGAGGTGGAGGTGGAGGACGCGCAGTACTGGGACGCCCCGAACCAGGCGATGGTGCACCTGTGGGGCATGCTCCGGGCGGCGGTGACGGGGGACGGCGCGGGCGATCCGGGCGATCACGAGAAGCTCCGGCTCTAGCGCGGGTTGTCGCCGGGGCGGATCGGTATCATATTTGCCCTTCCACCGCACCCTGCGGGCCTCTGCCCGTACGACTCCAGATGGTGGTGGCAATGCTCAGCATGCGGCGGCAATCGACGATTCTCCTCTGCTTTCTCGGTCTGGCGATGCTCGCCGGCGGGTGTGCCCGCTCGACGCTCCGCCCGGACGAGGTGCCCGAGGCCCGGCTGGTCGGCGGGATCGGGGAGGGGTTTTTCGAGGATCGGGTGGAGGCGTTCGTGGTTCCGCCCGACGGGTGGCGCCTGGATCCTCCTAAGGGGAGCGACCAGCACACGCACCTGACGTGGATCAGCCCGAGCGGCGACACGGCCTACGGGGTGATCTACATCGAGTTGCCGGTCTACGCCTTCGCGACGAAGTGGATGCACGAGATCGCCTTCGACCGCTTCATCGACCAGATGCGGCAGGACCAGGGGGAAGCGCAGCTCCACGCCAAGCGCTGGAACGGCAGCGAGAAGCAGATGGAGTTCGAGGTGGAAGGAGGGCTCTACCGGATGCAGGCTTTCCTGAGCCTGCGCGGAACCTCCGGCTGGGCGGTCTACAGCGGGCGACTTCGCGAGCGGCAGATCAACCCGGACGAGATGGCGATCGCCCATCGCGCACGGGACGCGACGCTGGTGGGGCGTGAGGCGGGGCGTCTGGGGCCGCCCGAGGCGGTGCACGCATCCGATGCTTCGGACGACTGAGATCGCGATCGGCAGACCGATGATGCACGCCGGCGGGTGAGGCGGCGCCATGAAAAAGGCCGCGTCCGACGGGTGTCGGACGCGGCTTTGACTTGCACGAGATAGCGAGCGATGTTGCGGCTTCAGGCCCTGCGGCGGCGCAGGAGGCCGAGGCCCGCCAGGCCGATCAGGCCGAGCGAAGCGGGCTCGGGGATGATGCGGAGCTGGAAGTCGGCGATGGAGCCCTCCCAGCCGTCGATCACGAGGTAGTACGTGCCCGCGGGCAGGTCCTCGATGGTGAAGAACTCGTTGGGGTCGGTCCCGATCGGCTGCGTGAAGTTGCCGGAGGTCCCGCCCGGAATGATGTCGTTGTCCTCACCCGGGATGGTGTTGGCGCCGGGGACGCGCGCCATGGAGTTGAACAGGTACATGTCCAGGTCGTCGTCCGCCCCGCCGAAGGCGGCGATTTCGTTCTCCACGCCCGTGCTCGGGTCGTTGGCGAAGATGTCGAGCTCGGCGGTGAAGTCTCCGCCGGCCCAATCGATGCGGTAGGTGACTTCGGGACCGGAGTACCCGTCGCCGCTTCCGCCGCCAGTGTTGAACGAGAGGTTCGTTCCGCCGTCGTTGGTGCCGAAGACGGCGCCGGGGCCGGAGAAGGAGCCGACCTCGGTGCCCGCGAAGGTGGGCTCGGAGCCGGAGCTGAAGGCGAGGCTGATCTGCCAGGTCTGGGCGGTGTCGGAGAAGGTGTCCTGGGCCTGCCAGTTGTACGAGCTGGCGGTCACCGGCCCGGGAAGGAAGAACTGGCTCGTGTAGGTGCCCGAGAGGTCGGAGCCGCTGCCGTCGAAGCTCCAGGTGTGGTCGGTGTCGCTGCCGAGGTCACCGGCGCCGCCGAAGCCGCCGCCGGCGATGAAGATGCTGGTTCCGCCGAAGTCGAGCGAGAGGGCCAGGTCCGAGGCCCAGGAGCCTGAAGTCGGATCGCTCTCGTTGTAGACGACGGTGAAGTCGATGATGTTGAAGGTGAGCGGGGCGCCCGGGATGCTGTTCGACCCGGACGAGATCGGGCCGTTGCCGAACGTCCCAAGCCCCGGATCGGTGTGGGTGATGTCCTGCGCATCGGCGAAGGATGCGAAGGTCAGTGCCGCGACGGCAGCGCCGGCCGCGGGTAAAGCTCGTTTTCTGAAGGTCATGCGTTCTCCCGGGCGAAGCCCATTCGAATGAATCGGAAAAGACTGATTGAAAGCCGCACTGCGCAGCCTATTCGAAGGCGGTTCGCGACACAAGCGTCCGCAACGCAACTTGTGGCCGCAACCTGCCAGTGCCGCACCGGATGTAGCGATTGTCCGCCTTGTGGTGCCATGGCGCGGCGCGGGCCCGCGCGCCCTTAGCCCGGGCCGGGCCCGGGG
>JAEZED010000118.1 GCA_023417885.1 Planctomycetota bacterium
GCCGGCAGACGCGAGTCTGCCGGCCGCTTGCGTTGTCAGTCGTGTCGTCGGTCTTACCGGCGCCGCAGGAGGAGCAGGCCGGAGACTGCCAGGACGCCGAAGGTGCCCGGCTCGGGGACGACCACGTTGAAGGAGGCGATGTACAACTCGTAGTTGCCGCTGAAGTTGGTGAACGGATTGTCCACGGAGACGAAGTAGGTGCCGTCCTCCGGGATCAGCAGATCGAGGATGAACGAGTCGGTGGTCTCGTCCTCGTCGTCGTTCTGGGCGGTGGAGCCGAAGTAATCGAGCAACACCCCGGCGCTGTCGCGGACGTTGACGGTCGAGTCGATGAAGTCGGTGATCCGATCCAACGCGGAGCCCATCACCTCGATGCTGATGAGGTCACCCTCGTCGGCGATGAAGCTGTAGACGTCCAGCTCGCCCGACGTGGTCATATTGCCGAGGACGACGGCCGTCTCGACATCGAAGATCTCGCCGAAGTAGGGCGAGCCGGCGGGGCGGAGGTTCGGGACGTTCAGCTTCTGCATCGTCAGCGCCTGGGCGGTGCCGATGGTGCCGTGGGCGGAGCCAATCTCGTTGGTGACAACGCCCTGCTCGTTGAAGGCGAGCTTCATCACCGAGCGCTCGCTCAGCACGGCGCGCGTGTTGAAGAAGACGTTCGGGTTGGCGCCCTGGGCAGGCGTGGACATCACGTTCCCGCTGTGCTCGACCGCGCCAAGCGGCCCGGGGAAGTCCGGAAGGAAGGCGCTGCGCACCCCGCTGTTGGGCACGCCGCTGCCGATCGGGCCGTAGGAATCGTGGTGACGCAGGCCGACCGTGTGGCCGAGCTCGTGCGCGCCGACGTTGACGGCGAAGTTCACCTGCTGGGCGCTGGGCAGCCCCTGCACGTCCGAAGTGCCGACGAAGGCGGTGTTGGAGGCGTTGAGGTTGCGGAAATCGATCTCGTCGGCGAGGCCGCCCGAGCCGCTGTCCCAGATCAGGGTCGTGAACTGCCCCGACGGAGGCGTCAGCGAGAAGCTGTAGTCGAATGCGGCGTAGATCGACTGGAGCCCTGCCAAAATCTGCTGCTGCTCGGCCGCGGAGTAGGTGCCGCCGATCTGCTGGCTGAAGTCGAGCCACACCTGCTGCGTGCCGACAATGGGCGTAGGTCCGCCGTAGTTCGCCAGCCCGCCGAGCCCGCCGTTGGCGCGATACTGCGCCAGGCGTTCCTCGAAGCCGAAGCCGTCGGTGGCCGGACCCCAGCCGCCGTCGCAGAGGTCGCACGCGCGAGCGTCGGCGGCGACGCCGAGCATGCACGCGGACGCAACCGCTGCCGCAGCGAGGGCGGCGCGAGAGGGGCGTCCGCGAAGGGAATGAAGCCGCATTTGTCTCCTCCAGGTAACTTGGAAAGACGCCGTGCGCAAACGAGTGTGTGCAACGACGACGACCGCGGGTCGCCCCTTGGGACCGGGGCACTTGCGGCTGGGAGGATACCAGAGGCCGGTCGTCCGCCAACCCTTTCTTTCCGGATTTTTGACTTTCAGTCCGTTCTCCGACGGTTCAAGGCCGTTTATACCGGCTGTTGCGCCTGCGCTCCCCCCTAGCCCGGAAGGTCCCGGGCCCACCCCGGACGATGCAACTTTCCGCCTCGCCTGGAATGTTGCGGGGGTGCGGGCCGTTTGTACGCTGGCTTCCCGAACCTCGATCAGCTCGAACGTCGCCTTCGTGTCAGCCGGCGCCTGTTGAGGCGCCACTGTTCGGCTTCCCCCTCTCCGCGGCCGCGCCGCCACCCCAGCCATGAATCGATACTCAACGTCATCTCATCTCCCCGCCACCGTGCGGGAGACTGCCCATTCCCCGGCCCGACGCCGTGCCCGGCGCATTCTCGCGGCCGCCGTTGCCGGCGTCACGCTCGCCGGTCTCCTCGGCACCGGTGCCGCGCTGGCCGAGCAGGAGAGCCAGCGCCGTCCAACCGACCGCAACCAGCCCCGGGAGAACAGGCAGGAGGAGCCCAACCGCCCGCACGCCGGGATGCTCAAGTTCCCCGACATCTCCCACGACTCGATCGTCTTCAGCTACGCCAACGATCTCTGGGTCGTGCCGAAGGAAGGGGGCGTCGCCCGTCCGCTCGCCAGCCCTCCGGGGCTCGAGTCGTTCCCCAAGTTCAGCCCTGACGGCTCGAGAATCGCATTCGTCGGCAACTACGAGGGTGACCGCGATATCTACGTCATCGACGCCTTCGGCGGAGCCGCCGAACGCATCACCTACCACCCCGCCAACGAAAACCTCAACGGCTGGGTGGGGGACAACAAGGTGCTCTTCTCCGCGGGCGGCATGAGCAACAAGCCTGCGGCGAGGCAGACGCAGCAGCTCTTCGTGCAGACCCTCGACGGCTCGGGCGAAACGGGCGGGCTGCCGGAGCAGCTTCCGATCCCCTGGGGCCAGTCGGCCGACCTCAGCGAGGACGGCAAGACCCTGGCCTACATCCCGCACAGCACCGACTTCCGCACCTGGAAGCGCTACCGCGGCGGCATGGCGACGGACGTCTGGCTCGTCAACATGGACGACATGTCGGCGCAGCAGATCACTGACTGGGAGGGAACCGACACCGCCCCCATGCTGCACGACGGCAAGGTCTACTACCTCTCGGACAACACCGAAAGCGCGCGGCTGAACCTCTTCCGATACGACCCCGAGACGCAGGAGCGCACGCAGCTCACCGACTTCAGTGACTTCGACGTGCGCTTCCCCAGCATGGGCCCGGGCAGCGACGGCGAGGGAGAGATCGTCTTCCAGCAGGGCACCCGCCTCTACACGCTCAGCCTCGCCGATGGCAGCGAGCCGCGCGCGGTGGATGTCATCGTTCCCGGCGGCAAGCCGACGCTCCGCCCGCGCATCGTCGAGGCCAACGACTTCCTCCAGGGCGGCGATCTCGGCCCCACCGGCAAGGAGGTCGCCTTCGAAGCCCGCGGCGACATCTGGCGCCTGCCGGCTGCCACGGGACACCCGATCCACGTCACCACCTCCGACGACGCGGCGGACCGCAACCCGTCGTGGAGCCCGGATGGAAAGTGGCTCGCCTACAGCTCCGATGCGGAGGGTGAATACAACATCTACCTCGTGCGCGCGGATCAGCCCAACGCCGAGCCGAAGCGCGTCAGCGACCTAACGGGCCGGTTCTGGACGAGCTTCGAGTGGGCGCCCGACGGAAAGAAGTTCATCGCCCAGGACCAGACCGGGCGGCTCACGCTCGTGACCGTCGGCGAGGGAGAGGAAGCCTCCGCCGAGGTCGAGGAGATCGACCGCGACCCGCTCGGCAGCAACGTGCCGATCAGCTGGTCGCACGACTCCAACTGGATCGCCTATCACCGCGGCGACGATGACGCCTACACGACGGCCGTCTACCTCTTCGACCTGTCCGCCGGTGAGAAGCACAAGGTCACCAGCGACATGTTCAACGCCCAGTTCCCGACGTTCGATCGGAAGGGCGAATGGCTTTACTTCCTGACGCAGATCGACTTCACCGGCCCGCAGTACAGCTCGGCGGACTCGTCGTTCGTCTACACGAACCTCGATCGCCTGGTCGCGGTGCCGCTGCGCAAGGACGTGAAGAACCCGATGCTCCCCGAGCTCGATCGCGAGGCGGTCCGCGCCGGCGAAGGGGCCGAGTCGCAGACGCGCCCCTCGCGCGAGAACGGTCCGCGTCGCGGCCCGGGTCGTCGCGGCGGCGGCGAGGGAGGTCCGGGTGGCGGCGGACAACCCGGCGCCGACATGCAGTTGTCGACCGATCTCGACGAGGCGCAGTTCCAGACGCGCCCCTCGACGCAGCCGGGTGACGACGAGCAGACCGTGGCCGAGAAGTTCAACCTCGACTCGCCCGTCCACGGCGAGTGGTCCGGCACGCTGGAGGGCTTCCGGGCCCTGGGCGCCGAGCAGGACGAGGTGCCCTTCACGATGACGATCTACGCCCGCGCCGACGGCACCTATACCGGCAGCAGCGAGGCGATGGGCGAGACGCGCGACTTCGACTCCGTCACGTTCGACGAGGCGACGGGGCAGTTCACCGCCACCGGCTCGCAGGGGCCGGCCACGACGACGATGACCGGCGCCGTCGAGGGTGAGCAGATCCGCGGCACGTGGGAGGCGCGGGTGAACGGCAACGCCATGGCCAATGGTTCGTGGAGCGCTCGCAAGAGCGGCCCGATCAGCCCCGAGAAGCTCGCCGCCGCCGCCGGGGCGGGAGGCGAGGAGGCGCCGGACGAGCGCCTGGTGATCGACCTGGACGGGCTGGAGGCGCGCGCGATGCTCCTGCCGGTGCCGCGCGGCAACATCGGCAACCTCGCCGTGAACGACCGCAACCAGCTCCTGTACACCCGTGGCGGCGGGCGCGGCGGCGGAGAGCCGCCGAGCATCCGCATCCTCGACATCGCCGCCGACGACATCGAGGAAGGCACCGTCATCGCCAACGTCGGCGGGTTCGACATGAGCGCCGACGGCAAGAAGCTCCTGGTTCGCCAGATGGGCGGCGGCGGGGGCGGCCCCGGCGGGCGCTTCGGCGGGGGCGGCCCGCGAATGGGCGTGATCAACGCCGCGCGAGGCCAGCAGCTCACCGAGACCATCCCCCTCAACGGGATGAACAAGCGCATCGATCCGAAGGATGAGTGGAAGCAGATCGTGCGCGACGCCTGGCGCCGGCAGCGCGACTACTTCTACGTCGAGAACATGCACGGCGTCGACTGGGACGGCATCCTCGAGGCATACCTCCCGATGGTCGTTGACGCCGCAACACGCGAGGATGTCAGCTACATCATCAGCGAGATGATCAGCGAGCTGAACATCGGCCACGCCTACTACAGCGGCGGCGACCCGGGCGACGTGCAGAACGAGCCCAACCGCAACGTCGGCCTGCTCGGCGTCGACTTCGAGCTGGCCGGCGAGGGTGATGCCCGCGGCTACCGGATCGCCAAGATCTACACCGGCGGGTCGTACGACCTCGACGCGCGCGGCCCCCTCTCCGTGCCCGGCGTGGACGTGAACGTCGGCGACTTCATTCTCGCCGTCAACGGGCAGCGCCTCGATCCGACCGTCTCCCCGTACGCCGCCTTCATCGACCTGGCGGGCCGGCCCGCGACGCTCACCGTCAGCGACAAGCCCACCTTCGACGCGGAGAACGAGAAGCAGCGCAACGTTGTCGTCACCCCCACCGGCAGCGAGGCGGAGCTGCGCTACCGCGACTGGATCGCCGCCAACGCGCGGTACGTCGACGAGGCCAGCAGCGGGCGCATTGGCTACATCTACGTCCCCAACACCGGCGTCGAAGGCCAGAACGACCTGTTCCGGCAGTTCTTCGGGCAGATGCACAAGGACGCGCTGATCATCGACGAGCGCTGGAACGGCGGCGGACAGATCCCCACCCGCTTCATCGAGCTGCTCAACCGCCCGACGACCAACTACTGGGCCCGGCGTCACGGGCGCGACTGGAAGTGGCCGCCGGACGGGCACGACGGACCTAAGGCGATGCTGATCAACGGCCTGGCCGGCAGCGGCGGGGACATGTTCCCCTGGCTGTTCAAACAGAACGACCTGGGCCCGCTGATCGGCACGCGCACGTGGGGCGGCCTGGTCGGCATCAGCGGCGTTCCGTCGCTCATCGACGGCGGAAGCGTCACCGTGCCGAACTTCGGCTTCTATGAGACCGACGGCACGTGGGGCATCGAGGGCCACGGCGTGGACCCGGACATCGAGGTCATCGCCGACCCGAGCAAGATGCAGAACGGCCGCGACATCCAGATCGACGCCGCCGTCCAGTACCTGCTCGAGGAGCTCGAGAAGAACCCGCCGCAGGAGCCCAAGCGTCCCGCCGACCCGGATCGCAGCGGGATGGGAATCACCGAGGAAGACAAGTAGGCCTCGACGATCCCACGACAACCTGAAGC
>JAEZED010000221.1 GCA_023417885.1 Planctomycetota bacterium
GTGCGGCCACCGGGCGCATCGCCGCGAGCGGATCGGTGCGGCCCGCCTGCCAGGCCGGCAGGATGCTCGCCGCCAGCGCCGCCGCCGTCATACCGCCCGTGGCCGCGGCAATGCCGATCCAGCTAACGGCCAGGCCGGACGTGAAGACCGTGTCGAACCAGTTGACCAGCGCACCGATGAAACAGAGCCCCAGGGGAATGCCGATCGCGACGCCCAGCAGCGAAAGCAGCACGCCCTCGCCGACGACGCTCAGGCTCACCTGCCGGCGGGTGGCGCCGACCGCGCGCAGCATCGCCAGCGTCCGCTGCCGCTCGGCAACGCCCATGGACAGCGTGCCGAAGACGATGAAGGTCGCCGCCAGCAGCGAGACCATTCCGCCCATGAGCGAAAGGAGGTTCATCCCGCGCAGGCCGTCGTCGAGCGCCTCGCGCTGCTCGCGTACGAGGTCTATGCCCCATCCGTCGCTGCGCGTCGCGAGGCGCTGGGACCAGTCGGCCACGAACGCATCGGCGTCGACGCCGACGCCGAATTCGCCCGTGATGCTCGTCAGCGCGTCCGGCGCCTCGGGGGAGGCGTTGCGCTGGAGCGTGCCGAGCGGCACGTAGACCGTCTGCAGCAGCGTCGCGACGATCTCCGGCTTGTGCACGATGCCCACGACCTCCAGCTCCATCGGCCCGCCCGGACCGGGAAGGGTAATCGTGTCGCCCAGTTCCACCTTCAGCACGCGCTGCGCCCCCTGGTCGAGCATCGCCTCGCGCGCGTCCGGTGACGTGAAGAGCCGCCCGTAGGAAAGGTCCAGTCGCTCGAGATACTCGTCCTCGTGCGGGTTCACGCCCAGCACGTTCATCTGGCCCGCGGTCCAGTTCCCCTCGGAATCGCGCATCTGGAGGCTCGCCTCGAATCGCCCGAACGCGCTGCGCACGCGCGGATCGCTGCGCACCTCCCCCAGCAGCGATGCGGGAAGGGTCGTGGCGTCCAGCCCGCTGCTGATCTTGAAGTCGGTGCTCCCGAGGTAGCGCTCCACGAAATCCCGCACCGTTACCTCGCCCGAGCGGTAGCCGCTGGTCGTGCTCACCACGAGCGACACCGATAACGCCACCGCCGCCGCCGTCAGCACCGTGCGCGCCATTCGCTGCGTGAGATTCGACCAGATCAGCTTGAGCACGCCGGATCGTAGAGGGGCAGGGGTGAGGGGGCCGACGTCAGAGGGCAGAGGGCCGACGTCAGAGCTCAGAGAGGGCAGCCCAACGAGCCGCGGCACCGCCGCCACAGGCCAAATCTCCTTCCCCCTCGCGGCACGCCGGTTACAACCGTCTCCTCCTCACGAATAAGGCGCGACAACCTCGCCGCCCTCACACCGCCAGCAGCGCCTGCTGGTATCGCTGGGCGACGCGCGATGGGTCCGACGCCTCCACCTCGAACTGGTCGATCAGCCGCCCGTCGCGCAGCACCACCACGTCCTGCGCGTAGGCCGCGACCGACGGCTCGTGCGTCACCATCACGATCGTCCGCCCCTCGTCAGCCAGCCGCCGCAGCAGGTCGCAGACGATGCGCCCGTTCTCCGTGTCGAGGTTGCCCGTCGGCTCGTCGGCCAGGATCAGCGCCGGGTTCGTCACCAGCGCCCGCGCGATCGCCACGCGCTGCTGCTCGCCCCCGCTCATCGCGTCCGGGCGGTGGCCCAGCCGGTGATCGAGCTTCAGCTTTTCGAGCAGCGCCTGCGCCGCCTCGGCCGGCCGGGCGCGGCCGTTCGCGCCGGCGCGCCCTTCCAGCAGCAGGGGCAGCGCCACGTTCTCCTCCGCCGGCAGCGTGGGGATCAGGTTGAAGCTCTGGAAGACCAGGCCGATCTGCCGCCGGCGGAAGAGCGTAAGCGCCCGGTCGCCCATCGTCCCAAGGTCATTCCCGGCGACGAACACGTTCCCCTCGTCCGCCGTCGTGAGGCCGGCAGCCAGGTGGAGCAGCGTCGACTTTCCGCTGCCGCTCTGCCCCATGATGGCCACGAAGCGGCCGCTGGGCACCTCCAGCGACATTCCGTCGAGCGCGCGCACCGCGCGGTCGCCCTGGTGAAAGCACTTGACGACGTTGACGATGCTCAGCGGATTCATGAAGCGGCGGGGAAGTCTAGCGTGGGGGCGGGGGTGAAGTTAGGAGTTAGGAGTGGGAAGTTAGGAGACCGGATCAGAGGTCAGCGGGGAGCCCACTTAGCCGCAGCACCGCTGTGCCGCAGGGCTGGGTAAGGAACGCCAAGGGCCGACTCCGGGACAACAATCACAACGCGCCCGCTACGGTCAGACCTGCGACACGCCGTGCCGCGGCTTCCTCCGGCTTCCCACTCCCGACTTCTAACTCCTAACTCCCTCCTTGCCCCTCCGACTCGCCGTCACCGCCGACCTGCACCACGACGTCCCGCGCTCCCGCGAGCCGGCGGAGGAGATCGCCCGTCGGATCAACCGATCCAAAGCCGACGCCGTGCTGCTCGTGGGAGACGCGGCGATCGCGGACGGGCGGGGGCTGGAGGCATGCCTCGACCTCTTCGACGCGGGCCGGCCACGCCTGTTCATCCCCGGCAACCACGAGCTCTGGTCGCGCAGCGACCCGCGCGACGCGCGGCGTCTCCTGAGCGACGAACTCCCCCAACGCGTCACGGACGCCGGCTGGCACTGGCTGCCCGGCGCGCCGTTTCGGGCAGGCGATGTCGCGGTCGTCGGGTCGCTCGGCTGGTACGACTACGCCTTCGCCGCGCCGCAGCTTGCGATCCCCGAGCGCTTCTACCGGGCCAAGCTCTCCCCCGGCGCCGCGCGCCTGCTCGGGCGCAGCGACCTCGAGCCGGACGCGCCCGACGTCCCCGAGGCGCATCGCGACTTCCCCGCCCGCTGGAACGACGGCCGCTTCATCGCGGGCATCGCCGACGACCCTGCCTTCCTCGAAAGCCGCCGGCGCGAGTTGGAGTGCGATCTGTCCTGCGTCGCCGGCGCGCGGGAGGTGATCGCGGCGGTGCATGTCGCGCCGATGGAGGAGCTCCTGCCCGTTCCGCCGCCCGGCCCGATCCCGTCGGCGAAGCGGCAGTTCGCCTTCGCCCGCGCCTACCTCGGCAGCCCGGCGCTGGGGGAGACGATCAGGCGCTTCGGCAACGTCTCCCACGTCATCTGCGGCCACACGCATGTCGCGCGCGACGTGGCAGCGGCGGGGCGGCGCTGCATCAACGTCGGCAGCACCTACACCGAGAAGCGGTTCGTGATGCTCGAGCTCGACTGATCGATGCCCGTGGCATGTGGATGCTTTTCTAGCGCCAGCCCCGGTACTTCATGTTCGACTTGCCGGAGGAATCATCATCCGGGAGACGGCGCGAGCGGAGCTTCGTGCGCAGCCAGTCCGGCTCCGCCCAGTTGAGCCAGCGCGGATTGCGGATCAGCAGGAACCCGGCCGCGGCGCCCCCCAGGTGAGCGGCCTCGCCGCCGGCGTTGTACCCCTCCGAGAAGACGGTGAAGGCGGCGATGCCGATCAGCACCCATGCCAGCATGCGCAGCTTCATCGGGATCGGCGGGAAGAGGAGCATGACCTGGATGTCCGGCGCCGTCAGCGCCGCGGCGATCAGGATGCCGAAAACCCCCGCCGAGGCGCCCACCAGCGGCGTGGCGGCCGTCGTTTCCAGGAAGCCGGTGAAGGCAAAGGCGCAGTAGACCAGCGGGCCGCAGATGCCACAGATGAGGTAGAAGGCGAGGAAGCGCCGCCGCCCCAACTCCGCCTCGATGAGCGGGCCGAAAAAGTAGAGGCCGAGCATGTTTCCGAAGATGTGTCCCAGCCCCGCATGCAGGAACTGGAACGAGATCCATCGCCAGATCTGCAAGCCGTAGATGGCGGTGTCGACGCTGAAGTAGCCCCAGCGCTCGATGAAGCCCATCGGCACACCGATCACCTGCCCCTGGTAGGAGACGAGCCTCACATAACTGATGTTCGCCGCGGCCAGCAGGCCGTCGATCACGAAGACTGCGATGTTGATGACGATGAGCCACGTCGTGACGCTCCACCACTTCATGGAGCCGACGGTCGATCCGACGCCGGGGCCGCCGACGCCCACGCCGTACGGGTGTCGCCTCGGGTCATCGCGGTAGTAGTCGCGGTCCTGCACGCCCATGGAGCGGGATTCTACGGGCGGCGTCTCGTGCGTCCGCGCGGAAATGCGCTATGGCAGATCCGCCGGCGGCAGTGAGTCGCCCGTACCTGGTTGCAGCGTGTTGGTGCTGGGCGGATTGATTCCCTGTTCGAGCTGGCTGATCATCGGTCGCGCCTGCTGGCGCGGGATGAAACGAACGGTTCCGTCGGCGAAGAGGAAGTTCGCGCCGTCGCGCCCGTGGTGATCCACCGGCTCGTACATCAGGACGACCGACGGCCCGGCGCGGTCCGTCACGCCGTCGCCGACCCAGAAGTAACTGAGGTTTTGCCCAGCCCTGAGGATCTCGCCCGCGCCGGCGACGCGGTCGTCGGAGCTCGGACAGACGAGGTTCTCGTGCGATAGCGTCGGCGTCGCCCGGAGAATCGTCGCCAGGTCGGGCGGAAAGGCGCCGCCGTTGTCGAGCGCGTACATCCTGGCTGCCTGGCCGATGGCTCGCATGCTCGACTCGCACTGCGTGCGCCGGGTCGACTCGCGCATCTGGCCGACGACCGGCAGCAGGATCGTGAGGCTCAGCAGCGAGATCACGATCGCAACGCACCCCATCGAAAGGGCGGCGAGCGCCATTCCGCGCCCCGGCTTCTGCATCGGCCCGGTATGGCGCATGGCGATGATCGCCAGCACGACGGCCGCCGCCCCGGGCAGCACCGGCAGGAAGCACATCGTCAGCACCGCCACGATTCCCACGACCAGTGCCGCGATCGCGACACGGCTCGTCCTGAGATCGGGAAGCTCGAAGCGCGGCGAAACCGGCTCGACCTGAAGCGCTTCCACGGCAGGGGCATCGGGTGGCGGGGGGGCGGAGCCGCCGGCGAATGAGCGTTGATCTTCGGGCGGGGACATGGTTCGCCCGGAGAGGATAACGCGCCGGCCGCCCCAGAGCGCGGTTTGTGAATGTCGCCGGAGGCGATAAGGTCATTCTCATGGAGACAGGTTCCGCCGAACCCGCCCGCGCCAACGCGGGCCCGACGCAAGGACTTCCCGGGGAGGTGCTGATCGTCGGTTGGCGCGAGCACATCGACTTCCCCGACTTCCACCTCCGCGGGATCGTCGCGAAGCTGGACACGGGCGCCCGGACGGGCGCCATCGATGTGACGGAGCTGGAGGAGCTTCCCGGCGACCGGGTGCGTTTTGCGATCCGCCTGAAGCGAAAGAGCGGGGAGATGTCGCGCCACCTCGAGGCTCCTATCAGCCGAAGGGCGCGCGTCCGCAGCGCCTTTGGCCACTCCCACGACCGGCTGTTCATCGAGACAACGGTGCGCATCGGGCCGGTGACGAAGCGGGTCGAGCTGGGCCTGGTGTCGCGCCGCAAAATGCTCTGCCGCGTCCTGCTCGGTCGCAAGGCGCTGGATGGGGACTTCCTCGTCGACAGCGGCCGGCGTTATGTTCTGGGCAGGGCCAGGCGCCGGAAGTCTTCGGCCCCGAAGGCGAACAAGGATAAGACGTGAAGATCGCGATTCTCTCGCGCAGTCCCGGCGCCTACAGCACGCGCCGGCTCAGGTCGGCCGCCCTCGAGCGCGGTCACGAGGCAAAGGTCCTCAACACCCTCGCCTTCGGCATCTACGTCGAGCACTACCGCCCCTGGCTCACCTGGCGCGGGCGAAAGCTCTCCAGCTACGACGCCGTCATCCCCCGAATCGGCGCCAGCATCACCTTCTACGGCACCGCCGTCGTCCGGCAGTTCGAGCAGATGGGCGTCTTCTGCCTCAACAGCTCGCACGCCATCAGCGTCAGCCGCGACAAGCTCCGCAGCCTCCAGATCCTCTCCCGGCACGACATCAGCATGCCCAAGACGGCCTTCGTGCGCGAGAACGAGGACGTGCTGCGCGCCATCGAGGAGATCGGCGGGGCGCCGGTCATCATCAAGCTGCTCGAGGGCACGCAGGGCGTCGGCGTCATTCTCGCCGAGACCAGCAAGGTCGCCGAGGCGATCGTCGAGGCCTTCGCCGGCCTCCGGCAGAACGTGCTCATCCAGAAGTTCGTCGCCGAGAGCAAGGGGAAGGATGTCCGCGCCTTCGTCGTCGGCGACCGGGTCGTCGCGGCCATGCGCCGCAGCGCCGTCGGCACGGAGTTTCGCAGCAACGTCCATCGCGGTGGAACGACCCAGGCGGTGGACCTGCCGGAGGACTACCAGCGCACGGCCGTCCAGGCGGCGCAGATCATGGGCCTGCGGGTGGCGGGCGTGGACATGCTGGAGGGCGCCGAGGGCCCGCAGGTGATGGAAGTGAACAGCTCGCCCGGCCTCGAGGGGATCGAGGGCGCGACGGGCGTGGACGTGGCCGGCGCCATCATCGAGTACATGGAGCGGGAGGTGAAGTTCCCGGAGGTGGATATCCGCCAGCGGTTGACGCTCAAGAGCGGGTATGGCGTTGCGGAAGTGCCGGTCGGCAGCCGCAGCGAACTTGCGGGGCGCACCCTCGCGGAGACGGGCCTGCGCGACCGCGACGTCCTGGTCCTCTCGATCATTCGGCAGGGTCTGACGATTCCCAACCCGAAGGGGAGCCGCGAGATCCTGGACGGGGACATCCTCATCTGCTTCGGAAAACATCTCACGCTCCAGGCATTGGTCCCCCCGAAAAAGCCGAAAAAGAAGAGCAAGCCCCCCAAGCCCCAGCAGCAGGGGTGAGAGGGGCGTGGCGCTCCGTCCCATATGCCCGACGTCCTCCAAATCGCCGGCCGCGACATCCATCCGGGGGAATCGGTCGACCTGCGCCTCGAGGTGACGCGCACCTTCACGGGCGACGAGCTGGCGATCCCGATCCGCATCTCCCGCGCGCGACGGTCCGGGCCGGTCCTGGCGGTGACGGCGGCGGTGCACGGCGACGAGATCAACGGTACCGGCATCATCCATGAGCTGATGTACCAGCGGCGTCCGGAGCTGGCGCGGGGCACGCTCATCCTCGTGCCGGTGGTCGATCTCTTCGGGTTCGAGACCCAGACGCGCTACATGCCCGATCGGCGCGACCTCAACCGCTGTTTCCCCGGCAGCGCCGGGGGCTCGCTCTCCCGGCGCGTCGCCTGGCGCTTCTTCCACGAGGTCATCCGCCCCTGCACCCACCTCCTCGACCTCCACTCCGCCGCCGCCGGGCGCACCAACTTCCCGAACATCAGGGCCGACCTCGAGAAACCCGGGTGCCGGCGCCTCGCGACCGCCTTCGGTTGCGAGCTCGTCGTTCACGGCAAAGGCCCGGAAGGGGGACTGCGCCGCGCCGCCGTCGCCGCGGGGATCGATGCCGTCATCCTCGAGGCCGGGGAGCCAAGCAAGATCGAGCCGACGGTGCTGGAAATCGGCGTGCGCGGCGTCCTGAACGTCCTGCGCGACCTGGGGATGACCGAGGGGGATCTCGTCCGCCCGCCGTACCAGACGACGGTCCGCCGCACCACGTGGCTCCGCGCGCAGGCGGGGGGGCTGCTGCGGTTTCACGTGGCGCCGGGGGACCTCGTCGAGAAGGGTCAGCCGATCAGCACGAACTTCAGTGTCTTCGGCGAGGCTCAGCACGTGCAGCGCGCCCCGCGCGACGCCATCGTCCTGGGCATGACGACCCTCCCGGCCGTCAAGGCGGGGGAGCCGATCTGCCACCTCGCCGTCCCCGACCGGCCCCTGCGCGAGCTGCGCTCCGCCCTGGCGGATGCGAGCCAGCGCAGCCTCGATCACCGCGTCCGTCGCGACCTGGCGACGAACGTCACGGTCACAGAGCACGGCCTGACGGACGCGGAGTTGCAGGAGCCGTGATGGTGCGGCTGATCAGGCCATCCACCTCGGCACCCACGCAAGGGCGACGAGACGGACCGTCGTGTCGGAGCGCCGGGGGCGGATGGTGATCCGCTCCAGTTCCTGCGTCGCGGCGTGAAGCTTCGTGTGAGCGGTGTTCAGCTCCTTTCTGAACGCCGCCTCCAGCTCGCGCAGCTCCTGCTCCACCTCCGCCGCCTCCCGGCGGGCGCGCTCGACATCCTGCTGCTCCTTCCGCATCCGTCCCGCCCCGCGCGCCGTCGTCGCCGCCCGGCCGACGCTTCCCACGCCAAGGCGACGCCGGCCAAGGATCGCCCCCAGCACCGCCGCGCCGGCGGAGACGGCGGTGTTCCAGCGGGCGCTGCTGGCCTGCTCCGACTGCGTTTCGATCTTCTCCTTCGCGCGGGCCAGCCGACCCTCAAGGCGATCGAATCTTGCGCGGTACTTCCTGCGCAGCTTGTGCGTCGTCTCGTCGCGCCCCTCGGCGGCCGCCTGTGCGAGCCGGGCCCGGAAGCTGCGTTCATCCTCCCCGGGTCGGCTCACCAGGTTCAGCGTCTTGCTCTTGAACAGTTCCAGCGTCGCCAGGCGACCGATCGCCTTCGGGAAGTTCTTGCGAGCCTTCTCGAAAGACGTCGCCAGCCCCTGCGGGAGTTCGAGGAACACCGCGTCAGACGCCGGCTCCTTCAGGAGCGACGCTTCGTCTACCGGTGCTGGCTCTCCTTCGCCCCAGTCGATCGTCACCGCGCCGTCGCCGACCGGCGCCAGGATCGCCCGCCGCTGCGTGAGGGAGACGTCGCGGCGCCCATCCTCGAAGTGAATGTCGGCGATGCCGAGCACCGCCGGCGCATATTCGAGCGTCGCGCCCGCCGGCCCTGCGGGCGACGGGAGGAAGATCTGCGGTATCTCCGGCGGCAACGGCGGCGGGACGGCGGCCTTCTTCCCGCGTGACGGCGGGGCGGCCTGCTGCGCCCGGGCGACAGTCGCGCGCTCCTCTGCCGGCTTGGGCGCGAGTCGGCGGATCTGGTCGCGCGTGAGCGGGCCGCGCAGGTAGGAGAGCGCCCACCGCGTCTGGAAGATGACCGGCCCGTCGTCATGCACGTTGTTCATCAGGAAGACACGGCTTCCCAGCCCCGCCAGCGTCTGCTCCATGGCGGAGCGGTCAAACCCCTTCGCGCCGACGGCGGCGCCTTCGAGGCCCTCCAGGAGCCGCTGCTTGTCGCGCTCCGTCTGGAGCCGGCCGATGAACCAGGTGCCGCAGTTGGCAAGGCCCTTGTAGTCCAGATCCACCGGGTTCTGGGTCGCCAGCACCACGCCGACACCGAAGGCGCGCGCCTGCTTCAGCATCGCCAGCAGCGGGCGCTTGCTGGGCGGGTTCGCCACGGGCGGGAAGTAGCCGAAGATCTCGTCCATGTAGACGATGGCGCGCAGGCTCGTCGTGCCGCTCTGGGAGCGCGTCCATCCGAGCACCTGGTTCAGCAGCAGCGTCACGAAGAACATTCGCTCCGCCTCCGAAAGGTGCGCGATGCTGAAGATGCTCACCCGCGGCTTCCCCTCCGCCGTCCGCAGCAGCCCACCCACGTCCAGCGGCTCGCCGGCAAGCCAGGTTTCGAATCCCGGCGCCGCCAGCAGGTTGTTCAGCCGCATCGCCAGCTCGAAGCGCTCCTTCGCGGGGTAGAACAGGTCCACCTCCATCACGCCCACGCGCTTCACGGGCGGCTGCTGGACCTGGCCGATCAGCCCCGCCAGGTCCACGTCCTGCCCCTTCTGCCAATTCTCGCGGAGGATTGCCGAGAGCAGGATGTGCTCGCGCGACTGCATCGGATCCGCCTGGATGCCCACGAGACCCAGCAGGCCGGATACCGCCGTCTCGATCTGCTCGCCAAGGAGTTCCGCATCCTCCATCACCCGCGGCGGCGGGGCGGCGAAGCCGCGGAGGATCGAGACCGGCACGCCCGCGCTGCTGCCGGGCGTGTAGACGGTGAAGTCGGCCGAGGAGCGGAGCCGCGCGATGCGGTCGGGCCCCTGATCCCAGTCGGCCAGTCCCTTGCGCCAGAGCTCCGCCTGCTGTTGCGCGTAGTCAGGGACGGAGAGGTTCTTG
The DNA here is from genome assembly GCA_023417885.1 of Planctomycetota bacterium. GTDB lineage: Bacteria > Planctomycetota > Phycisphaerae > Tepidisphaerales > Tepidisphaeraceae > JAEZED01. The sequence continues at coordinate 9,997 of JAEZED010000221.1, forward strand.
CGCGCCGCGTCGTCCGGGTTGACCCATGGCTCAAAATCCTCCGGCCGAAGTTCCGGGAAGGTCAGCAGGAGATTGGCGAGGTCTCCCTTCGGGTCGATGACGATGGCGGGGACACCGTCGATGGCGGCCTCTTCGAGCAGACCGACACACAGGCCGGTCTTCCCGCTGCCCGTCATGCCGACGCACAGGGCGTGCGTGACGAGATCGCGCGAGTCGTAGAGGAGCGGTTCGGGCGCCCGCGTGCCGGAGGCCAGGTCGTAAGGCCGGCCGAGGTAGAAGGCCCCGAGCTTCTCGTAATCGGTCACCGGCATCCGTGATCCTTTCATTCCCCGATGACCTTGACGAGCACTCGCTTGGCGCGCCGGCCATCGAACTCGCCGTAGAAGATCTGCTCCCACGGGCCGAAGTCGAGCTTTCCGCCGGTGATGGCGACGACGACTTCGCGGCCCATCACCTGGCGCTTCATGTGAGCGTCGGCGTTGTCCTCGCCGGTGCGATTGTGGTGGTAGCGCTGGGGGGAGGCGTCGAAGGGGGCCAGCTGCTCCAGCCACTGCTTGTAGTCGTGGTGAAGGCCGCTCTCGTCGTCGTTGATGAAGACGCTGGCGGTGATGTGCATGGCGTTCACCAGCACCAGCCCCTCCTTCACGCCCGAGTCGCGCACGACCTGCTCCACCCGATCGGTGATGTTCAGGAAGTCCATCCGCGCCGGGATGTTGAACGTCAGGTACTCCGTCCGGCTCTTCATGGCCCACAAGGTATCCGCCGCCGGCCCGGCGTCGAGCCCCGCCGGCCGTCTTTGCTGCCGGCGGGGTCGCCGCGTAAGATGGGAACACCCTTCGACCACCAGAAAACAGGAGACCCGAATGATGCGTCGCCCGCTCGTCGCCCTTGCCGCCTTCGCGCTTTGCGTCGGTTCGTTCGCTGCCGTACAGGCCCAGGATCGGCCAACAACCCGTCCCGGGGCGGAGGCGGAGTATCCCGTCGACATCTGCCCGGTCATGGATGTGAAGCTTGACTCCAAGGGGAAGCCGGTCACCCGCGTCTTCGACGGTCGCACCGTCAAGGTCTGCTGCGCCCGCTGCGTCCGCACCTTCCAGCGCGAGGCGGAGAAGTATCACGCGAAGCTCGACGCCCTGATCGTCAAGGCCCGGCTCGACGCCTACCCCCTGAAGACCTGCGTGGTCGGCGGGGAAGAGCTCGGCGGGATGGGCGAGCCTGTGAACTACGTACATCGCCCCACCAACCAGCTCGTGCGCTTCTGCTGCGCCGGCTGCGTGGACAGCTTCAAGAAGACCCCGGATCAGTACCTTGCCCGGATCGACGAGGCCGCGAAGGCCGCCGAGTCGAACTAGGCTGCCCGGTCAGTCGCTGACGCATTGAGCCCCCGGCCCCGCGGCCGGGGGCTTGCTTGTGTGTGCGGGACACCCCGGCTGTCTGATACACTGCCGGTTCCACGAGAGGTGAGGTAGAACGATGGCCACTCGGCGTGACGACCAGGGCGAATACGATCTTGCGGGAGACGAACCGCCGCCACCGAAGCGGCGCGGGCCGGTGGCGCCCGCGGGCGGATCCCGGCCTGCGCCGTCAGGCGCAAGGCCCGCAGCACGTCGCGGGGCGACGCCGGGGAAGCCCACGACGCCGATGCAGTCGGCGGCGATGCTGGCGGCGGCGCGCCAGCGTCCCGGCTCGGGCGGGCACGATCGGCACGCCACGAGCCAGGCCCTGAAGCTCCTGGCGCTGGTCGCGGTCGCGGCGGTGGTCGTGGTGGGGGTGGTCTTCGCCATACGCCTCATGGGCGACTCGGGGCCATCCGTGGGCAACGACGCCGAGGCCCGGAAGATCATCAGCGCCAACAGCTACCAGGAGGCCCGCGGCTGGGTCACCAGCGGAAACGATCGCTTCCTGATGGGGCACAACCCGCAGCAGAGCGAGGCGCTGATCGACGATCTCTACGACTTGGGAGCCAAGCAGGTGCTCGCCGGCGGGGGGTTCTCCAGCATGCGACTCATCATCGAGCTGCCGGAGGACGCCGAGGCCCGCGCCCGGCTCATCGACTGGCGTCAGGCCTGGGCGGAGCGCTACCCGCAGGACTACCCCCGCGAGACGGACATCGGCCAGCGGTATCTCATCATCAACATGCCGCTGAACCGTTGAGGCGGCGGACAATCCGGGCATTGCCACGTAAAGTCGGGAGTGACCGACACCGCCACCCCGACCGGGACGCCATACCAGGTCGTCAGCGAGTTCGAGCCCCGCGGGGATCAGCCCCAGGCGATCGACAAGCTGTCCGCCGGCATTCTCGGTGGCCAGCGCTTCCAGACGCTCCTGGGCGCCACCGGCACCGGCAAGACCTTCACGATGGCGCACACGATCGCGCGCGTGAACAAGCCGACGCTGATCATCAGCCACAACAAGACGCTGGCGGCCCAGCTCTACGAGGAGATGCGCGACCTGTTCCCGCACAACGCGGTCGGCTACTTCGTCTCCTACTATGACTACTACCAGCCCGAGGCGTACATCCCGCAGCGGGACATCTACATCGAGAAGGACGCCGGGCGCAACGACGACCTGGATCGCCTCCGCCTCAGCGCCACCAGCAACCTCGCGACGCGTAGCGACGTGATCATCGTCGCCAGCGTCTCCTGCATCTTCGGCCTCGGCTCCCCCGAGACCTACAAGAAGAGCGTCGTCTCCATCCGCGTCGGGCGCGAGATGGAGCGCGACGACCTGCTCAAGCGCCTTATCGAGCTCCAGTACAGCCGCAACGACATCGACTTCAAGCGCGGCAGCCTCCGCGCGCGGGGCGACGTCGTCGAGATCTACCCGAGCTACGAGGAGTTCGCCTACCGCGTCGAGTTCTTCGGCGACGAGATCACCGAGTGCGTGAGCATCAACCCGCTCACAGGCGAGGTGCTCCAGTCGCACGAGCAGGTCTTCATCTACCCGGCGGTCCACTACGTGATGCCCGAGGAGAAGATGCTCGGGGCGGTCGAGGGCATCCGCGAGGAGCTGGACAAGCAGGTCATGCACCTGCGCAGCCAGGGCAAGCTCCTCGAGGCCCAGCGCCTCCTGGCCCGAACCAAGTACGACATCGAGATGATGCTCGAGGCGGGCTTCTGCTCCGGCATCGAGAACTACAGCCGCCACCTCGACGGGCGCGCTCCCGGGGAGAAGCCGTACACGCTCATTGACTACTTCCCGCAGGACTACCTGCTCATCATCGACGAGTCGCACGTGACGATCCCGCAGCTGCGCGCGATGTACAACGGCGACCGCATGCGCAAGGAGACGCTCGTCGAACACGGGTTCCGGCTTCCCAGCGCCCTGGACAACCGGCCGCTGCGCTTCGAGGAGTTCGAGGCGATGTGGCGCAACGTGATCTTCGTCTCCGCGACCCCCGGTAAGTTCGAGCTGGAGCGCACGGGCGGGGAGATCGTCGAGCAGGTGATCCGCCCGACCGGCCTCGTCGATCCGGAGATCGAGGTGCATCCCGCGCGCGGGCAGGTTCCCCACCTGCTGGCGGCGGTGAAGGAGCGCGTGGAACGCGGCGACCGCGTGCTCGTCACCTGCCTCACGAAGCGGCTGGCGGAGGATCTGTCGGCCTACATGGCCGAGGCGGACATCCGCACGCGATACCTGCACAGCGAGATCCAGACAATCGAGCGTGTGGAGATCCTGGCGGACCTGCGCCGCGGGGAGTTCGACGCGCTGGTGGGCATCAACCTGCTGAGAGAGGGGCTGGATCTGCCGGAGGTGTCGCTGGTGGCGATCCTGGACGCCGACAAAGCCGGTTTCCTGCGGAGCGAGACGAGCCTGATCCAGACGATCGGGCGCGCCGCGCGCAACGTGGACGCCAAGGTGATCCTCTACGCCGACCAGGTGACCCCCGCAATGCAGGCGGCGATCGAGGAGACCGAGCGCCGGCGCGCCATCCAGCGGGCGTACAACCAGGAGCACGACATCACACCGCAGACAGTGCGCAAGGCGATCCGCAGGAGCATCGAGTCGGAGGTGAAGGCGCGCAAGACCGTGCGGGAGGCGGTGCGCGAGAAGCTGGACGACTTCGATAAGTCGCAGCTCGTCACGTTGCTGGAGGAGGAGATGCTCCAGGCGGCCCAGAACCTCGAGTTCGAGCGCGCCGCCCAGCTCCGCGACAAGATCAACGAGCTCAAGGGCGCGCCGGACATCCGCAGCGACCGCGAGCTTCTACCCGCCCGTGCCGACGACGAGCCGAGCAAGGTCTGGCGGCCCAAGACGCCCCAGCGCCGCAAGCGCGGGTAGGGCGGGCGCGGAATGGCGCGATAACCATCATGCGATGACCGCCGGACGATCGGGTACACTGCGATGATGTCCGTGCTCGAAACGTTTCCGCTGGACGACCACCTTCGCCAGCTCATCCGGCTCGCCATCGCCGAAGACCTCGCCGAGGCGGGCGATGTGACGAGCCGGCTGACGGTTCCCGAGGGGCGCGTCGGCGTGGGGACGCTCGTTCAGAAGGCGCCGGGCGTCGCCTGCGGCCTGCCGCTGGTCGAGGTCGTGTGCAAGAGCTTCGACGAGCGCCTGCGCGTCGAGTGGATTCCCGGCTTCCACCTGGAGCTCATGGAAGGCCGCTACAGCGACGCGCGCCTCCAGCCGCTGGTGCGCATCCGCGGGCCGCTCCGTTCGCTGCTGGCCGCAGAGCGTACGCTGCTGAACTTCCTGGGGCGGCTGGGCGGCATCGCCTCCCTGACCCGGCGCTTCGTTCGGCGCGTCCAGGACACGCCCGCCGGGATCTACGACACGCGCAAGACCCTGCCCGGCTACCGGGCGCTCGAGAAGTATGCCGTCCGGTGCGGCGGGGGGATGAACCACCGCGCCGGCCTGCACGACATGGTTCTGGTCAAGGACAACCACCTCGCCGGCACGCCGCCCGAGCGCCTCGCGGAGGTACTGGGCGACCTCGTGGCCCGTTCCCGCGCCGAGGCTCCCGACCGGCCGATCGAGGTGGAGGTGGACACGTTCGAGCAGTTCCGCGCCGTCCTGCCTGTGGAGGGGATCGACGTGATCCTGCTGGACAACATGGATTGTCCCACGATGTTGCGCTGCGTGGCGCTGCGGGCCGAGCATCCGCCGTTCGCCCGCCACGGCGCCCCCCGGCTCGAGGCGAGCGGCGGGGTGACGCTGGAGACGGTGCGCGACATCGCCCGTACGGGCGTGGAGCGCATTGCGGTGGGCGCCATCACTCACTCGGCTCCCACCCTCGACATCTCCCTCGACATCGAGGCCGACCCCGCGCCCCGCTCGCATTGACCGGCCGCCGGTGATCGGCGGGCCTCGACTCCATACATCCCGGAAACGCTCCAGGCGGCGCCGCCCGATAACGCCGGGCGGCGGTTTCGTGCATTTTCGGTCGTGTCCGGGTTTCCGGTGGCGATTTGCCACGCTGCAACGCGAATCGGAAGTACTGCGATGACGTGCTTCGCCTCACCGGTGTTCGGCTGCGGCGATGGGCGCGGCACGGAGGATTTTGTCTGCGTGGTTAAGCGGCTGTCGTTTGCCGCCGATGCAGCCAGCACCGGAACGCGGCCCGACGGGAGTCGCGGGAATGCCGGCAGTGTCTTCGAAGATGCATTTGCGGTGGTGACCATCCCGTCGATGGTCCGCCGCGTCGGCCGCGAAAGGGGCAAACGCCCACAACGCCCACGGCGGCCCAAACCGGACGAGTTCTCGTCCCAACAGGAGTCACCATGACCCGCAATACTGTTCGCCGGATTCGCAAGGGGTTCACCCTCGTCGAAATCCTCATCGTCGTGATCATCCTCGGCATCCTTGCCGCGATCGTGATCCCGCAGTTCACCAGCGCCAGCGAAGATGCCCGCCGCAACTCGGCTCTCTCGCTGCTCCAGACCATTCGCGCCCAGGTGGAGCTCTACAAGCTCCAGCACGGCGACAAGTGGCCCACCGCCAGCGGCAACCCCGTCGCCGCCGAGTGGGATTGGGACGCGCTGACCGGCACGACCACCTACGGCTCCAAGACGTTCGGGCCGTACCTGCAGCAGGAGCCGAGCAACCCCTTCAACAACAGCAGCTCGGTCGCGGCCGCCGCTGCTTCGGGTGTTGGCTTCGTGGTCGATGCCAACGGCAAGATCTTCACCGTCGACAGCGACGGCAATGCGGTTGGCCAGTAAATCCAACGGTCCCAACGACCTTATGGATCCTCGCGGCCGGCGGTGCCACTCACCGCCGGCCGTCCTCTATTTCCCTTGCCGCCGGTGCTTCAGCCGCGGCCCCTTCGCGTCGATGCAGCCCATGGAGGTGAGACAATGCCGTGCCACCAGGGCCGCGCGCCCCGCGCGTTCACAGTCATCGAACTGCTCATCGTCGTCATGATCCTCGGGATCCTGGCGATGCTCGTCGTGCCCACCTTCGTCACCACCGACGAGCCGGCGCGCGGCGGAGCGCTTCGCGAGTGTCTCCGCTTCATGCGCACCCAGATCGAGCTCTATGCCGGACAGCACGACGGGCTGGCCCCCGGCTATCCGGGGGGAGACCGCCTGGCCGTACCCACCGAGGCGGCGTTCGTGGAGCAGCTGACCAGCTACTCCGACAAGTACGGCACGACCTCACCCGGCTTCTCCCCTGCCACGCCCATCAAGCCCTACCTGCGGGAGATACCGGCCAATCCGTTCAACGGCCTGGAGAGCGTGCGCGTCCTCGGCGACGCCGAAACGTTCCCGGCTCCCACCGGGGAGACGTGGGGCTGGTTCTATCACCCCGCCACACGCACCTTCAAGGCGAACACCGCGGACGCCGACGACGCCGGCCGCAGTTATTCGGACTACTGATGTTCCGCGCTTCCCCCGGCCGGCGCTGGCGACGGATCGGGCGAATCGTATGCCAATGGTTGACGCTCCCCTCTTCGGGGGCGCACCTGCCGATGAGAAGTCGAAGGCATCCATTCATCCGGCGAAGCAGGCGCGGCATGACGCTCATCGAGTGTCTCGTCGCGAGCCTCGTGCTCGCCCTGGCCGCTTCGAGCGTGCTGGTGGCGATGGCCTCCGCGCTCCAGCAGCAGCGGTACGCCGAGGAGCTGCGCGTCGCCAACACGCTGGCGCAGCAACTTCTCGAGCAGGTGTCGGCGCGAACCTTCGTCAGCCCGAGCGACCCCGACTTCGCTGCGCTGGCGGCCGATTCGGCGATGGCGATGGACGGCTACTCCGACACCGTCGACTCCATGGGAGACACGGCGACGGACACCACGTCCTACCTGCGGATCCTGAACGTTTCCGTCGCCGCCGACGCGGGGATGGTGCAGATCAACGGGGCGGGGCTGGCGACGGTGACTGTGACGACCCCCTCCGGCGGGACGGTCCTGCTGCAACGCATCCTTCCCGGCCGCTGATCGAGGTGACTTGGAACCATGAGCCATGACGTCCACGACAATCACGCAGCAGCACGCCGCCGCGCGTTCACCGCGCTCGAGCTGTCGCTGAGCCTGGGGCTCGGTGCGATCGTCGCTCTCTGCGCCGTGAGCCTCACCAGCGCCACCGGCCGCATCTGGCAGCAGCAGCAGGAGGGCGGCATCGGAATCAACACCGGGCAGCGCACCGAGTCCTACCTCGAGCGCGCGCTCCGCCAGGCGCAGAATGTTGGCTACTTCTCCACCGGCGCCGGCACCGATCCGGCCACCCTCCTCCTGTGGGACAACGACGACCACCCCGACGCCGGCAGCGACCGCCGAATCCAGGTGGGCGAGCTGACGCTGTTCGAGTTCGACGAGGAGAATGGCCAGCTCATGCTCGTTACCCCCATTCCCTGGGACTCGATGACCGAGTCGCAGAAGGAGCAGGCGGCTGCCGTGCTCACGCAGGAGCAGCTCGAACTGCCTTCGGCCGCCGAGACGTTTGCCGCGAGCGACTGGGTCACCCGGAAGGTGATCGCCGGCGGCGCCGCGGAGGATGTGACCAACGCCTGGTGGAGCGTCGACCGCAGCGCCGACCGCCCGGTGGTCCGCTTCCGCATCGACATGACCTGTGACGGCCAGCCCGTCTCTTCCTACGGCACGGTTACGCTGCGCATCCGCGCCGAATCGGACGACTGGACGGAGGAAGCCCTGAAGCGCTCCCCCGTCGAGGAGGACACCGGCGACGACGGTGGTGACGACGGCGACGGGGGCGGCGGACTGCTCGACATCGTGCTGGACCTGTTCCCCTGAGACCCATGATCCGCGAACCGGACATCCGCGAGGCCATCGCCCCGCGCCGCCACCACGGCCGGCGGGGCGTGGTGCTCATCCTCGTGCTCTCCCTCGTGGCGATCGCCACGATCCTGTCGTACGGCATGCTCGCCGCCGCCGCAATGGAAGCGCAGAGCGCCGCCCACGCCGCCGCGAGCATTCGCGCGCAGGCGATGGCGGAGAATGGCGTGAACGTGGCGATGCACTACCTGATGAACCCTCAGGATTCGCCCGTCCCGCTCGTCAAGGGGGGCGCGGGCGACTGGCACTACCCCGGGCAGGCGAACCTGTCGATGGGGGAGGACACCGTGAGCGTCACGGTCACGAATCCACAGCCGGCGGTTTACCGCATCCGCGCGGTCGGCCGCTCTCTCGACGCCGAGGGGGAGATCTGCGAACGTGAGCTGGCGGTCCGCGTCCTGGGCATCAGCGCCTGGGCGGCGCGCGGGGCGGCCCAGTTCTCGAAGAACGTGCAACTCGCCGGCAACGTCACGGTCAATGGAAATCTCGTCTCAGCCGGCTCCTACCTCGGCGGCGGAACCGTGACGGGCTCGATCCTCGCCGCCAACCATACGGCGCACGACGGCGACCCGAAGTGGGCGGCGCCGCCTCTGCTGCCGGAGTTGGCCGTCCCGTCGTTCGACTCGCTGAACCTGGTGCGCGCCGTGTCCGGCGACGGCGGGTGGTACATCCACAACGGGCAGCGCGGCAAGGTGGACTACATCCTCACGGAAACTCTCGAAACTCCGCCCACGCCCAGCGCCTCGAATATCGGACGCGTCTTCGTCTACGCGGGCTCGACGCCGCTGGTCCTGGCGGGCGCGGCCCCGGCAACGTTTGATGGAACCCTCCTGGTGACGCAGGCGGACGTCCAGGTGAAGAACGCCTGGACCTTCACGCCCCAGAGCGGAATGCCGGCCATGCTGTTGCCGGGAAGCATGACCCTCGAGGCCGACGCGGCACAGCTCGTGGCCAACGGCGTGGTCTACCTCGGCGATGGATTCGGCACGTCCCATTCCCTCGCGGTGACCCCGATAACCGTCAACGGCGCCTTCCTCTCGCCCCGCACGTCTCTTTCGGCGCTGGCGAGCGAGATTCCCGGAAACGTATCCTTTACGTTTGATCCGAATAAGGCCGATGTTCCTGACCTGACGGACCAGGGGACGCGCTATACGCGTCTCCAGATTGAAAGCTGGGAGTTGGTCAACTGATCCCGCCGCCCAAAGAGGAAGCTGCCATGAACGCCAACAACGATGCCCGTCCTTCCCGCTCCGCCGTCGGCATGCCCCGCTGGGTGGCCGCGATGATCGTCCTCCAGGCCCTGACTCTCGCCGCGGCCTTCGGGCTGCGTCCCGAGGCGGCGCCCGCCGAGGCCGCCGGTGTCAGGGCGCAGGATCGCGACGTCCTTCCCAACGCCGCCGGGCAGCGCGCCGAGCAGATCCGCCTGCTCAAGCAGATCGCCGACGAGATGGGCGCCATGAACGACAAGCTCGACCGGCTCAACCGCACCATGGAGGAGAACCGGGCCGGCACCCAACCCGCGGGCAACTGATCCGGCACGCCCGCCGGTGAAGGAGGAGAGAAAATGCGCAAACCCCTGCCAGTCCATCCCGCGAGTTCCGCTGCGCGCCGGAGCGCCTTCACGCTCGTCGAGATCCTCGTGGTCGTGGTGATCCTCGGGATCATCGCGACCGTGGTAGGCGTGAGCAAACGGCCGCCCGACCCCCAGAAGGATAAGGCCCCCCCCC
>JAEZED010000153.1 GCA_023417885.1 Planctomycetota bacterium
CCTTCAGGCTCCCCACCAGCTCCGCCACCTGCTCCGGCCCGCCGGTGATGTTGCCCGAGAAGAGGATGACCGCGCCGAGCCCCGCGTCGATCAACTCGTCGATGACGCCCCGGTTCTCCGGCGTGAACCCGGCGCAGATCATCCCGGCCGCCAGTCGCCGCGTGTCGCTCATGGCCGGAGATTAGCCACAGATGAGACCGGATGCACAGCAATGCCCGGATCCGGAAAAGCTGGCCACGGATGAACACAGATTCACACGGATGATGGGCTTGATACTGCGGCGTGAAACGGAGAGGACGGGGCTGCGGAGACAGGGGCAGCCACCATACTCCCAACTCCCAACTCCCAACTCCCAACTCCCAACTCCTAAACCCCACTCCCCTCCGGCATCCGTGTTCATCCGTGGCCAAGACTCCGCCTCCGGCTATTCGTCCGGCCCGGAGACACTGCGGTCATCCCGGTCGTACGCCTGATCGGCATTCCCCGCGCTCATCTCGAAGCGCTCCACCGCCGTCGCGCGTCCGGTTGACTCGTCCACGTCCGCGATCACGCCGCACAGGCGCACGTCGCCCGTCGCCACGTCGAACGGCGCGGGGATTGTGTCGGCCATCCACGGCACCACCGCCTCCTTGCGCCGGCCAAGCACCGAGTCGTACGGGCCGCACATCCCTACGTCCGTGATGTAGGCGCTCGTGCCCCCGCCCGGGCCGCGGATCAGCTTCGCGTCCGCCGTCGGGATGTGCGTGTGCGTGCCGAACGCCAGGCTCACGCGCCCCGCCAGGTGCCACCCCAGCGCCTGCTTCTCGCTCGTCGCCTCGCAGTGCAGCTCCGCCACCACCACCTTCACGCTCTGCGGCAGCTCCGCGAGGATGCGATCCGATACGGCGAACGGGTTGTCCGCCGGCATGTTCGCGATGAAGAGCCGCCCCAGCACGATGAAGACCGCCACCGGCACCTCGCGCCCGTTCACGCTCGCCGGCACGATCACGTGCGTCCGCCCCGCGGCGCGCCGCGAGAGGTTGGCCGGCCGCACGATGCGCTCGCTGGAGTCGAGCACGGGGAGGATGTCCGCCTTGCGAAACGCATGGTCCCCCAGCGTCACGCACCCCACGCCGTAGCTTCGCAATTTGCGGAAGAGGTTGGCGGTGATGCCGCTCCCACCGGCAATGTTCTCGCCGTTGGCGATGACCAGGTCGATCTCATGCCGCTTCACCACCTCCGGCAGCAGGTCATGGACCGCCTGCCGTCCGGGTCGTCCGACGATGTCTCCCAGCGCGAGAATGCGCATGAGCCATCCTAGCAGCGACCGCGCCCGCGACGACGCGAACGCACCAAGGGTGGCACCGGGATTGAGCTCCGGCCTCCTCAGGCCAGCTTCGAAAGCCGCTCGATGGCTGCGCTGAGCGTCTCCTCGCGCTTGCAGAAGGCGAAGCGGACAAGACTGCGCCCGCGCTCCGGATCGCTGTAGAAGACGCTCGGCGGGATCGCGGCCACGCCCACCTCCGCGGTCAGCCAGCGGCAGAACTCGACGTCGCTCTTCCCGCCGCTGATCGGCGTGTGGTCCGCGAGGATGAAGTAGGTGCCGGCAGGGCGGAAGACGCGAAAGCCGATCCGCTCCAGCGCTCCGCCCAGCAGGTTGCAGCGCCCGGCGAGCGTGCAGGCGAGCTCGCTGACGTAACGCCCGCCCTCCTCCAGCGCCACCGCGGCCGCCGCCTGGAGGGGCGTGGCCGTCGCGAAGGTGATGAACTGGTGTGCCGCGCGCACGCAGCGCGACAGTTCCGGCGCTCCGATCGCCCAGCCGACCTTCCACCCCGTCAGGCTGAACGTCTTGCCCAGGCTCGAGAGCGTCAGCGTCCGCTCCGCCATCCCCGGCAGCGTCGCGAGTCGGATGTGCGGCAGCTCCGGCGCATAGACGAGGTGCTCGTACACCTCGTCGGTGATTGCGATCACGTCATGCTCGATGCACAGCTCCGCTATGAAAGAAAGCTCGCCCTGCGTGAAGACCTTGCCAGTCGGGTTGTGCGGCGTGTTCACCAGGATCGCCCGCGTCTTCGGCCCGAACGCCGCGCGCAGCTCCGCCTCGTCGAAGCCGAACGCCTGCTGCGCCGCGGGCGCCTCCATGGCGACGGTCGTATCCGACGACGGCGGGCGCAGCGCGACCGTCCTCACCGTCGCCCCCGCCATGGCGCAGCAGGCGCGGTAGGAGTCGTAGAACGGCTCGAAGAGAATCACTTCGTCCCCCGGATCGACGAGCCCGAGGAACGCCGCCGCCAGCGCCTCGGTGCAGCCGCTCGTCACCGTCACCTGCCCGTCCGGATCGATCGTTACGCCCGTCTGCCGCGCCCAGTGCCGCGCGATGGCTGCGTTCAACTGCGGCAGGCCGCTCATCCGCGCGTACTGGTTCAGCCCCGCGCCGATGGCCTCGACGGCCGCGGCCTTGACGAAGTCCGGCCCGTCGAAATCCGGGAAGCCCTGTGAGAGGTTGACCGCCCGATGCTTCACCGCCAGCGCGGTCATCTCGGTGAAGATCGTCGTCCCGAACGGTGCGAAGCGCTGCGCGACGGGCATGGCGGCGAGGATACCAGAATGCGTCCGTCCCACCGACGGGCACGAGCGGGTCCAGGCGCATGAGGAACGACCGGCGGTCGAGATCGGGCGATCCATCCTCGAGCGCGAACGACTCGCGCTCGCCGGAATGGGACCTCGTCGCGGCAGTGAGCGACCGCCTGCCGCATCTGCGCCGCGGCAACGCCGTTATTCCCGGTCCGGCCGGGATGTGCCGCCGCGCGGGCCCGCAACGCCAGAAGTGGTCGGCCATGCTCTTGCTCCCGCCAGGGGCGGCCGGGGGGCGCGATGGGCGGTAGAATGGTTTGCCGATGAAGCTGTCCCTTTCCGTCGTTACCGAAGTTCCCGACGCCAAGCCCCGTGGCCCTGCCTGCGGTTCCGGCGGGGGGGACATGAGCCATCTCCATGGCCGCAAGCCGAGCTGGCTGAAGATGAAGATGCCCGCTGGCCAGGGGTTCGGGCGGCTCAAGAAGCTCGTCAAAACGCAGAACCTCCACACCGTCTGCGAGGAGGCCAAGTGCCCCAACATCGGCGAGTGCTGGAACGTCGGCACCGCCACCCTCATGATCCTCGGCGACACCTGCACGCGTTCGTGCGGGTTCTGCAACATCAAGACCGGCCGCCCCACCTGGCTCGATGACGACGAGCCCCGCCGCGTCGGCGAGGCGGTGGCGACGCTGGCGCTCGGCCATGCCGTCATCACCAGCGTCAATCGCGACGAGCTGCCCGACGGCGGGGCGCGGATTTGGGCGGAGACGATCCGGCAGATCCGCCTCCAATCGCCCGACACGAGCGTGGAGGTGCTGATCCCCGACTTCGAGGGGAACTGGCCGGCGCTTCAGCTCGTGATCGACCAGCGGCCGGACATTCTCAACCACAACATCGAGAGCGTTCCGCGGATGTACCGGAAGGTGCGGCCGCAGGCGAAGTACGCGCGCTCTCTCGAGCTGCTCCAGCGTTGCAAGCAGCAGGGGCTGGTCACGAAGACGGGGATGATGCTCGGCATCGGCGAGCGCGAGGAAGAGGTCGATCACGTCATCGACGACCTGGTGAGCATCGGCTGCGACATCCTCACGCTCGGCCAGTACCTCCAGCCGACGCCGCGGCACCTGCCGGTGGACCGCTGGGTGCACCCGGACGAGTTCCGCGAGTGGAAGTGGCGCGGCGAGGCCAAGGGCCTGCGCCACGTCGAGGCGGGTCCCTTCGTCCGCAGCAGCTACCACGCGGAGAAGCAGGTCCAAGCGCACGCGGCGGTTTAAGGGATTGGGTTGAACGAACTGGAGTACGAGCCCGCGGCCGCGCCGCCGGATAATGATCCGGCGCCGTGGAGGCCGTTCGTGATGTTCGTGTTCGCCATCCTCTCTTTCGTCGCGGGCAGCGTCGTCTACATCGTCTACATCGGGCTTAGATACGGCCAATGGGTGGGCAGTGGCGATTTCGGCGTCGCGTTATGTTGCGGCTTGTTCTCTTACGCGACGGTTGCCGTTCCGGTCTGGACAGGCGTGATGGCCCTGGCCCGGGTGGAACTGTCTTATCGCGCCGTCCCGGATCACTGGCGTTGGATCATCCACCTCGCACTGCCACCGATCGTGGCGATTCTCCCGACGGCGGGAACTACCTTCATCCTGGGTGGCACGCCGCGGGCGGTATTGTCGCCGGAGGGGCTTAGCTTCCTTGTGTTGTTCACGGCGGCGGGCGCGACGTTCGGTGCAGGGTGGCACATCTGCTACGGCGCGCGCCGGTGGACGCGGGCGAACGAGCGGGGCGACGGCTGAGGTTCAAACAGCGGTCAAGTAGCCGCGGCTTGCATCCGGCGGCCGCTTCGAAAGAGGACGCCGATGCCGACCCTCCACTATGCAACCACTCCACGCGGGTGCATCGTCTACTGGCGCCTGTGTGGCTTCCTGACACTCTTCTGGCTCGCCCTGCTTGCGGTGGCGTGGCTTGCTCTGCTCTTCGCCGGCGGCTTGCGCGTCTTCACCTTTGCGGCCCCGGCTGCAAACCTGGCGGATCGGCTGCTGCTCCTTGCATCCCGCACCGCGCTGCTCCCTCTCGTCGTGAGCCTCGCGGGCCTGCTCGCGTTCTGGCTGTTCGTGCGGCTGTCGTGGAGTCGCCGCTCGCGGGTGCTTCTGCTGACGTATCTCGGGACGTCGCTCGTGCCGGCGCTGTTCTGGATGGGGACGAACATCGCGCTCGTGCTTCGCGGCCCAATCACCACGCACCGCATGGGCGGATCGTGGACGATGATCGGGACGACCCGGTTCGACGTGACCTTCGTCGCCGGGGTGCTCGGCATTCTGCTGCTGCCGGTGTGGCTGCTCGTGGCGGGGCTTGCGCGGAGACGGGTGCCTGAGGAATCGCCTTTGCCTTCCCCTCAACATCAAGGTAAGATTTAGTCCTGACGATGTCAGTACTGGAGAATGCCATGATCAAGCAGTTGACACGTAGCGGAAACTCATTGGCCCTGGTGCTCGATAAGCCGCTGCTCGAGCTCATTCATATCGATCCGCAGTCCCCGGTCGTCGAGTTGACGGCGGAGAAGGATGGCATCGTCATTCGGGCCGCCGGCCCGGAGCGGGTGGCCGAGCTTCGGGATCGGAAGCATCGCATTCGAGAGTCGCTTGAACGTGTCAACAAGCGACACGAGGCGACCCTGCGCCGGTTGGCTAAGTAGTGCTGGGCGGAGTCGATACAGACGCGACTTGCTAGGATCGGCGACCATGCACGGGTCGCCGATTCTGTTTCTCGAAGTAGACGACGTGATCGAGATCCACCGGGTTGAGATCGAGCGCTTCGGCGGATCGCTCGGTGTTCGCGATCAGGGGCTGCTCGAATCCGCGGTCGATATGCCGCGAACTTACTACTTCGGTGAGTTCGCCAACAAGGACATCTTCGAGATGGCGGCCGCCTATCTCTTTCACCTTGTGGCGAACCACCCGTTCATCGACGGCAACAAGCGGGCTGGCGCTGCCGCGGCAGCGGTGTTCCTCGACCTCAATGGTTACTGGATCGATACGGCTGAGCCTGCCTTCGGCGATCTAGTCATCGCCGTAGCCACGGGCACGGCTTCGAAGGACATGGTCGCGCAGTTCTTCGAGCAACATTGCCGCCGATATGAAACCTGACTCGCTCATCCCGATCGAGGCATGCTCGCGCTCCCCCAGCTCACCGCCCGCCGTGCGGATTGCGGTCAAGGTCGTGCCGGGCGCGAAGCGCGAGAAGATCGCCGGGGCGCATGGCGGGGCGCTGAAGGTGATGGTGGCGCAGCCGCCGGAGGGGGGGAAGGCAAATGACGCCGTGTGCCGGCTGCTGGGGAAGCTCTTCGGCCTTCCCATCCGACAGGTGGAGATCGTGCAGGGGCAGTCGAACCCTTGGAAGACGGTGCGGCTCGAGGGCCTGTCGCCCGAGGAGGCCCGGCGGCGGCTTGCGGGGCTTTAGTGGGGCTTCGGGTGGCGTCGAATGCCGGGCTGACTTGGCGGGCGATTTCGTGTCTAGTAGAGGTGGAACGACAGACTCATCCCAACACCATGCTTCACACATCCCACGCCCGCCGTCGTCGCGGCATGCTGCCGCGCCTGCTTGCCTCGCTGCTGCTCCTCTCGGGGCTGGCCGTCTTCGCCGGTTGCACGACCGATCCGCAGGTGATCGCCCAGGCCAACGACATCCACCAGCAGATCGAGCCGACGGTGGTGACGGATCCGGAGCTGGCCGCCTACGTGCAGCAGGTTGGCGACCGCATCGTTCAGGCCGGCCGCGAGCTTCACGCGCAGGGGGAGCTTCCCGGCGAGGCGTGGATGTTCGAGAACGTGCGGTTCCACCTCGTGGCCAGTCCCACGCCCAACGCCTTCACCACCGGCGGAACGCATGTCTACATGTACAGCAAGCTCTTCGACGAGAGCGACAGCGAGGACGCTTTCGCCGCCGTCGTGGGGCATGAGTTCGGGCACATCCTCGGCCGGCACGTGCAGGAGAGCATGGATCAGCAGATGGGAATCCTCGCCGCGGCGGGCCTGGTGGGCTTGGGCGCCGCGGCGATCTCCGAGGACGGAAGCCGTGCCGAGACAGGCATGGCAGCGGCGGGCGTGGCGGCGATGGGTGGCCAGTTGTTTGGACTGGGGTTCGGGCGTGAAAACGAGCGCGAGGCGGATCGCTTCGGCTTCAAGATGCACCTCCAGGCCGGCTACGACCCGGACAAGTTCCCGAATTTCTTCCGAACCATGATTGCCGCAGGCTACGACACGGGGGGCGGGATCCAGAGCTACCTCTCCAGCCACCCGAGCTTGGCGGAACGCGTGGAGACGGCGGAGGGTTGGGCGCGGGGCGTTCCGGAGGATGTTCGGCGTCGCAACGCACGCCCGCCCATTGCCAGCGGCGGGGAGTTCGCCCGGCTCCAGGAGCGCAGCCGTGGGATGACGCAGCGGGCGGCGGCGGCGGCGGCGGCGGCGCAGGCATCCGGCACGAGCACGCCCTTCGTCGATGCCCTGGCGATCCTCGAGGCATTCCCGGCCTGCGTCGGCGGCGATGCGGACGGCGTCCCCCCGGAGGAGCAGCCCAAGGCACTGAGCCGCATCTCCGAGCCGCCGCGATGAGCCGCGTGGCTCCCGGTATTGTGAAGCGTGGGGCGGTACGTGTCCGCCATGCCGCGGCTGCCGTTGCCTAAACTGTGCGACCTGATGAGCGAAAAGGCACACCACCCCCCACTACCGGAAGCGTTCGAGAAACTTGGCGTCCGGAACAGCGTGCTCCGCGGACTCGCGGAGATGAACTTCGTCGAGCCCAGCGAGATCCAGGCGCTGGTCATTCCGCCGGCGCTGGAGGGATTCGACATCCTCGGCCAGGCGCGGACGGGCACGGGCAAGACGGCGGCCTTTGGTGTTCCGCTGCTGTGCCGCGCGGTGAAGGGGTTTGCGACGCAGGCGCTGATCCTCGTGCCGACCCGGGAGCTGGCGGTGCAGGTGGAGGCCGAGCTCCAGCGGCTGTGCAAGTTCACGCCGCTGCGCATCGCCGCGATCTACGGCGGTGAGCGGATCACGAAGCAGATGAAGGCGATCAAGACGAGCCCGGAAGTGGTCGTCGGGACGCCGGGGCGGGTGATGGATCTGATCGACCGGCGGATCATCGACTTCGCGAACATCCGCTTCGTCGTGCTGGACGAGGTGGATCGGATGCTTGACATCGGCTTCCGGGACGACATTCGCCAGATCCTGGACACGGTGAACCGCAACCGCGGCCGGCGGACGCGGATCACGGAGTTCGCGCGCGACCGCATTCACCCGGACAATCGCGATGCGCCCGAGGGGGAGGACGTTCCGCACCTGGATCCGGACGAGCCGCTCCAGACGATCTTCGTCTCGGCGACGATCGCCGGGGAGATCGAGCGGCTGGCGCGCAAGTTCATGCGCGACGGGATGGTGCGCAAGCTCGTGGCCAGCGAGGCGGACGAGAAGCCGACGGTGGAGAAGGTGGAGCAGTGCTACCTCCCGGCGAGCGAGCAGGACAAGGCGGAACTGGTGCTGAAGCTGCTTCAGCAGGAAGAGCCGAAGCTGGCGATCGTCTTCACGCGCACCAAGCGCGGGGCCGAGAAGCTGACGAAGCGGCTTCACGCGGCGAACATCGACGTGCGCGAGATCCACGGCAACCTGAACCAGTCGAAGCGCGACAAGGTGATGAAGGGGTTCCGGGAGAACAAGTTCAAGGTGCTGGTCGCCACCGACCTCGCCAGCCGCGGGATCGACGTGCAGGGGATCAGCCACATCATCAACTACGACGTCCCCGAGGACCCGGAGGCGTACGTGCACCGCATCGGCCGGACGGCGCGCATGGGGACCGAGGGGAAGGCGTACACCTTCGTGACGCCGGAGCAGGGGGAAGAGCTGACGCGCATCGAGGCCCTGATCAACATGGAAATTCCCCGGGGCGCGGACCCGGAGGGGTACGTGCCGAGCCAGCCGCGCGCCTCGCGGCCGGCGGTCGTGGCGACCGAGGCGCCGCGCTCCTACGTCCGCGCCGCGGAGGCCGAGGGAGAGGCCGCCGGGTCGGAGGAGGCGTCGGCGAAGCCGCGTCGCCGTCGCCCGATGCACAAGGTCGTCCGCCGGCGTCGGCGCTAGGGTCGATGCGGCTTGGGTCGTATAGTGGAGAGCGGCTTGCCGCTTTTCACGAGGAGAAGGCTCATGCGCATCGTGATCGGATACGAAGACGGTGAATCGTCCGATGCGGCGATCGACGAGATGCGCCGCGCTGGTCTGGGAGACGAGGGGGTCGAGGCCCGCGTCATCAGCGTTGCGCCGGACGTGGGCGTGCCGGTCGATCCCGACTTCGAAAAGCGTTCCCCCGCCCTGGCCTGGCTTGCCAAGGATCGGCGCGAGGCGGTGATGGCGGACGCCAAGGAGCTCGCCTCCAAGGGCGCCGCGCGCCTGCGCGGGCTGATGCCCGGCTGGAACGTGGAGGCAGTCGCCGCCGCCGGGGTGGCGCACCGGGAGTTGACGCGTGCCGCCGAGGAGTGGCCTGCGGATCTGCTCGTGGTCGGGAGCCACGGTCGCGGCGTCATGGGGCGATTGTTTCATGGAAGCGTGGCGCAGATGGCGGTGAACAACTGCCGCCGGAACGTGCGCATCGCCCGCAAGCGGGAGCGGGCGGGTGATGCTCCGCCGCGCCTGCTGGTCGCGGACGACGGCTCGCCCGCCGCTGAGGCGGCCGTGGAAGCGGTCGCCGCCCGGAAGTGGCCGGCCGGGACGCAGGCGGCGGTGGTTTTCGTGGTGGATCTGCCGATCGTTTCCGCGCCCGGCCTGGGGCCGGAGGCATCGGCCTACAGCGGGGAGATGGTCGCGGCGCGACGCGAGCTGATCGATTACGGCAACGAGCTGGCCGAGAACTCGGCGCAGCGTCTGCGCGACGCGGGGCTGTCGGCCAAGCCGGTCGTGCTGGAGGGTCATCCGCGCTACGCGGTGAACGACTACGCGCAGCAGGAGGGGATCGACTGCGTCTTCCTGGGCGCGCGCGGGCACCGGGTGATCGAGCGTTTCATGCTCGGCTCCGTCGCCGCCGGCGTCGCGGCGGGCGCGCCCTGCTCGGTGGAGGTCGTGCGTCCGGAGGCCGTCGAGGGCGCCTGAGGGCGATCTAAACCTTGTGCGCAAGAGAAGGCCCGGCCATGGAATGGCCGGGCTTTCTGGTTTGGGGGAGGTCGTCCAGTCAATCCTGGGCCTGTTCGAAGAGCATCGCGCGCCAGATCAGTGGGAAGGTGCTCTGGCTCCAGCCGCGGTATTGCGGGCGGAAGGCGAAGAGGTGAACGGCGCCGTCGCCCACCTCGGCCCGCATCCATGCGGCGCGGTTTTCGATCACCTCCGGGCGCTGGATCCAGCCGGAGAGAAGCACGCGTTCAGGCGCGTAGCGCAGGAGCGTCTGCGGGCGCGGTCCCCACTGCGCGTCGCGCCGCTCCCCGGGGCGGGTGGAGGGATCGGCCCGCGGGTCGAGCCCCGCGTCGCGCCGCTCCTTCTCCGTGAAGTCGCGGAAGGCGCCCGAGCCGGAAAAGAACAGCGGCACGCTGGCGGGCAGGTCCGCCGTGAAGGGCATGGCGGCGTCGGCCGTCTCCGGAATGCCGCGGAGCACGCTGCCGGGGCAGGAAAACTCCCGGCTCTCGCGCGCCACGTTCACCAGCGGCAGCTCGAAGAGCTGGATTGCCCAGTCGCTGGCGCTGTCGAAGGTGATGAGCGTCCCGCCGGCGCGGACGAACTCCTCGATCGCGACGGCCCCCTCCGGCGCCAGGCCACGGGCGTACTCGGGCGGAATCGTGCCGGCGGCGCGCCCCTCGTCGAGCTGGCGGCCGGAGATGTCGGCGACGATCAGCACGTCGAGGAAGTCATCCAGCTGCCCGGCACGGAGCATCTCGTTCTTCACGCTGACGTAGGGCACGCCCCACTCCTCCAGCACCCATCGCATCCACCCCTCGTCCATGCTGCCGGACCACGGCGAATAGAGGCCGACGCGGGGCATGCGCTCGATGGACAGGACATCTCCCTCGTCGGCATCCTCGGGACTATCTGCGTCCTGGGGCAGGAATCGGCCCGCCTGCTCGCCGTCGACGACATAGCGCACGCCCTGGCCGTCCTTCAGGAGCTGGAACACCTGGCGCCACGAGTCGCTGTCGCGCGAGCTGAAGGTGCGTGACGGGCTGAACTCGTTGGCGCGTTCGAGGAGGCGCAGCTCCACGTCCTCGGGCAGCGGGCTCATCACCTCGACGCGGCGGACGCCCAGCAGGTAGGAGAGCGTCCATCCCGCGACGTCATAGGGGGGATCCCCCTCCGGGTAGCGCTGCACGTCGAGAAGATCCTTCACATGCGTTCCGTATGGCTGGGCGCGCTGGATGACGAGCGATCCGGCCGGGTACGTTCGCCCGTCGGCGGTGATCTCGTTGTCGGAGACGTGGATCTCGACGCCGGTGCGGATGAGCACGTCCACGAGCCGCCTGACGGCGGCGGGGTCGCGGTTGTCGCTGGGGATGATCCATGCACGCGGCCCCTGCTCCGCCCCGGCGGCGATGGAGCGCTGGCTGGCCTCGAGAGCGTTGGTGAGCCAGAGGTCGGGCTCGCGTGTGACGGTGGCCATGAGGGAGCGGGCGAAGCCCATCTCGTAGTCGATGATGTCGCGCAGGCGCCACCATCCGCCCGGCCAGGGGGCGGGGAAGCGGTTGCTCGGTTCGTATGCGCCCAGGCCGCTGGGCGCGCGCAGCTCGTTGCGTGGGAGGAACAGGGGCGTGGCGATGTCGACGCTGGCGGCCTCGGTGAGGATGCCGACGATGTTGTGCCGGACGGGGACGTTCCGGTTTCCGCCGTTCCACCACATGTCGTAGCTGACGCCGGTGCTGATGCCGGTGAGGCCGTCGCGCGTCATGTCGAGCAGCGCCCGGCTGCCGATGGCGTCGATGGCGGTGATGATGCCGGGGTCGAGGTTCGGGTTGAGCGGGTCGCGGTAGGGAGGCACGAACATGCGCTCCCCGTTGCTCCCCTGCTGGTGGACATCCCAGTAGATCGTCGGGAACCACTCGGTGTAGAGCATCTCGGTGACGATGCGCGTCTCGTCCTGCGTGAGCATGAACCAGTCGCGGTTGTTGTCATGGCCGGTGTAGAGCTGGTAGAGGCGGAGCAGGCCGCTGGCTTCGTACGGCCCGCCGACATGCTCGCGATACCAGCGGGCGACCTCGTCCACGCCGTCCGGGTTGGTGGTGTAGATGACGGTCACCGCCTGCTCGCGCGCCGACTTCCAGGGGGCCTCGTCGCTCGTGGCGAGGGTGTGGGCCAGCTCCATCGAGAACTGGCTGCCCGCAGTCTCGGTGGAATGGATCTGGCAGGAGACGAAAATGATCGGCACGCCGTTCTCGACGGCGTCGCGCAGTTCCTCGTCGCTCTTGCCGCGCGGGTCGGCCAGCATGCGCGCCCGCTGCTTGATCTGGTCGAGGTTCGCCAGGTTCTCCTCGGAAGAGATGACCATGATCAGGAAGTCGCGTCCCTCGGTCGTCTCCCCGACCTCGAGCGTCTGGACGTTGGGGCTCTGCTCCCCGAGCAGGCGGTAGTAGCTGCTGACCTCTTCCCAGTCGGCGAGCTGGAAGTCGACGCCGAGCGGGCGGCCGAGGTGCTCGGACGGGGTGGTGATGCCCTGCCCGGTGGCGGGCCGAGTGGCGGGTTGGTCCTGTCGGCTCAGTTCGGCGGCGGCACACGATGCCAGGAACAGGGGAAGAAGCACGAGCGAGGTGAGGAATGAGCGCATGAGGGCAACGATGATGCCTGCCGGCCGAGTCAATGCAAGCGTCCGGAATCGGAGAAGTCGACGTCTGCAAGGGGAGCAGGATGGTCAGACGGGGCGTATCTCGCCCAGGGATGCAGCCAATGGAACGGCGTCCTACTCCGTTGCCAGCCGATGACGGCGTCCCGGCAAAGCGGCGTGGATCAACTTGGCCACCTCGACAAACGTCACCGGCGTCAGGGCGAGAAGGGCAATCATGGCCCACTCCCATGCCGAGAACGCGGGGACAGTCTTGAAAAGCGGCTGGAGGAACGGGACGAGGACCACCGCCGTCTGGAGCAGCGTGGAGGTGAGGATGGCCAGGAGCAGCCATCGGTTGGTGAAGGCCCCAAGCTGCGGCAGGGTGTAGCGATGGCTGCGGCATGCGAAGGCGAAGACGAGCTGTGCGTAGGCGATCGTACAAAAGGCGGCGGTGCGAGCTTCGGGCAAGCGTGCGTTGCCGGGTCCGGAGATAACCAGAAAGGCGATCGTGCTGACGGCGGCGATGAGGAGGCCGTGGTAGAGAATCAGCAGCCCGCGGGTCCGGCTGATGACCCTGTCGCGGGGCGGGCGTGGCGGACGTGACATGATGTCCGGCTCGGGTTGCTCGACAGCGAGGGCAAGGGCGGGGAGCGCGTCGGTCACGAGGTTGATCCAGAGGATCTGGATGGCAAACAGAGGTGCAGGCCACCCCATCAGGGCCGCAACGAACATCAGGATGACCTCGCCGGCATTGGTGGCCAGCAGGTAGTGCACGAACTTGCGTATGTTGTCGTAGATCGTGCGCCCTTCCTCGACCGCGTTCACGATCGAGGCGAAATTGTCGTCGGTCAGCACCATGTCCGACGCCTCCTTGGTAACGTCGGTCCCCGTGATCCCCATGGCGATTCCGATGTCCGCCGCCTTGACCGAGGGAGCGTCGTTCACGCCGTCGCCGGTCATGGCCACCACATCGTGCTGGTCGCGCAGCGCGTTGACGATTCGCAGCTTGTGCTCGGCGGTGACGCGCCCGTAAACGTTGGTCCTGCCGACCTGGGCGGCAAGCTGCGCCTGGCTCATCTGGTCGAGCTCCGAGCCGATCACAACCGGCTGGGCGGCTTCGGAGATACCCAGCCCGATCGCTATCGCCCGCGCGGTATCCGGGTGATCGCCGGTGATCATTACGGGTCGGATTCCCGCGGTGCGGCAGCGCTCGACGGCCGCACGCGCCTCCTCGCGCGGTGGATCCATCATTCCCGCCATGCCGGCGAAGATGAGGCGGGCCTCGTCCTCCTCCTGCGGCTCAACATCGGGTCGGAATGCCATCGCCAGCACCCGCAGACCCTGTTCTCCCATGGAATGGGCTGCCTCCATGATCCGCCGGCCATCCGCTTCGGTGAGCGGACGGGGCGCGCCGCCCATTTGGATCCGGTCGCATTTTGTCAAGACCACTTCGGGTGCCCCCTTCGTATACATCACGTAGAGCCCATCCTGCAGCGCGACCACCGACATCGCCTTGCGGTCAGAATCGAACGGGATCTCGTGGGTCAACGCGGCCTCGCGATCGGCCATTTCGATTCCTGCCTTCCGCGCCGCCACGACCAGGGCACCCTCGGTCGGGTCGCCCACCAGGAGCCACTGCCCCAGCTCATCGCGGCTGACATAGGCGTGGTTGCACCAAGCCCCGGTGACCAGGGTCTGCAGGAGATCCGGCTCCTGTTTTGGTTCGATCGCCTCGCCGGAGGAGCCGGCTGCCACGCCAGGCTGCCGTCGAAACGATCCCTCGGGCGCGTAGCCACTGCCGTCAACATGGAACCGCTCCCCACCGGCATAGATCTCCCGCACCGTCATCTCGTTGCGAGTCAGCGTGCCGGTCTTGTCCGAGCAGATCACCGTGACGGCCCCAAGCGTTTCCACGCTCGGAAGGCGGCGGATCAGCGCGTTACGCCGCGCCATCCGCTGAAGTCCCAGCGCCAGGGAAATGGTCACAACGGCGGGCAGGCCCTCAGGAACCGCGGCCACCGCAAGGCTCACGGAGAGCAGGAACACGTTGAGCAGCGCCCCGCCGCGCAGCAACTGGAGCAGGAAGATCAGCGACACGATTCCCAGGACGATCCAGATCAGTGTGCGGCCCAGCTCCTCCAGGCGGCGCTGGAGCGGGGTGGGCTCGGCTTCCTGCGCCTGGAGCAGGCTGGCGATCCTTCCAATCTCGGTCTGCATCGCAGTCGCCACCACGATGCCGGCGGCGCTTCCGGCAGTCACGCTGGTGCCCATGTGAGCGATATTCACGCGGTCGGCCAGTGGCGTGGTGGGCGGCAGGGCCGGGCGGTGGTCCTTGTCCACGGGGATAGATTCGCCGGTCAGGGCGGCCTCCTGCACGCGAAATCCGGCGGAGGCGAGCAATCGCAGGTCGGCGGGCACGTGATCCCCCGCCTCGAGATCCACGCGATCCCCAGGCACGAGCTGGCGGACGGGCAACACGAGGTGCTGGCCGTCGCGCACGGTCCTGGCGTGGGGGATGGCCATGCCGCGCAGCAGGGCAAGCGCCCGCTCGGCTCGCTCTTCCTGAATGAAGCCGAGGACGCCGTTCAGCACGACGATTGCGAGGATGATGGCGGCGTCGAACCAGTCGCCGAGCAGGCCGGAGACGACGGCCGCGAAGATCAGGATCCAGATGACCAAATTGCTGAACTGCCGGGCTAGGCGGACCCACCACGGGCGGGTGGGCGCCTCTGCCAGACGGTTGGCCCCCCATCTCCCCAGCCGCGCCTGCGCTTCAGCCTCCGAAAGCCCGCGCTCAGGATCGGTGCCCAATTCGCGAACGACATCCTGGATGCTGCTGGCATGCGGCGCAGGCAGCGAGAGACGCTTTGTGTCCATCGGCTCCACCTGCAAGGACAATGCACCTCCAACAGCCCTTCGGCTTGCGGCAGGGCCCAAGGTAGCATAACCATCAGGACACCCTTGCCGCACGCATGCATCGATGCTGGGATCGCTGCTCAACTTCGCGCTGTCCGCCGCCGGTATCGTGGTGGCGGGTATCTTCCTCACGAGGTTCGCCAACGCGTGGCCGGGTCGGCTGGGCCTCCTGCGCCCCAGCAGGACGGGTGCAGGCGAGAAGGACGAGGGGAAGCAGCAGGAGCGGGGTCACGTATTGCGCATCATCGCGATGCATGATGCGGCCAATGCAAGCGGCCGGGGGGGCGCTGCCATGGCGTGACCTCAACAGGCGGGCGGGAGCGACCTATCCTTCCCGACCAGATGTCGAGACACGTAGCCATCGTCGGAGCGACCGGGGCGGTAGGGCAGGAACTGCTGCGCATTCTCGAGGAGCGCAGCTTCCCCGTGGCCTCCCTGCGCCTCCTCGCCAGCGCCCGGAGCGCGGGGAAGACCTGCACCTTCCGCGGTGAGTCTCTGAAGGTGGAGGAGCTGACGAAGGAGAGCTTCCGGGGCGTGGAGGTGGCGTTCTTCAGCGCCGGCGGAAGCATCAGCCGGGAGTTCGCCTCCGCCGCGGTGGAGGCCGGCGCGATCGTGATCGACAACACCAGCGCCTTCCGCATGAAGGAGGGGATCCCGCTGGTGGTGCCTGAGGTGAATCCGGAGGCGATGCGGCGGCACCCCGGCCTGATCGCGAACCCGAATTGCAGCACGATCATCATGAACGTGCCGGTCTGGCCGCTGCACGAGCGGTTCAAGGTGAAGCGGATCGTGGTGAGCACCTACCAGGCGGTCAGCGGGGCGGGGCAGCAGGGGCTGCTGGAGCTGGAGGCGCAGCAGAAGGCCCGGGCCGAGGGGCGTCCGCCGCAGGCGAAGCTCTTTCCGCACCCGATCGTGGACAACCTCTTCTCCCATAACAGCGCGATCGACGAGACGGGCTGCAACGAGGAGGAGCGGAAGATGGTGCACGAGACGCGCAAGATCTTCGGCGCGCCCGAGATGGCGATCAGCGCCACGTGCATCCGTGTTCCCGTGCCCCGCGCGCACTGCGAGAGCGTGAACCTGGAGTTCGTGCGCCCCGTGACGCCGCAGCAGGTGCGTGAAGTGCTGTCGAACGCCCCGGGCGTGCGGATCGTGGATGAGGCCGAGCGGAACACCTTCCCGATGCCGATCCTCGCGACGGGCCAGGACGACGTGCTCGTCGGCCGCATTCGCCAGGATGCAAGCGTGCCGGACGGGCGGGGCATCGATCTCTTCCTCGCAGGCGACCAGATCCGCAAGGGCGCGGCAACGAACGCGGTGCAGATTGCCGAGCGGTTGTGAGGTGATATCGATCGCCCACGCATTGCAATGCGTGGGCATGGCAAATCACGCTCTCCAACGCCTTGCTTCTTCGATCAGGTCCTCGATTGGGATCTCGAGCAATCCTTGGCGCTTGAGCCATGACCAGACGATCGCGCCCTTGCACGCGTGGCGCGGGATGTAGCGAGCGACGGAAAGCTGGTGCGAGCGGTCGCGAATGCCGCGCATCCCGCACCGCTTCCCCCAGACGCCCCCTTCCCGGACGAGTCCCAAGTCGCTCAGCGCGCGGGCGGCGCGCTTCTTGGCGATGCCGACCAGATGCCGGGCCGAGCGATCGGTCGCGACGCCCGCGCGGAGCGGACGATCGATCGGCGCGAACCGCGCGAGCAGATGAAAGTGCACGCGATCGACACACAGATCGACCAGCGCCACGTCATGCCATAAAAGCGCCTCTCGCATCACGCGCGCCGCGACGGCGCGCGACGGCACATCCAGCAGCACTTTCGATCTCCCCGCGCGCGTCATTCCAACTCGCGACACCTGCAGCAGCCCTGCATGCTCGCCGGGTGGGGGAGGGTTCCGGTAGTCCCCCTCGCAATGCTCGCGATGATGCCGGGCGCGCCAGCCGCGCGGATCACCGCGCAGCCAGCTCCCGTACGTGGCCCCGTTGCAATGCCACCACCCGCGCCACGCATTCATGCAGACCACGCTACCGCGCCGGGGTTCCTGCGTCGTATCAGGACCAGGGTGGATCGAACCTGATCCTGCTCCGACGACTTCCGCGCATACCGACAATGCTGTCTGAATCGATACGCCACCCGTATGCCATGCCCACGCATTGCAATGCGTGGGGCACTCGCACGCCATGCAACACTTCGACACTACGCCGGCTACCCTTCTCCCATGCCCCCTCCCTCCCCGCGCCAAATCCTCGACGTCGCGATCAACGCCGCTCATGCTGCCGGACGGCGCACGCTCGCTTACTTCAACACGCGCGGCCTCGCCGTCGAGGACAAGCCGGATGCCACCCCCGTGACCATCGCCGATCGCGAGGCCGAGCAGGTCTGTCGCGAAGCGATCCTGCGATACTTCCCCTCCCACGCCATCAAGGGAGAGGAAGGGGACGATCACGCCGGCGACGATCGCTTCACCTGGATCATCGACCCGATCGACGGCACCAAGAGCTTCATCCACGGCGTCCCCCTCTACGGCACGCTCGTCGCCTGCCTCGTCGATGGCCGTCCGAGCGTCGGTGTCATCTACCTGCCGGCCCTCGACGACCTCATCGCCGCCGCCGACGGGGAGGGATGTTTCTGGAACGGTCGCCGAACCCGCTGCTCCGATGTCGCCCGCATCGAGGATGCCACCATCCTCGCCGGCAGCGTCACGCGCGCCATCGACCGATCCGGCGCCTTTCGCGACCTTGCCGACCGCTGCAAACTCAACCGCGGCTGGGGTGATGCCTTCGGGTATGCGCTCGTCGCGACCGGCCGCGCGGAGGCCATGCTCGACCCGAAGATCAGCCCGTGGGACTGCGCCGCCATGCCCCCCATCTTCCGCGAGGCCGGCGGCTGGGCCGGCAACTGGGACGGCGGCGAGGACATCTACGGCCCCGACTGGGTGGCATGCGCACCGGGCGTGAAGGCGGAGGTCCTGGAGACCCTCGCCCGTCACGAGACGGGGAGTTGATCACGAAGACCACGCTGGAGTGCTCTGAGCGCGGTGACTCCGGCTATGCGCCTGAAATCACTGCTCCATCTCTTCGTTCCTTCGTGTCTTCGTGGTTCAATCCCCAAAGTCCCAAGCCAGTTCAATACCAAGCCTTGCCTGACACGCAGCGATACAAGCTCACCCTCGCCTACCGCGGCACGCGCTACCACGGCTGGCAGCGGCAGATCCCCGCCGCCGGCGATGAGTTGCCCACCGTGCAGAACGAGGTGCGGCTCGCCCTCACGCGCACGCTCGGCCATGACGTGCAGGTCGTCGGCTCCAGCCGCACCGACGCCGGTGTCCACGCGCTCGGCCAGGTCGCTCACTTCGATACGATCCGCACTCAGATCGCATCCGAGCGCATCCTGCTCGCCGCCAACGCGAAGCTGCCTGACGACATCCGCATCGACGCGATCGAGCCGGTGCCCGACACGTTCGACGCCATCGGCAGCACGGTCGAGAAGGCTTACCGCTACGTCATCCACAACGCGCCGCTCAAGGACATCTTCCGGGCCGACCTCGCCCTGCACATGCCCAAACCGCTCGACCTCCCCGCCATGCAGGAGGCGGCACGCCACCTTGTCGGGGAGCATGACTTTGCGAGCTTCGTCAAGCCGGGTCACGGGCGAGACACGACCGTCCGCACCGTCAGCGAAGCCTCCGTGCGCGCTGAGAACGATGACGTCGTCGTCGAGTTCGCCGGCGGCGGCTTTCTCTGGCACCAGGTGCGGATCATGACCGGCACGCTGATCCAGGTCGGCCTCGGCCGGCGCGAGGCGGCGACCATTCCGGAAGTGCTCGCGGCGCGCGACCGCAAGGCATCCGGCCCGACCGCCCCCGCGCATGGGCTCTATCTTCTGTGGATCCGCTCGCGCGACGAACCTGCGCCCGAGGCCGCGGGCGCCGCCGTCGTCGAGACGACCCCTTCGCGCACGCCCGAGACGCTCTCCGTGCGCAAGACACATCCGTGAGACCGAACATGAAGCATGCCACCGTTGCCAGCCTCCTCGTTCTGATAGCCTTTCTGTTCCCCGCCCCCGACGCGGCGCGCGCCGGGGACGAAGGGGCGATGAAGACCTGGGACGGCCGCCATCCGATCGACCGTGTCGTCGTCACGATGGTCTACTTCGTCCCATCCGATCGCGAGCCCCTTCCGGACTGGAAGGAGCGCATCGAGTACTACGCAAAGCGCGTGGAGCAGTTTCACCAGCGCGAGTACCAGGGCCAGTCGCAGGCCCGCGCCATCGTCCGCGACCGCCCCTTCATCTCGCGCCGCACGACCGCACAGCTGCGCGAGGGGGATGCCAACCGCATCTACTGGCGCACCCTCGAGGAGGTCGCCGACGGCATCGACTTCCCGCGCGAGCCGGGGAAGACCTTCCGCATCCTCCTCGTGCTCAGCGACATCAACTGGCGGCCGTTGGAGGACTTCTACCGCGTCCGCCCGACCGAGGACGGCGGCTTCACGTTTGAAGGGCAGTTCATCAACGGCCTCCACCACCCGGGCTCCGGCGCCGGCGGCGCGCGTGCGGCATACCTCGCCGACCGCGGCGCCGGCTGGGGACTCGTGAGCGCCGACGGCTGGCGCGTGCCTTACCGCGGATCCGACTGTGTCGTCTACCACGAAGGCGTCGGCCACACGATCGGCCTGCCCCACCCGGAGCCGGGCGACGGCAGCGTCATGAGCCTCGGCCAGTACCGCGGCTGGATCAACGAGGCGTGGCTCAACCCCTCTCAGAAAGAGCGCCTCGGCTGGTCCGCCCCGGACGACACGGCGGCGGGGAACGCAAGCGATCTCTTCACCACCTTCACCGCATTGCCGGAACCGGCAGTGCCCGCGCCGGACACCGATGTGACTCTCAAGCTGCGCTGGCCTGAAGGTGTGGAGCTGGCATCCCTGGAGGTTTCCATCCAGACCGCGCTCGGCCAGCCCTGGCGCGCGATCGAAGTGCCCGCGCAGGACCCTGCGCCGGACCGCATCTCGCTCGGCCGCTTCGAGGAAGAGACGCCCGTCAGCTACCGCATCCGCGCCAAGTCGGCCGACGGGCAGAGCGTCGAACTCTGGGGCTACCTCCAGGTCCGCCGCGACCCCGCGCGACCCGTGCTCCCGGAGCCGGATCTCGTTCCCCCGCAGGAGAGGCAACCCTTCGCAGAACGCGGCGGGTAACCGACCCAGCACACCCGGCAGGACTCGAACCTGCAACCCTCGGTTCCGAAGACCGATGCTCTGTCCAATTGAGCTACGGGTGCGTCACCGGATCATAGCCCGGCGCGGCTGCCGTTGGTCGGACTGCCCGCGCCGGCGGCCTGGCTCGCGCTGGCGAGGTTGCCGTTCCCTTCGCCCCTGGCGCGCTCCCGGGCGTGGCGCTCGAGGCGGGCCACCTTCTCCGGCTGGTGGAGCAGCTCCGTCACGACGACGCTCTTGAGCTTCTCGTCGGCGAACCACTGGACATTGTCGCCGACACAGGCGCCCAGCAGCGCCATCCCCGGCGGGCTGAGCACGGAGACGCGGCCGCGCTCCGGGTCCGCCTCCTCCGGGTAGACGAGCGTGAAGGTCGCCTTCGTGTTGTTGCGCTCGTCGCGCACGACGAAGCGCGAGTCCATCGTGATCACGTTCTCCGGCACGTCCGTGGGATGCAGCCCCGGCACGTTGCGCAGCTCGCTCCAGAAGGAGTCGAGCGACGGCGCGAACGTCACCCAGGAGTTGCGCGCCTGGCGGATCGTGTCGATCAAACGCTCCTTGTCACGAATCGAAATGGCGGTCTCCGGCATCAGCATGGTGTCACTCCGTTGTTGGTCAGGTTTGGTGATCGGACTCGGCCGCACGAAGCGCCCGCAGGCGCCGCAGCCGTCGCAGGTCGGGTCAGAGGTGGGTGTGGCCCCACGCCTCGGGCTGGTAGGGGACTTTCACGATCTTCAGTCGCCGCCGCCCGCCCGGCGTGTCGAATTCGACGGTGTCGCCGAGCCGCGCGCCCAGCAGCGCCAGGCCCATCGGCGCCAGCACGGAGATCTTCCCCGTCTCGATGTCCGCCTGCTCGGGGTAGACCAGCGTGTAGACGGCGGTGCCGCCGAGATCCAGGTCGCGCACGCGCACCTGCGTGTTCATCGTGACGACGACGCTGGAGACGTCGGAGTCGGGGACGACGTTGCTGCGCTCCAGCTCCTGCCGAAGCGCGCGCAGCAGCGCCGGGTTGACGTGCCGGTGCCCCTCGGACTGGAGGATCTCATCCAGCCGACGGTGGTCCGACTCGGTGATCGCGATCCCGTGATCGCGTGCATCAAGGGTCTGTGTCATGGCTCACGCACCTCCGCCGAAAGACAGGGATTCCGGGCAGGCGCGGACAAGGGCCGCCGCGCCGTGCCCGCGTGGGCTCGGCGCGTGGACGGCGGCCGGGCCAGGCCGGCCCGGTCGCGCATGATCCGCCTGCGATTGTCCTGAACGCGACCCGCGCAGCGG